>NZ_JASATN010000003.1:0-493252 GCF_038440355.1 Dyadobacter sp. OTU695 | reverse complement strand
AAATTTCCTTACTGGAACAAAAGGAAAAGATCGATTCTGACATTTTGGAGCAGGTTTCGGCGATATTGAAGATACCAGCTGAGGCGATTCGGAATTTTGATGAGGAGAAAGCTGTGAATATTATCTCCAACACGTTTCAGGAATTCCATGACCAGTCGGGCGGTGTGAATTTTTAGCCCACTTACAATATCAATCCTGTTGAAGAGATTAGGAAGTTGCACGACGAGAAAATGGAGCTTTATGAGCGGATGTTGAAGGAGAAGGATGAGATGATGGGGAGGTTGGAGCGGCTGATTGGGGGGAGGTAGTGAGCTCGTGCTAATTACATATTTGAAGAATTTTGCTTGTAAGTAAAACACCAGATCTGTCAGGTAACATTCAAATTAATTACGATATGCCACTGAAACCTAACTTCATTGAGCGTATGCTCATTAATGTCGGAATTATTCCGACCGTATTGCTTGATACAGGAGTAAGCCTGTTTCAGGCTTCGGCTTTATTAACAGCGGGCGACATACGGCTGTTTAACCATTTAAAAAGCGGGCCGCTCACGTTGGAGGAAATCGGTCACAAAACAGATTGTACCCAACGTGGTGTGGAGACTCTACTGAACAGCCTGATTCCCATAGGCTATGTAACAAAAAAAGGAAATCAATACAGCTTGACAAAAGCCATGTTGAGGTCTTTTCCTATTGACCTATTTCCCGACATGGTTCTGTTCTTCAGGTCACTCAACGAAAATCTCAACAATGCCACCTATGCAGTGAAAACGGATCCTGATGGTGGATTGGTAGGATATGAAATGATGAAAGATGGTAAAGTAGCAACTTCATTTCAGGTAGCCATGCGTTGGCTGGGTTCAGCTACTGTGAAAGAAGTGGTATCACGTATGAAACTAACCATTTCGCCCAAACGAATGCTGGACATAGGCGGTTCACACGGACTGTACTGCGTAGAATTTTGTAGAAAATACCCCGAACTGAAAGCAACTGTTCTGGATTGGGCGGTGGGTTTGGAAAATGCAAAAATTACATTGACACAGGAAAAAGATGTAGCAAGCAGAATTGATTTGTTTGAGGCTGACTTTGAAAAAGAAAACCTGCCTGCCGAAAAATTTGATTTTATGTTCCTCGGCAATATCATACACGGGCTTAACGAGGAAGGCAACAAGGAGTTGTTTAAAAAAATAGCGGATGCGACAGCAAGCAATGGCGTTATTGCCATTCTTGACCAATACACTAATGTGAAAGGTTCTCTTTTTGTAAAAGGAGTTGCTTCTATGATAGGGTGGAACCTGTTTGTATTTGCCGGTGGACGAGCTTATGATTTTGAAGTCGTGAAGCAATGGTTGGAAGAAGCCGGTTTTCATTCGGTAACCTTAATACATTTAAGAGAGTCGCCGGGATTTTCTTTTATCAAAGCTCAAAGGAGATAATAAAAAAGACATAGCAAGCTTTGCTAAGTCTTTGATTTTCTAGTGGTCACGTAGGGATTCGAACCTAATCTATAACACACTAATATTCAATATTTTATATGACATCCAAAAGCTGCGCTCTCGATATGCTCACTCGATTTCTTAGACCGTCACATTCCGAGCATAAAAATAAACCGTAAATTACTAAAATACAACACGTTACATAAAAATAATTCACGAATGATTCAGGGTTCGAGTCTCTCGGAGGTTTATGTTTTAGTGGCCTCAAAAATCATAACTATTTGATTATCAATAACAGTCTGCACATAAAACTGAAGAGAAAAGGATTTTATGGGTCCGTTCTAAAGTTTGAGCTAACTGCTCAATTTAATACCAAATTTCACTCCGTTTTCTCACATATCTTGCGGGATTAGTGAGCCCCTCTCAGGTTTTCAGACGGTTGAAAGTTGAGTTTTCGATGTTTCGACATTATGACATAAACTTGCATTGCAAGATTAGAAATAGGTCCATAAAAAATATTTGGATTTTTATTTGATTTAAAGTAATATTACTTCTGCACCCATCATATGCGATATCAACGCGCATCTTAAGTTTTATAATTTGGCAAGGTAAATCGATAGCTGCCTAGTAGCGGCGGTTCGAATGCAATGCCAATCTGAATACAACTTCATACAGATACAGTAACATCGAAGCTCATTTGAGACAATACTCAAATGTCCACTCCCATTAATTTTTTTCATTTCGTAGAAAGCAAGACAAATCATTATTCACGCTAAGAAATCTTGTGTGAAGAATTGACATCATTGCCGAAATGATCAGGTTGTACTTCTATTAATCTAAATAACATTCTCAACCAAAATCACGATCCCATGAAACACTTTTTGCTTCTCACTTTCTTATTATTAGGAAATTACCTCATGGCTCAGCCTATTGATCCGCCATACATCCGGATTGGGGGTACTTTCGATACCAATACGAATCAGGTAGTTGGAGGTACAACGTATACAAACAACTCAATAGTTTGGATTGATTGTGGCACAAGCAACATTACCGTGTCTGTTCCAATAATGGGAGGAACCTATTCCGCATATTGGCACAGTAGCTCTAATATCACGTTAACCTCTGCCGGCGGAATTTCATTTATTCAGACCGTCCAACTTGATCCAAATAAGGGTGATGGTGACATAGCGGTCGTATACCTGGCCCCCCCAGCATCCAATTCCAGTAACACGATGAGAATTTATATTAAGCAGAAGCCTTCTGTACCATCATTAGTTACTTCGCAAGTCTGTTCTGGCAACTCCGCCACCTTCACAGCCACCAGTACTTATGGTCTTCAAAGCACTAAGCCTATGAGCCTAGTATGGCAAACAACAGGAGGAGCTAAGGTAAATTCAATAAATAATTATACGCAACCCAATGTTACCGCTGGTAGTGTAACAATTACTAATAGCTCCACCGGCAATGTTTCCGTTCGTGCAGTGGTGCCCGGTTGTAGTAATCTTCAGACAGCATCAACAGGAAGGGAAGTAGGAGCACCTACTATTAAAAATCCTAACTACTGGCTTTTCGACCCAGGCTCGAACATGTGGCAATTCAGTCAGATTTCCGAATATCCATCTACTACATATGCATTTAGTGTTACTTCCGGATCGGCATCAGTAATCCAAAATGTCGGAGACGCTTATATTACTACCTCGGGAGGTGCCACGATTTGCGTCACTGGAACTAACTCATGTGGAAGCGGGGCACCATTCTGTTTTTACGTACCAGCAAGTGGTGGAATGTTAAAAGCTGTTTCACCAAACCCAGCGCGCGAAGACTTGTCAGTTCAATTTAACAATGCAGAGAAGGCTGATTTGCTACCATCGACGCTCCTTCTTTACCAAGAGAGCTCCACAAACCCCATTAAATCAATATCTGTCCGTAACTCTCTGGAAAACAAAACTTTAGTTGATAGAGATAAGATAAAAATATCGGTTGCCGATTTACCGAGAGGAGTATACTATCTCCATGCAATACCGTCTCGCGACTCCAAACAGGACATTCAAAAGGTTCGGATAGTCTTGGACTAATCCCTAACTTACAGAATTTAGCAGCTAAATTAACAAAGCCATGGATCAAAATCCGTGGCTTTTGTGCTGACAAAAGGATGAAACCACCCAAATACGCAAGTAATGTGAAATAGGTCGTTACTTTTCAAATATGTTGCGGAACCTTTATCTGCAAAAAATAGGTGTGATGCGCGAGATCATGAAGAAAAAGAAACAAATATGCATCTTTATACTTAGCCTGTGCTTGCTACTTCTTTATATGCCATGTATGGGTTTAACTATAAACTCGGAAGTACCGAATTATACGCATGGATATTGGAGAAATATAGAAGCCGACACAATCTCACTGACATCCGACGACGTCACTTGCCGCGGCGGTGATCCAATTCTGACAGTCACAGGAAAAGAAATCACTTGGTATGCAGATGCGCAAAAAAAAAATTTACTAGCAAAAGGAAACACCTATCATTCCGCTTCTCTGGATAAAACAACTACCTTCTACGTAACGCAAACAGTGAATGGCACTGAGTCGGATGTGAAGGCAATCACAATAGAAGTTGTTGAAGCATTTCTCGTTGATTTGAAAACGGCTCCTGCTACATGTGGTAAAAACGACGGGATAATAACCATTGAAGCGAAGGGAGGAACCGACCGCTACCCTGTTCGTTTTAAGCTCGATGATGGCCCGTTACAAACCGCATCCACCTTTACGGATCTTGCACCGGGCACTTACAAATTAACACTCCAAGCAGCGAAATGCATGGGTTGGATTGACGTCGAAATTGGCCAACAATCAACTCCAATAATCTCCAGCATCGATTCTATCGCCCCAAAATGTGGTAAAAATGATGGATCTATACGTATTGCAGCTTATGGTGGGAATGGCAGCCTCACTTATTCATTGAATGGCGTTGACTTTTTTACCAGTAATATATTCAATGACCTATCCGGTGGAAATTACATCGTGACGGTGCGTGATGATAGCCTTTGCTCTGTTTCACAAAAGGTAATGCTAAAAAAGAGTATTGCGCTTACACTAAACTCGATTGATGTTCAACATACATCGTGCGGCCAAGCAAATGGAATGATCAAGCTCGAAGGTGCAGAGGGGAACGGTACTTTGAACTATTCAATTACAGATGGGCAACCCCAGGCATCTAATAGCTTTATTGGCCTAACGGCAGGCACCTACGACGTCGTAGTAACTGACCAACATGGCTGCCGTGCGAGTGACTCAGTTACTGTAAGGAAAAGTCAGGGCTCCGTCATCAAAAACATTGACTTGCAGCAGCCCACATGTAATTCATCTGACGGACGATTAACGGTATCTGCAATTGGGCCAGGACCCGTCACTTTTAGTCTAAATTCGGTGAACTATCAAGACGACTCGTTGTTCACCGACCTTTCTACTGGAGATTACACGGTTACAGTAAAAAACAATGACGGCTGCGTTGATCAAAGAATCGTCAAGTTGGGCGAAAACTGTGGTAATGCTATATTTATTCCTTCGGCATTTACGCCAAACGACGATGGTATAAACGATAGTTGGTCGATCTATTTTCCTTCCCCAACGGTCGAGATAGAAGAAATATCCATATTTAATCGATGGGGTGAAGTCGTCCTTTATAGTCGACCTGGCGGCGTTAGCAGCGGCACACCTCTTTGGGATGGTAAATACAGGGGACAGCTCGTACATGGCGTTTTCACATACCAACTGTTGATCAAAACATCCGGGCAACAGCGAAGCTCCATCTATCGCGGATCTGTGTCTGCACTATGAGCGTTGTTAGCGAGCTCAATAAAATGAATAACAGTAGGCGTTCAATAGAATTCTATCTCCCGTTTTTATTACTTAACATAGTATCCGTTATCAGAACAAATCCGGATTTTCTTCGTTTTGTACTATACAAATTTATCCCTCAGCGAGGACGAAAGCCGTTGAAAATCCAGTAGCATGTGAGATACTGATATGCCATTTAACAATTCCCAATTTCTCAGCAATGCGCGCTGCCTCGCCCCCGATATGAATAAAGGGTTTGCCCTGCTTGTTCTGCAAAATTTCTAAATCCTTTAACGCAACTCCATCTATTAACCCAGTTCCGAGGCATTTTAGAATTGCTTCTTTTCCTGCGAATCTGCCTGAAAGAAAGAGGTCAGAATGGGTGCCGCTTGACAGCGCAAGCTCCCTGCAAGAAAACACCCTCTTTCTCGCATTTAAATTAATAGACCAACCTAAGCTGCGAGTTGCCTCATGCTCGACAATATCACAGCCGACTCCTATTATCATATTACAGTATCAACCAGTGTAAATTAATCATCCAAGTAGCCATGAATACCACGTAAAAGTTCTTGTACGGCATTTTTTCTTTCAGGATCCTCCTCAACCGATGTCCAGTTCGGTAACGCCATCACCGCCTTAACTGACTGACGTGTAATTTTCATAGCCATTTCGAACAAAAAATCGGACAATATGCCAAATTCTTCCGTATCTATCCGGACCGAATCGAAAAACGCACGATTGAAGCTACCGATAGGTAGATTTTGAATACTTCGAGCATACTGGAATGTATAAAACCCTCCATGGTGTACCAAAAGATTTCTATTAAGGGAAATCCTATTAAATTCCCGCTCTTCATCAGCGCTGAAGGGAGAAATTCCTAATAAATCACGGTACAAACCGTTTATAGCCTTCGCGGTGCCAAAGTCATAGGTCTCAGCAAGAATAAATCCAAGGCTGTTTTCAATATTACCTGCGAATGATGCAATCGTCGATATTTCCACCTTCGGCTCCCCGCGCCGGGTTGCGAAAGGCTGAACCAGCGACGGAAATAAGTTTACAATTGCAGCGAATTGGTGCTTACAATATGCCTCAAAGTAGGAAAACAGAGTGATGAAAGCCGATTGAGCAGCTGGATTCAGTTCAGTGTAGGATCGGTCGTCCTTAAGCCTTTCCACTACATGAAATAAGCTATGGAACTCTATCTCAAAAAGTAAAAACGGGGCAATTTTTCCAACAAAGAAATCAGAAGATTTATAGTTGTCTCTCATAAAACGAACGATGGATAACGAAGTTCTACATCTTTTCGAATCTTATCTGGCGACCAATCAAATCAAAATACACCCTACCTCCTCGATTGTCTATCAAATCTCGGAAAATTTCATAACTTTTAAGAATAGCAAATTCCCAATCAGAGCTGCTCCGAACCCTAACTTCAAAATTCTCAGTCATCTCATTGATAATTCTTAAAGTCGTTTCCGACACCCTTGACGCACCTCTAAAATAATTCCTACGTTTGGCTTCATTGAAAATTATCATTGACAACGCTTCTTCGGTAATTGCCGCCCTTGCCCCATCCTCGATCTCATCAATACGTGAGTCGCTTTTCCTTTTACACTTAATCATCGCCCTGGCGCATGGCGACCACCCTAACAGCGTCGCAAAAGAATAATGGAAAATGTCGTGGTAACGATAAAAATCATTCTCATAAGAGTTATCGCTAATGACATTGCCTAACTGCCGCGAGCCATTAAAACTTACACGAACTTCACCTCTGTCACCATGCCCCACCTCCTCAAATGTGACGTTAAAGACTCTTGGAAGCTGTTCACTTTCTGAGAAGCCCACATCAAAAAAGGCATTACTTTTTACTTGCTGTATCATAGATCATCCTCGTTTTCAGTACACTATCAAGCTTAGAAGAAAGTAAACTATCAACAGTGCGACTATTGACTTTACTTACGACCTCCTCAGATAACAATTTGGACCGTCGACCGTCATTGTAACCACGATCATACTCGGCCCAGTCCCATATAATTTTAACAAAAATTGTGAGTACAAGGCCAATGATAATTTTGTACAGCCACTCATTACGATCGATCTTTTCATCTGACTTTACTATCTTCTGTGTCAAGTCAGATTCGACTTCCATAATTCTATCAAAAAGTGCCTTAGGTGACGTCAATTCTCCCCTCTTCAACACCTCGATGTACTTTGATGGAATGTGACTAAGTTTATCGAAATGCTCGTTACTCTTCCCATACCCCTGATTTGCATTAGAGTCAGATGTAAGGTCAGCAAACCAGATAGGGAAATATGGATCTCCAGTATTCAAGACAATCGTTGAAGGACCCGCGTTATATACAGAAAAAACTAGATTGTCATGAAACCCTGGATCAACATGAAATCCAGATACATTCACTAAACCCTTCAACTTTTCGCCCGCTTTAATAGAAATAAACGCAATCTTATCCACCGGCACATTTACCTTTTCAGCAGTTAGTAATAGTGCAAATTGACCAGGATTAATATCGATCTGACGATTGGTATCTTCTTTCAGAATCTGGATTTTACCATCCTTGGAATCTGTTAGAAATGCTTCTGATCCTAATGACAATTCATATGCTCCGTTTTTAACCCTTTTAGAGTTAAATGGTGCAATTACTTGACTCTCTTCCTGTATCCTTAAAAGGTCCGATACTCCTAAAAACGACATCGTATGCGCCAGATTAAAGTTGACAAATAAACTAAAATAGCGTCTCTTGAACAGCTGCCCCTTTCCGGCTCATATTCAAAAATTCGTGAATCTTGTCGTTTATACCCCATTTAGGAGGAAACGAGAATTCAATCTGAGAATAATTCCTTCTGAATTTCTGCTTGATATTGCTTCGACCACTCTCTCCCTTTATATCCGGGTGTTTGACGCGAGCATATTTATCCACCTCACAAAACAAATTTTGACAATCAATCAGTTGTAACGGCCGTCCCCACAAAGTTTGAAAAGACAACCCCAGCCTATCGAATTCCTGTTCTTGCCTGTCGGTCACCATTTTGATTATTTCAACGTGGCTAAGCCCACCGGTATTTTCAAAACATTTACTAATTCCGCCGCGTGCGCCGGGCCCAGGCACCACAAATTCGGACTCCGAAAAGTTTAATATCTCCGAGTAGTTGATGTCGATTAGCAGCTGATATGCCAGAAAATCGCCAAATCCTGGAAACGATTTCAGTACTTCAAATGCCTGTTGCATAGTTTTGGCCGACATTAAAAGTTCATCGGTGTTTTTACTTAAAATATGCTCTATCAACCGTAAATGATTGCTGTGCTTTCTTTTGTGTCCAAAGTAAGATTGACCTGACGGCATGATGTATGCAGCTGAATATATTCGTCTACCGCTACCGATCGCGATGTTGAGTAATTCGTCATATTGCGAAAATCTGTAATCCTTATGTGTCAAAACACCAAAATGCTTCGAAAGCAATTCCCAAGTCTCTATCTTATTAAACAACTTGAAGAGCAAAATTCGAAAAATAATTTCCTTTGGAGATGTGGGATATTCTTTATTATAAATTACTTCATTGATAAGATACTGGCTGACTCTATCTGACGCCCTATATGCATTTGTAAATTTATACTCATTTAGTATCGGGTCGTTTGACCATGGTTGCGAATTATTTTTAACCCGATTGAAAAATATATCTTGCCTCAACACTGCAAACTTCCAATAGCTATCGTAAACCGCCGTTGTCTTTGCAGGAGACAATGGCATATGAATAGTTATTTTCGACTTATTTTCTTTTATTTTAGAACTTCTCACACTAACATCGTTGATAAATTAAAAAAGTATGTCGGATTCAACTGAAGATTACCTACGACCTGTAATTTCAGAAATAATTTTTTTTGCTTCCCCTTTCGTTAATGTGTCTAATTGCTCAACACCAATGAAACAATTCAATCGCTCAAATTCTAAACCCACTTCTCTTGCAACAAATTTCCCCAGAAGTACTAGTCCTAGCCAGTTACCATATGCCTTCTTAAAAAGGTACTGAATGGCATAAAAGCTATTCAATACGAGCCCACCATTCTTTGACCTATGAAAAGTCACATGCTGCAAGCAGGGAAAACTCTGGTATGGTTCATTGATATGGTCCTTTGTGGGATCGAAAATGGATATTTGCAGTTTTGATCGACGAACCGAACGATTATTTAGTAACGACGTAATTACATTCTCGAGCTGATTGATCTTTATTGGGTTGCGTTCATAAGCAATCATCCTTTCGAAGTAAGTACCTGACGCATTACGGTGAGCATCTATTTTCTTAATTCTCGGTAAATTTTTATTATAGGCCTTGTAGAACTTTTCTCTATCAAATTGGCAATATTCATAAAGAGACCACGGAAAGATTGTTTCAGACACGGTATCGATTGACAATTTTTTTCGAGTAAGGAGATGGAAGTCCAACGCTTTACGGACACGTTCTGTTTCTGAAAAATCGGTCAATGTTACTACCAATGGAGTTATTTCCTTCCCTCCATCCTCAGTGGTTTTCTGGATCGCTGAGAGCCACGACTCCGATACATTCA
Source organism: Dyadobacter sp. OTU695 (assembly GCF_038440355.1). NCBI lineage: Bacteria > Pseudomonadati > Bacteroidota > Cytophagia > Cytophagales > Spirosomataceae > Dyadobacter > Dyadobacter sp. OTU695. The sequence continues at coordinate 483,401 of NZ_JASATN010000003.1, read as the reverse complement.
GATTTTCTATAAGAAAAGGACTTCCGCTCATGACTAGTCGACATTATCTTGCAAGTGGCGATTCTCCGCCAGTCCCACATAGTTGTTATTTTGAACTCTGACAAAACTTCCGGTGCTATTCAAAGTAGAGACGGCGCGACATATCCCTGGGCGCTTTGCAATAAACATATCGCCGATGTCGGTATTCTTGACTTTGAGCAAATGATCACCTTCGATGGTTACGTAAGGTGGGAAAAATAAGTATCCACCCACCTCTAAGTCAATAGTCGGCAAGACCGAATTCGCGTCAATAATTCTAAAATAAGCCGATTCGACAGCTTCCCCCGCAATACCTCTTAAGATTTTACCTGGAGAATCCCTAAGGAGCTCCGTTGCCTTGCTATCAGTTATTATTTTGTGTGCCCGACAATGCTTGACCATAGTTGAATAACCAGTACCAAACATTGAAGATACAGTGTAAAACTGAAGCGAGGTACAATTTTCTGGCGTCCACTTTCGGATCTTAAACTCTCTTTCAACTCCAGCAATGGGCATAAGGAGCGCTCCTGCGAAAACATCTACTAGGTATTCTTCTTTGTCATAGGAGGCCATCTTTGAACCGTCCTCGTTCAACCCGTCGATCTTCGATCCGTGACCAAAAAGGTGATGACCTAGCTCATGGGCACATGTAAAAACTCTGCGTGGAAGTGGTCTCAGGCTTGATATCAAAATGACCGGACTGGAAGCATCTGAAATACTTACATACATTCCTTCCATACTGATGTCTATAAAACGTACGCTTACTTCCAGCTGATTACAGGCGTCAAAAACATTAATTGGCTCAAAAATGTTAAGTTTGAGCTTGGTGCGTATTTGATTCGCCTTCTTTATGGCTTGAACAGGCAGTGCGTTCATCAGTATTATTTTTTTGGAAGCATTTTAATAATGTCGATCACTTTGCTCATCTGGTCAGGCTTCAGCTTGCTAAGTTCTCGTGCGGCAAACGTTATCTGTTCCGACATTTCATTTTGTTCATTTTGCAAAAGAATCCATGAGGTATCAACCTTATACAATTCAGCAAACTGAATAACTTCCTCGGCACTAACCTTCCTCCGCCCAGATTCAATTTCAGAAATCGCAGGGCGCTGCAAATTCAATTTTTCCGCAGCTTGCGCTTGTGACAAACCTGCTAAAACGCGAGCATCTCTAATACGAGCTGCGATTTTCTCTCGTTCTGAATACAAATCACTGTTTTGCATCTTTGGCAATTTTTATAAGTTTCTCAGCAGCTTCTCTAACTGTCAATTCTCTAATTCCATCAGTATCCCGAAAAATGTAGCAGGTGTCTGGAATAGTTACGTTCAAAATCTCCTCCAAATTCCCCATGATACTAACCAAGACCTGACTCCTGATTCCAATGGCGCCTGGTTTACAGTCACTATTGATCTCAACATCAGTATCCACGCTCGAAAGCCCTTTTACTTTTTCGAGCTCTTCAAGAATAACCTTTTCGACACTATGAACATCGGCTTCTAACATGATGTACGATTTTTTTACAAAAAAGGTAAGATTTTCTTACATAACCAAATATTAGTTTCCTCGGTTCAAAGTTTGACATTATTCTTCACTCGTCTTAACGCCGTCGCCACCGATTTGTGCAGAGACTTCCTTAACCATTCGCGTCCACCCATCTATTACTATGCCTTCATGACGGAGGTAGTTATAAAGTGTAGCTTTACTTCCAAGCCTAAGTTGATCGCAGATTTGCTTGGTCGTGTACTTCTTACTCAAATATAGTGTGGCAGCAAGGCCAGCCATTTCTTTTGATTTCTTTGTCAGACCTTTGGGCCGCCCCCCAACCCGACCCCGAGCGCGTGCCGCTTCCATACCGGCCAAAGTCCGCTCCATCAAAATTTCCCTTTCATTTTCGGCAAATACCGAACTGAGCATAAACCAAAGACGTCCCATTTTTGTCGACGTATCGATTCCTTCTGAAATACTACGAAAATCCACACCCATTTCCTTCCACTCCACCATTAGCTTGATCAGCTCATAAGTAGCCCGACCGAGACGATCAATTCTCCAGACCACTATTACATCTCCTTTCCGCAGCTCCGAAACCATCTTTGCGTACTCGGGTCGCTCCTTGGAAGCACCCGACACCTTCTCATGAAAAATCTTCTCGCACCCCGCCTTCCGGAGGGCATCGAATTGCAGGTCTTGGTTCTGCTCATTCTTCGAAACCCTTACATATCCAAATATCATCTGAAATTACAGTTTAACCCCTATGGCTGCATATATACCGTAATTTGTTTTCATGTACCACTAATCTGTACTGTCAAACGGCATATTTTGGAAGCAAAGTAAGGAGATCTCAATCTGTCGGCACAGTACAGAAAAACGACCGGATTAATTTCTCAGATGTGTTATAGATCTCATTGTTCGCCGAAACAAGAATTGGTCAATCGAGTCAGATTCACCATTGTTTTAAAAATAGATTCGCCACGACTGGAACCTCGGATCGAACATTGAGCTAATTGCGTTCGGCAACAACTTGCTAATCATTTGGTATTGATACTTATATATATCTTAGTTAATTTCATATAAATTTATGAATCAGACGATGAAAACGTTTCAGCTCTTTCTCGGATTCGCACTACTATTGGGTCGAAATGGCCTTTGCCAGCAAGCTGCATTGTACTATCACAGCACCGACATAGACGCCATAATGCCAGACAGCTCGATTCGCAATATATGGGCTCAGAAACTTGGCAGATCCATTGTTATCAAACATAAGAATGGCGTAAAAACGAAATTACCGAAAGATGCCGTTTGGGGCTTCCGGGACAAGAAAGGCCGTCTTTATCGAATGTTCAAGAGTGAGCCTTACGAGGTGGTCAAAAAGGACGGATACGTAAGATATTCCTATGATTCTTTCATTTACATCGAACCAACGCTTATTCCCTACAAAGAGGCCCGATTCAGCACAACGCTCGACTCGCCCATAGTTCGCTCAAAAAAGAAAGCATTACGCAGATAAGCAATTTTTTCTAAAATAGCCCTCGATCAACGCCACGAATTATAAAGCCAGAATTTGAGCCGCTATTCAATTTTTGCCTTTTCGCATTAAAAGCTGAAGCAAAAACCAGTTTGTCAGCCACTTTTGCCCTGTAGTGATTGGCGCCGGTAAACTCCATGCAACGCCGCTTGCTTGTTACTTCACGGCGTATTGTCCGGCAGATTAAGATTTCAGTATGTGCGTGTTGGCGGTTTTACTAAGTTTGCCTTGTTAGTTATTGCCGACTTTGAACAGCATGTACATTGTAAATTATTTATCAATTCCTCTGATAACACCCGGTGGTGGCCTTTATCTCGTCTATTAGTTCAAGGTCGTCCAGAACACTAAACATAATTTTTTTCCATAGTGAAGTGTCCACCATGGAACTCAGCATTCGATATCAACACGAGTGAGAGGGGCGCTATCGTGAATATCTAGCTCGACATTTCGAAATCCACCAATGATGGAACGTTCTTACACCCATACCAGAAAAAGTGCTTTTTATTATAAAATAAACGTTCATATAAATAGTAAGGATAATTTATCAAAAAGGATTTAATATTACATTGTAATTATTATAAAATAAATCAAGTAATCAGGTTTTCATCTAATCGCTCAAAAATGCCCCGGAATATCGCCTATTTACGTGTCTCGACGCTTGACCAAGACCTTGAAAAGAACAAAGCCGACATACTGCACCTGGCCAATGAGAAAAATTTAGGAAAAGTCGAGTTTGTGCAAGAAAAGGTCTCCGGAAAAGTTTCGTGGCGCAACCGTAAGCTCGGCCCCATCCTGGACGAGCTTAAAAAAGGGGATGTGATTTTGCTTAGTGAATTTTCCAGACTTGGTAGGTCAATGCTTGAAGTGATGGAGATCATATCGATCGCGATGCAGAAGGGTATCCGAATTTATACAGTGAAAGGAGCCTGGCAACTTGACGACTCCATCCAGAGTAAAGTGATGGCCATGGTTTTTGCGATGGCATCAGAGATTGAAAGGGATCTGATCAGCAAGCGCACAAAGGAGTCGTTAGCCGCCAAGAAACTTTCCGGCATAAAGCTAGGCAGGCCGACTGGTCCAGGTAAAAGCAAGCTTGATCAGTTCAGACCTGAGATCGAAGCATTGCTGCTCAGCGGTTTGAGCCAAAAGTACATTGCAGACCGTTACCGGGTGACGGAAGCAACTTTGTCTAATTGGATTAAAAAGAATGGTGTCAAAAAATATCACAAAGCTGCCTAGCGAGAAAATCTGTAAATTCTATGTCAAATATGGATTCTTGGACAAACGAAGTCATTAGGCAATGGCAGGTCGAGAAAATTGAACTGAATGCCAGCGTTACTAACGACCAAATCAACATTGCCGAACAAATACTCAACTTTACGTTCCCTGATCAATTTAAACAGCTGTATTTGAGGGCAAACGGGTTTAAGGACTACGACTGGCGGTCAAATATGTTTTCAATTTGGCCGCTGGAAAGCATTATGGACGAATACCTATCCAATACCAACAAAAATTTCATTGGCTTCTCAGATTATCTTATTTGCAGTCATTGCATTGGCTTTATGAATGACAGGAAAGGTATTTATAAATACTGTAATGAGCCTGAGTTTTACGGCTAATCCCACTTGCATTTATCCATAGCGACATGTAACTTATGGTTAAAAAACCTTGCTACACTCCTACTTTAAAATTCGAGATCCGTGGAATTTCAAACCGCATCAATTCGAAATCGGCACGCCATTCATTCGAAGCTCTTTTGACGACAATCATTTCTTTTTGAAACTTTATAAGTTGGGAGACAACGAGTTTGCTGACTTTTACAATTACCATCTTGGGTACTATTTAGAAAACTTTCCCGGTGATCAGCAAGACTTTCACCGCTACGTTTCCGATATCGTTTCAACCCGTATCGCCCAGTTAAAGCTCATTGATCCTTTCTCACGAAAGGCGCTTGTCGCAAAAGGGCAAATCCAGCAGCTTAGCACATTCCAAAAGTTTCTTCTCTCTGTCGATCAGTGGAAGTCCTCACAAGCATTGGAAGTGGTCATAGCAGAAAAGAACGAAGAAATCGCCGGGTTGAAAAATCAAATCTCAGCGCTCTGTGACCAGCTCCAAGCGCTCCGGCAATTCGAGCCGAGCACCAAGATCGATATTCGCGACAAACACCTTCCGACCTTCATTGATCTCATCCATCAATTGCAAGATCTGGTCCTCCCTGACGATCGGAGGCTTTTCAACTTTCAGGGCCAGAGCGCCTGGTACAAGCTGATCAGTAAATATTTTACGCACGACCACAAGCCGATTCCCATCGAAACGGCCCGCAACTACTTTCCCGTCCAGAAAGAGAAAACGAGCAAGGCCATCGACGTACCTAAGGATTTGCAGCTCTTTACAATCGTGCTGACCGGATCAAAGACAGCTAGGCGATGACCAGCTGCTAAGTTTGGTCATTGGAATGAGCTCTCCTGCATTCACATTTGCAAGCAGCCGGCAGACGCTATGCCGGGATGTTTCACAATAAACTTGCAGAAAAATGAATGTAGAGTTGATCACCAGGGAGGATCTGCAAAACCTGAAAAATGAAATCGTTGCAGAGCTCAAATCAATCCTATTGCAACAGAAACCCTCAGAGGGCACCTGGCTCCGAAGCGCCCAGGTAAGAAAAATGCTGAGCATTTCACCAGGCACCTTACAGAACCTTCGCATCCAGGGGCACCTTCGGTTTACCAAGATCGGCGGATGCTTCTTTTACAGTCAGCGAGACATCGCCGCCATCCTCAACCAAAACGGATCCAAGCGATGAAAAGACTCGATCATGCAAGTGCTGCTATGGATGTGTCGGCGCTTGAAGCAGTCAAATCCGATGACAGGCTGAACTCTTATCACATCAGTCTCTACACGGCGCTTCTATACTACGGCAACGGAATCCAAAAAATCCCGTTTCACGCAAGCCGCAGGAAGTTGATGGGCTTTTCACGGATCAAATCCGGGGCGACTTATCACAAATGTATGCGGGAGCTGATCAGCTACGGCTACCTGAGCTACGACCCTTCTTTTCACCCGCAACTAGGTAGTCGTATAGTGCTGACCGGAACAACTGCTGAGTCCGATGTTGATCGATGAAAAGCTGCTGATCGAGCTTTTCGAGCAGAAGGACCGAAAACGCAGGGAGGTCTTATTTGAACTTTTTCACGATCACCTGCTAGCCAGGCTCACGCGTGCCAGAATCGCCGATCTAATCAACGCGAAACTAGCCAGGCCAGGACTCGTCACTGCCGAAGATGTGCGCTATTGCCGGTTTTACTTCAAAGGCAAGAAGATCGCGAGTAGTCACAGGCCCGTGGAAAAGTCCAAACCAAAGCCGGATCAACTGCAAAACGTTGGGAACAGTCAACCCAGCGCTTTCAAGGTAACCGATCCGGATCAAATTAAACTAGAAGACAAATTCAACTTCAAATCAAAACATTCAAACAAACAATGAAAAAAGAATTTCACTTCATCGTCCAGGCCAAAGGCGGCGTAGGCAAAAGCCTGCATACCTACCTGAGGGCGCTTTCCCAGGCCGGCAGCACTTCCCTTTTTGTCGACCTTGACAGCTCAACAAAAACTTCTTCCAGACAACTTGCCTTCTTAGGGCAGGACCGGTTTGAAGCTTTCTCTTTGCTTGACAACCGCGAAAGGCTCATGCGGGACCTTTTTATCGGCTACGTGGAAAGCCTGGCAGATAGCCCCTTTGACAAAGTGTTTATGGATTTCGGAGCGCCGGAAAGTGAACAGTTGCCCGCTTTGATTACGCGCGATATCGATTTAAAGGAGTGGTGTGATGAGCTCGGGATCAAGGCCATATTCCATATCATCATCGGTGGCGGCGGAGCATACCTGGCCAGTATTCAGTTTCTGGAAAAGATGCGGGCGGCGCTCAGCTCAAAATTCCAGATAGTGATCTGGCAAAACCTTTTCGGCTTTAACCAGTTTCCTGGCTTGTCCAGAGAGCTCGAAGATAACTGTACCGCACTCGGGCTTGACCTCAGACGGTTCGGCGACTTTGAGCCGGCATCACTTTAGGCGGCCAAATACTGGACGGCATCCGGAATGGCTACACGCTCAAAGACTACCCACCAGGCGCAAGGCTCAGGCTCAAAAAGGAACTTAACGAGAATTTCATCGATGAATAGCCCGGAGCCAAACCGCCTGACCCAGACCAGGGGCAAGTACGCGGCCAAGTACGGTCACGAGATCGATGACTGGTCAGCCCTGTTTTTATCAGAAACTCAGGAGCATTTCCTAAGCCTGGAAACCAGGGTCGGAAAATCCATTGCAGCCATTGACCGGGCCGCATTGGAGTTAAAAGGCAGGAAACGACACTTGCAATTTCAGGACCGGTGGCAAGCGCTATTCTACGGCTTAGGTGTAAGTGCTCCCTTTTCAATTGCAGGGATCGTCGTATCAGTCTTATTCTATGTTTTGATACGCCATGGACAGCAGTATGTCGAGCGGCAAAGGATTTTGGAGCAGTACCCGGACGCCCCGGCTTACAGACTGATCATGCAGCATGGAAAGATCATCAAGCACGATGGCGTGTTGTATTTACAACTTGTTCCACTACCTAAGAACGGGGAAGTCCAGATCGGCAGGCACTACCTCTATGATTCCCAGGCCAGGCGAGTGCTGGTGCCGCTTGGCAGCCAGTAAAGGCCAGCCTGTTCCTCAAATTTCCCAGCAAAAGCGCACAGTTCCTGCCGCTTTCGAATGAATTCAAATACTTTCAAATAATCTCGATTTTTCTAGAACGATTGCAAACACTTGCAAACGGTTACGAACATGAGCGGTGGTTTTCTCCCCAGCCAGCTATCGCCGGTACGTCGCAAAATGCGACTCCCCGGCGGGAGCTGGCCATGGGAAAACCCCTGGACCCCTGCTATTCGCCTTCCGGCTCATAGCTAATCCCAAAAGACGTATGAAAAATCAGAAAATCAAGGGAAGACCGCCGAAGGAAAAAGGTGCTGCCAAAAGGGAACACTTTTCAGTTTGGGTAAGCGCTGATCAGAAGCGACAGATCAATGAGATGATCGAAAAAAGTGGGCTTTCCGCTAGTCAGTATTTCTTGACATTGGCGCTCGATATCCCCTTTAAAAAACCTCAGAAAAGGTCACTTCCCAAAGCGACCGCTGACACGATCCGGATCCTGGAACAGCTGGCAGGGATTCTGTCGCTAGCAGTCCTAAAGACCAGGGGTCAAGAGATGCTTTCAGCCCAATGGCAACAGAGCAGTCAGCGCGTCCGCTTACTTGCTGACCTTATCACCCTTTGGGTATTTGAATCCTTCGAGCTCCGAGGTATGAAGCAGACACTCGCCGCGCTCCACTCATGGTTAAATGATCTGGCCGTGTTGTTGTCCGGCTTCCCCGCAGACCTTGAAAGCAGGCAACAGCTAATTGACCAGTGCCGGTCAAACGCCAGGCTTGTCGGCGATATACTTCATAAATACGAGGCCTACTATCTGGCGCCACTATCGGAGCTGGAACCGGCCTGGAAAGCGGCAGTCCCTGATAAAACCTTGGTACACCAGGAAATTGAAAATGCGCTTTCCTCGGTACTCAAAAGGATAAAGACATGATCGGAAAAGCAAGCCTGGGTAGCTATGCGAAACGGCTCATCGAATACTGCTACTACGACAAACAGGTTTCGGTAAAGATGCAACGAAAGCTGGACGCGGAGGATGTCCGGGGAGAGCTGGTCTACATTCAGAACCTGGGCATCAGAATTGAATCGGACGGAAAACTGGATCTAAATTATCTGATCAAGCAGTTCGTCGATAATCACGAGAAGAACACCGGGCTAACCAAATTCATGTGGCACCAGTCATTTAGCTTTGCACCAGGCGAAAAGCCAGGCAACGACACCATCGCTCACATCGCTACCGAGTTTGCCAAGGAATTTGGTTTTGAAGACAATCAGCTACTTGTCTTTAAGCATGAGGACACGGATAATCTTCATTTCCATATCGTCGCGAACCGCATTAACCACAATGGAAAGAATACCGCCGATCACTTCAAGAACTACGCACGGACCGGCACGTTCTCTCGCAGAATGGAGCATGAATTGGGATTAGTTCAGGCACCTGAAATGCGTATCAATCAGCGAAGAAGCCAAGAAATATTGGTAACCGATAATGCACATTTACAGCTTAAACGGGCGGTTGATAAGCTATTAGAAAGCGTAAAGTCCATCGATGAGCTTAAAAAGGAATTGATAAGTGCGGGGTACAAAACTTACATCGGGCGGGGCATCGCCTTTTTTAATATGCAGAAAAAAATTAAGATTAAAGGCTCTGATCTGGGGCGAGATTATTCGCTTTCCTCCCTTGAAAAACGGCTGGTTCAAAGCTTGGAAATAGGCATAGAAAAGGAGCTAAATCCGGATCATAAAAAACAGAAAAATCGTGGCTTGCGCTTGTAAATGCGGGCTTTTAGGAAGAATACCTTATTTTAGCCCAAAATAACCCGTTACACCCATGAAGCTAAAAGCAATTAAATTCTTTTCCCCAGAGGAAAACGTATCAAAAACCAAGGCTGCCCCAAAAGAAGCGCCGCTTCCAACAGGCTACATTTCTAATTCCGGCAAGCTTGTTTTCCCGGCTATCGCATTACGCGATCTGGGAATTGACCCCGAGTCGACCAATTTCAAAATCGGTACGCAGGAGGGAAAGCGAAAAATTAAATCCGTATATCTTGTTCCAGCTGCAAGTTCAGATCAAACATTTTCATTCGAAAAAAGTGGCAGGGGCCATGTAATTCCATTGGCTATTATATTGAAAAAGGGAGGCATCAATTTCGATAGCGAGAAATTGATTTTCAAAATCTCCACCTTTGATTTTGATCAAGCTACGAAAGGCTACGAGCTAGCTATTGAAACCGAAGCACCAAAACCAGAGTACACCGGAAAACCGCGTGGCAGAAAGCCTAAGGCCGTAGTTGAAGCAGAATAAAATGATAATTAGAATGCAGGTAACCGATCCCGGTTACCTGCTTCATATCGGGCCATGTTTGCTTACTATTAATTAAGCTAACCCAGTTGTATGCGCCTTTCGGCACTTAATGAAACCGCTAATGGTTACATCCTGCGGCTGTACAAGCAGCCTCTGTGAAATTCATTCGATCAGCACAGCAATTCCCGCCTTTTCGGCTTTGCGCTCTATCTTTTCTTTGAGGCCATAATATCCCCAGTTCCGGAAAAGAAACGGATCTGCTTTCGCCTGCTGCTCCTTCTCCGTCTGGTCTACGAGCAGCAAAGTCGCTGCTTTATTTTTAAGGCATATATCGATTAACCTCTTACTGTATAGGTGTTGCTTGTGCGAGACATACCGCTTCTCTGATTGCATCAGATTATCTATGCTCGATTTTCGGAGCTGCTTTCGGCTATTTTGGTTCATGAACGCCATTGCTTTCCTCTTCCGCCGGATGGCAGCCTGGATCGCAAGTCTCTTATAGAGATACTCGTCCTTGCTTCCGATCGTATAGCGTTTGTTGCCCACCGACAGCATGATTGGGTAATCCAGTGACAAGCTCGCCTCGGCGATAATATCCTGGTCAAGTTCCTGCTCACTAGGTTCGGTCTGAAATACGGCAAGCATAAAAATCTTTCCTTTGTCAAGTACTAGCGAGCTGCTGCAAAGCTTTACCTGACCAGCCAGTAGGCTTTGGAGCATCTCCCGCTTGTCCTGGCCTGTTTTTCCAAGGTATGTCCTGAAAGGAATATCGAATAGTGAGAAATGAAACACTGCTCCTTCGCGGCTGCTTCCGAGTTTTTTTACATCCGTCCCTTTAAACGGGATCGGAGTTTCTTTTCGGAAGCTAGGCATTGCGCTTTCACCGCTAGCCAGCGCTTTGCTCATCTTGTTAAAACTGGCGACCAGATTGCTATTCAAGGCGCTCATGACATGCATCGGGATACTGCCCTTATAGTTTTGGGCAAGCACTTGATAGCTGGTGTTCATTCTCGATGTCGACAGTATCCCATACTCGTCCTTTTTAATGTTAGAAAGCCTGGCTCTTACACCCTCGGTCAGATAGAGCATTTCTCTGAGCTGCTGTTGAACGTAATGGTGAGTAAAGATCTGGTTAGCGGCTTTAAAACAGATGTAGCGCCACTGGTAGAGTGTATCCAAAATCTTATTCTTCTGATCGATGTCGTCGGAATCGATCAAGAGCCGGATCTTCCGGGTGGTGAAAAGCTTTTCCATAACCTAACGCTCATTTTGCTTCCAATGATTCTTGACAAGCTGATATGCTTTTATGTAGTGCTGCTGTACTTGGGTCTGTGGATAGCCTAATATTGAGGCGATGTCAGCAAAAGACTTCTTCTGATCCTGTCTAAGCTCGAATACCTGAGCCTGCTCACTACTCAGAATATGATCGTAAGGGTACGGCTGCTTTGCTTGCTTTACAGGACTAGTCGTGCGGGGCGTTACCATCCTTTTAAGCTCCTCTACAGCCTTTTGGATTTCGCTGGCCACATGCAGCGTGTTCGCCCCGATTCTTTGTGCAACCTCACGTGGGCTATGTCCATCCTTAAAATGAAGGCTGGCTATCAACTGGCGCTGTTTGGGAAGAAACGATATCGCCTTCGAGATTTCATCCCACCTCTTCCCTTCGCCGCCGCCGCCGAAATAGCTCTCCACATCTGGCTTTTCGCCCACGAAAGATTCCAGGTGGTCTATTTCCGTCATTTTTCGGTATATCTGGTATGCTGGCTTTTGCACATGCTTCAAGAGCTGCCAACGGAGGTTGAGACGAATAAACCGGTATGCATGAGGGAGGCTTTCAATCTTATCTCGGTGTGCCCAGACTTTCAGGTAACATTCGTGTAAAACGCAGCTTACCAGGAACTCGTCATTGACTAGGCCCCTGCCAATGTAGAAGAGGCTAGAAAATGACTTCTCATAAAAACCTGTAAATGCGCGTTCATCACCGCCCTTAAACCTGTCAAACATATCGACGTTTCCACCAGAGTTGCTGTGCAGCTTTCGAATTCCCATATCATACATTATTGACTTAGTAATACATCGCTTCATCGATTTAGGCGCCTGAAACTTTAGGAAGCAGACAAGTTGAAACATTTGCTTAGTTATAACTAAGCACAAAAATAACGATGTTTTTGGTTCTTGCAACCCATGCCTGAAAAAACAGATTTCGAAATTGCGGTGATAAATCAAGTGAGGAAAGTCCGAAAAGCTAAGGGCTATACTCAAGATGATCTCGCTATGTTTCTAAATCTGACCAGGGGATTTATTGGACAAATCGAAAGCCCCAAATTTCCAAGTAAGTACAATATTGAACATATTGGAATACTCGCCCGTGAAATGAACTGTTCTCCTAGAGACTTAATGCCCGAACAATTATAGCAAAGGGTGCAGATGAGCCCCAAAATAGTACAGTAGGGCTCATTTTAAGCTATATGTTTATCGATAAAGTATCGGTTTTCCAGAAATAGACTCTGCAATTATTGTACTTTGCGTATTGGGTGGCACTGAGGTCAATTCGTTTGCCAGAGAAGTACGAAACATTGCTTGTCTTTCTTGCGAGTGGATCTCTATCTTCAAGTGCTGAAAATATCTCCTTTCCCTTGTCAAGCTGTTTGTAAATCGAATCTTTGGAAAGATTAGCGTCAATGGTGGCGTCGTCCCATTGATCTGTGGTTTGCTGACTTGAACAGTTGGACAATAATGACATCACCGCCGGGAGAATGAGGATAATATTGGCAAGTTTGGTCGTTAATTGGCAGCTCATAGCTAGGAGTAGCGGAAGTAAATGAAAATCAAAAGTGAATGAAGTTATTAGTTCAAATATATAATTAAATTATATATTTGAAAATTTTGCGTTCCAATTCTCCTTTACAGCTCAATCTATTTGAGGCCTTTGATCGACTTTATGATCATAGAAAGGGTTTTCGACTTAGGAGCATCGCCCAGCCATGTCTCCATGACTTTTGTATCGAGCTCTTGCAAGTTATCTTCATCAATTCTCAAATTTTCGATGAGATATTCAGTAGCGGATTTCGAGCTATTTAGCTTTGCGCCTATGGTAGTCACTACTTTATCAAATAGCGCCTTCTCCGGCGAAGCAATAAGAATGTGCTGCTCATTTCCAAGCTCAAGGTGTCGAATCCCGAAGCTGTAATAGGGTAATGGCAGCCGTGCGAAGCTAAATGCACCTATCGAGGTGTTAAACCGCTCGGTACGGTTTGTAGTCGCTGAGGTCACTTCATATACTCGCTCAGGAATTAACCCGTAAAAGGATAGGGCGCTGTCAAATGAGACATAGCTGGGGCCGAATAGGTGATTTGCGAACAGGAATGGTTCAGAGCGGAAAGGTGAAAGCTTTTTAGTAGGCATATAGAGGCCATCCCTCACGATTTCCAGAAGCCCGGCAGATAGCAGTTCATCGATTTTATGATTGGGCTCCTTGTGATCTTTGAGAAGCGATGCCAGCAGCTGCCGGGTAAGCGGTTGATTAGAGTGGCTTCTGATGCTTTGAAGGAGATTCATGACAGACGTTATATTATAGGTCTTTTAGCTCACTAGCAATCTTATGATCTCGTCAAGGGATTTCGACTCAGTCCAAAGGTTCATGGTGGAAGACTTAAATGTTAAAAGCAATATAATGCTTAATGAAATTTTAACCGCTTGCCAGCCACCCGAAATTATCCTCCGGGATTGCGCGACTACTCGCGAGTCATAAATTATGTTGATTATTCTCAACATAATTATATTTTTGTTGTAATAATCAACGTTATGCAGACTAAAAAGCAAGTCGTGCTACCCAGATTTCAGAAAATTCTGGAACAATTGGGCGAAAACATCAAGTTAGCCCGCAAGCGGCGGAAACTCACCACTATTCAGGTATCTGAGCGGGCAGGGATTGATCGCACTACATTGTATCACATTGAGAAAGGCAGCCCTAGCGTATCGATAGGGGCGTATTTTAATGTTTTGAGGGTTCTAAATCTGCACGAAGATTTCCTTAAACTGGCCCCGGATGACGAGCTTGGAAGAAAGTTGCAGGATTTGAAGTTGCTTGGTAAATCGAGCGAATAGACTTCAATAGGTAAGTATCTTCTGACGCTTGATCACATAACAGGTAGCAATCTATCGCTAAAAGCGTTACTAGTGCTTGTCATGATCCAATAAATCTATCACAACACAATTTAATAAAAATATCACAACCATATTTAATATATTTACAACAACGCGGTTTAATAGTATTGGCACATCAAGATTCAATAAATTAACAACCGCTTGATTTGATTGATATGGCAACACCACGGGAAAGATTTGTAGAGGCCCTTCAGTTCCTGCACGATTTGCAGCAAAAAGGGATTGTGGGCATTCATACAGATGATATACCAAGCCGAAAATACCGGGAGATACTTTCCAAAAATGGATTTATTAGGGAAGTAACAAAAGGTTGGTACATCGCTACTAATCCGGAGGAAAAGGATGGCGAAACCACAGCCTGGTATAGCTCCTACTGGGATTTTGTAGCGGTATTTCTCGAACACAGGTATGGAAACAACTGGTCTCTGTCCGCCGAACAGTCGCTATTGCTTCATGCAGGCAACCAGGCAGTTCCACAGCAGTTGCTTGTGCGATCTCCGCAGGGGAACAACAATCCCACGTCGTTGGCACACAAAACTTCGCTATTCAACATGCGGGGCGAACTGCCACAGGCGAATCAGCTTACGATAGTTGCAAACGGAATACGCATGTACACGTTGCAAGCGGCACTGATATATAGTTCTGCAACTATCTATACACGTAATGCTACTGATGCACGTACAGCGCTATCGTTGGTAAGGGATGCCTCAGAATTGCTACCTATACTTTTGGAAAACGGGCACACCACCTTAGCGGGACGGCTGGCAGGGGCTTTCAGGAATATTGGCAGAGATAGAATATCGGACCAGATTGTTGATACTTTTAAGCAGGCGGATTATGACATCCGCGAAGCAGATCCATTTGACAGTAAATTAGATCTGACACTGTCCGCTCGTGAACGCTCACCATACGCCAACCGTATACGTCTGATGTGGGTGCAGATGCGTCAGTCCGTAATCACAAACTTTCCCGCTTCGCCCGGAATTCCTAGAGACCACGACGCGTTTCTGAAAACCATAGACGATATCTACATTACGGATGCCTATCATTCACTTTCCATTGAACGCTACCGGGTCACGCCCGAATTGATTGCCAAAGTAAGTTCGGGAGAGTGGGATGCTAACGAAAATGAAGAAGATCGTAAAACACGCGACGCAATGGCTGCCAGAGGATACTACCAGGCTTTTCAGTCTGTAACTGAAAGTATCAAAGCCATACTTCGGGGTGAAAATGCAGGAATGCTCGCAGACAAAGACCATTCGAAATGGTACAGGGAACTGTTTGATCCAAGTATAGCAGCAGGTATTCTGAAGGCCGCAGATCTTGCAGGATACAGGAATCATCAGGTTTATATAGGCAATTCCAAACACGTACCGCTCAATGTTGATGCCATGAGAGACGCTATGCCCATATTGTTCGAGCTTTTGCAGGAAGAGCCCGAAGCGTCGGTAAGAGCGGTATTGGGACATTTCATATTTGTGTTCATTCACCCTTATATGGATGGCAATGGACGTATGGGGCGTTTCTTAATGAATGCGATGCTGGCTTCGGGGGGATATCCATGGACGGTAATACCTGTCGAAAGTCGTGACGAATATATGTACTCACTGGAAAAAGCCAGCGTGGAACAGAACATTGAACCATTTGCTGCCTTTCTCGGCCGTCTGGTCAACGAAGGAATTCGGGGTAAAACTGTTGCGACACTACCTGGTGCCGGATTGGCAAGTGGTTCAACCACTCAAAGTGCATAGCCGATATTCGAGAGAACAGATCTTGACCGCTTTCGGAGAAAGCACATTTGAAAGGAAATCCAGCAACCGGGAAGGGGTCGTAAACCTGGAAGCGAAGAATGCCGAGGTACTGCTCATAACGCTGGAAAAGACAGAAGCAAATAACTCTCCTACTACGTTGTATAACGATTATGCAGTCAGTGAAAAGATTTTTCACTGGCAGTCTCAGAACACGGCCCGGCCGAAACCGGCAAGGGGCTGTCATACGTAAAACAAAAGCAAACGGGAAAATCGATTCTTCTGTTTGTGCGGGAGAAGAACAATGATGAATTTAATAATACGATTGCCTATGTCTTCCTGGGCCTGGCGGATTATATCGACCATTATGGAGCGAAGCCGATGAGTATCAATTGGGCATTGCGCGAGTCAGCTCCGCATTATATCTGGAAGGAGATGGCGAAGATGGCGGTTGGGTGAGGTTGTTTGGTTATAGCTGATACGGTCCTTGACCCGGGCAGCAATTCTAAAAAATGAAAAAGTTTGTAACTCACACACCACCTTATGCAGGCTTAACCTGAAAATATGGCGAAAGCAGCGGTATCTCTTACTTCTGGCGATGCAGCAAAGGTTACGCTTAGGATGTTTGGGTTTCGAATGAGTTGATTTCCGCTGTGATGACGGAAGTTTTGGTATATGGTGCGATGACGGCGCATATGACCTCATACTGCATATAATTTAACTACTTTTGCAATCTATCATGCGATGAGACAACATATATGGTTAACAGAATATCTTTCAAAAATTATAAACTCTTCCGAGAAAGGCAGATTTTAGACATTGTTCCAATTACTATTCTTATTGGTAAGAACAATTCCGGGAAAAGTGCAATAGCCAAGCTGCCCACGATGATCTCGGGTAGCTTGGAAGGAGATTTTTCCGCCCCTTTCCAACTTGAGAATGACGGGGTTAGAGTTGGCCAGACATATGAAGATTTGTTCTATAACAGAGAGATAACTGGTGCTCCAATCGAATTCGATATCGTAGATAATAACTCTAATGTATCAGTTTTAATTACTGGTGATAGAACGTATAATGTGAGGGTATCAAAATTATCTATTGACGGTGAGACAATTAACCTTGTGAACAACAAATTAAATGGCATGCTTCCCAAGGGTCGAGATCCAAAGAAGGTGTCACTTAATTTTGATTATATCGAATCATTCAGAAAGTTCCCAGCTCCTACGTTTAGCGATATATTCGGAGAATACAAAAAACTTGGAGTGTCCGGAGAAAACGCATATAAACTCCTTGCTCAATATCATCACAATGGTGATGGTATCGTGCAAGCAATTAGCGATTGGTTTGAACAAAACTTTGAAGGCTGGCGAATAAAAGTTAAGGACATAACTGGAACATCTCTTTCTTTTGAGGTTGTTTTAGAAAACACTTTTATTAAACCCATTAATATTGTTAACACAGGATCTGGAATCAGGCAGTCATTACCATTAATTGTAAGGTCATTCATGCCGGTAAACGATGATATACTTATTATTATCGAGGAGCCAGAGACCCACTTGCACCCGGCAGCACATGGAAATCTTGCTGAGCGTTTTGTAGATTCTTACATTGATGATAAAAGGAGGAAATATTTAATAGAAACTCACTCAGAAAATTTCATACTTAGAATTCAGAGACTAATTGCTTCTAGAAAAATTTCAGTTGACGATGTCGCTATATACTACATTGACTATAATGAGCAAGAAGGTCACAGTACTTTAAGAAGACTTAACATAGAACCAGATGGAGAAATTGAGGATTGGCCTGACAACATTTTCAATGAAGGCCTTGATGAGGTGTTGAAATTTAGAAAAGCTCAAAAGGAAAATCAAAATGCAAGTACGAATTCGTAAGGATATTTTCAATAGCGAACAACATCTAGATAGACTTGACAATCTACTAACCTATTTCAGAAAAGGTAAGCATGCAATGTTATTAGATGATATCGATGATATCGACGCCTATGAGAACTCTGAATGGAAAAAAGGGCTGAATTCGAGAGATATAAAACTAATAAATTCATATATAAAAAGTGGGACAAGAATAAACAAAAGCTATAAGATTATAGATGTGTCGGAACTAAATCCGATGCTTGATTTTGCCCCAAAAGAGGCAGATATGTACCTAGGACAGCATTTAGTTATTCTTTTGGAAAATAGTGAGTACGACCCACCTTTCATCAATATGATCTTCAACCACTTTGACACCGATGGTTCTTTAAATCAAGCAAAGGTTGACCAGAATTGGAAATATGGAATGGGTGGCGGATCTGCAATTACAAGTGTAATAAACTCCGAACTGAATGAATCATTTAAAGATCCATGTTTTACAAAAGATAAAAAAACATATTTAAGATATTTTGTCATCTTAGATAGTGACAAAAAATATCCTACGATGCCAATTGAACCCTCGAAACATTCTACTTTGGACGAGCAAAATGTTCCTTATCATATATTGTTTAAGAGAGAAAAGGAAAATTATGTGCCGTTAGCAATTCTTGGAAGACTTAAAAGTGAATATCTCAATTTGTATATCAAGTTTTCAACACATGAACAAAGAGATTTTTTTGATTTAGAGAAAGGGTTTAATGATAAGCCATATGATAAACTGCCTAACGAGATAAAACAACTCTACCCTGAAAGAGATGTGTCGACCAATCCTTATAAAATATTGAGAAAGGGTATAGATATAGAGAATTATCAAGGTGGTAAGATTAAGAGAGAGTTCTCAAAGCTCTTTAATAACGCAACTCGTGAAGAGATGTTTTCAATGATTGCTAATCAGCCAAAAATTGAAAACTTAAATGAATTTGAACACATAATAAGGGAAATAAAAAAAATCTTATGAGCATTCTGCAAATAAATACAAGAGTCAGAAGGCTTTTTCAGTACCTCGATGATTTTGAAAAAGGTCGGATACAGATACCTCCGTTTCAACGTGATTTTGTTTGGGATAATCAGAAGAAACTTGATCTTTTAGATAGTTTAAAAAGGGGCTTTCCGATTGGATCAGTACTTTTTTGGCAGTCACAGGGAGAAGACCTTTTTTTGAATGACGACATTCAGAAAATTGGATCTTACCTGATTCGACGTGATGGAAATGAGTTCTACTATATTCTTGACGGATACCAACGACTATCAACCTTATTCGGATGTTTTATGGATCCGAGCAAAACTTATCTAGACAGAGATGAAGATAATTGGAAGAAAAATTTTGACATTATCTACAACCTCCATGAGGACCGTTTTGAATTTAACAGGAAGTTTAGCTCAGACCTTCAAATATACCAGATCCCCCTTTATCATTTTATTGATGGTGAAAAGTTCTATGATTTTCAAACACGTCTCGTGCATTCCTATGTTGATGAGACACAAAAAAAGGATTATATCAAACTCTATAAAAACTTTGGTTCAAAAATTTCCAGCTATGATATTCCTTCGATCGACCTTGTGGGTGGCGACTTAAAGGATGCAGTAGAAATTTTTTCTCGGTTAAATTCAAGGGGAGTCAAAATTAGCGACGATTGGAAAGTTTCTGCTCTAAGTTTTAATAGGGAGCGACAATTCAGGTTCGGATCAGAAATAGACGCATTGTTTGTTCGATTAGAACAATACAACTTTTTTACTTCGAAAGAGGAAAGGATAAACAAGAGAGATTTAATATTGAAGTGTGTCATTAACTCTTTCGGTAAAATTTACTTTGATATATCAAATGTTTCAAATGACCTCGAAGCTCTGGCTCTTAGAAGCGATTTCATTGATATATCCTTAGAGACGTTTTCAAGTATTGAACGTGCGGTGAAGTTTTTGTATGAGGAAGTTATGGTACTTCGCGGTAGTCTCCTCCCTTATAATAACCACCTTGTGTTTCTAACCGAATTTTTTAACAGAGTCAAGAGCCCAACGAGGGAACAATTAGACAAGCTGAGGATCTGGTTTTGGAAAACGACATACTCAAATTATTTTACGATCTACAACTTGGCAAAGCAGAGATCGGCTTACTATCATTTTCTTCAGTTCATTGATGATGAGAATGTAGATCCTGTATTTTATGACAAAAATAGACAATTCGAAACTGCTGATTTTCCAAAGAAGATTTCCATGAATAGTGTAAGAGCAAAAGCTCTTGCTCTCTTCATGCTCAACTTTTCTGTCAGAGGAGTTAATATACTCACCTCACAGTCAATTGATAGTGATACACAATTGCGGTTTAAGGATTTGAAGATTTTTAGAAGAATAGATAATGCAAGTGTTGACAATATTGTTGAGAATACTTTGATAATTCTCAACCCTAGCTTCGAGACGCTAAAATTTGAAAAGCAGAATCGCGTACTGTTGTCGTCACAATTGGTAGATTCGAATATTTCGAGATTTTTGATTTCCTCTGAGATGCTCAATAATATATCGCAGGAAGACTTTTTGGAGAGGCGGCTATCCCTAATTAAGTCTCAGGAAAGAGAATTTGTCGAACAATTGGGTATAAGCTATGCTGTGTAGTTGATTGGTGCTTAATTATGCCACCAACCGATTCTAGGCTATGCCGCATTATTCAGCGCCGCTGTTGTATCGCAGGTGTGTCTTGAAAAGCGAGCTTCAGGGAAGCTTCGTACAGGTTTGCATATCTTTATAGTAATTGCCATTCCCTAATTGCCAGGAACGGCTAGTATAAAACTAGATTGCAGTGTGAGTACTATTCATGGTACTTAGAATATTTTCACACTTTACTCTATAATCTTTAATCATCCTCACGTCTTCTCGTCTGGATCTTTTCTTACTAGGCTAAGCCGCTGTGGCTATCAGCGGCTTAAAACTACACTTCCCAAAGTACCTGTTGCAGATCAGAATATTCCCCTATATTTGCCCCGCAAACTTTACAGATTACCTATGGAATTTTCATTAAAAATCAGACCAAAATGGCCTTAGGATCAAGACGTTTCGGCCTGATATTGGTCTGTTCGACGATATTCGTGTTTGGTCGAAGTTGGTCGGAAAAAGCCGACGACTATGTACCTGAATGCCGCTTAATTTAAATTAGTAGTAGCAAATCGCTGGTCTTAAAAATAGGGAGTACTTCAAACTTCTAGGGGTGGCAATCATCAACATTAATTCGGGTTTAAGTGAATCGCCGATGGTGGGGCTCGTTGTATTCCGCAACCAAGGCAGTATTAGATGTCGTTACAACCCTTGGTCGAAGGAGCCTGGTGCGAAGAATATTAGTATCAATTCTATTCTGCTGGGTGCTACCGAACAGCGGTGTAGCCAGGGTGCGTGCTACCCTGGTGGCTAGTGTGAAAAAAGCTTTGTGCCAACGCCCGCCAGCCAGCAGACATCGCGAAGGCACCAGTATCTTTTGCTACTGATCGTAAGTATACTAGAGGTAATTTTAATTAAATGAAGAAGTCCAAATTGTCAAGCCGGAAGAGCATAGCCTGAGGACTAACCCAAAAATATTTGGCCAACTCTCCGGCCAAATTGTAATCTTCCTGCAAATGCTTTTTTTGGTCGCGGATAAGCTCAATCGCGCCTAAGACAAGCTCATCTGGCATTAGCAGCGCGGCTGCGAATGCATTGGCCTCTTTTTCTTGCAGGATTTCACCTGTTGAAGAATCTCTATCTCTAAATTTTGGGGGAAAATATTTTTCAGCCGTATCGACGAAAATTCCACGCCTTTGGTGGTTCAATACAAAGTGTCCTAGCTCGTGAGCCATTGTAAACCTGCGTCGAGTAGGCCCATTATCTTTGTTGTAGCCGATCGTTGCTTTAATTCCGTCATAAAGTAGTACGCCTGAAATATCATCCCCAAAATCATACGGAACCAGCTTGATTCCCTTTTGAACTATAATTCTTTCAACGTCGACTGCCAAGCATCTTTCATATAGCGTAGCAGGAAGCGTGGGGTATAAATCGTATTCACGAAGCTGCATAAATGCAACCTCTTCAATATGGCTGCGTCGCTTGTTGTTCATGAACTACTGTAAGCTTTTAAATTTTGATACAAAAGATGCTAGTTTGTTTAGGTCTTCGACTGGCACATTCTTCAAATCATCATCAGTCAGATAACTAGAAATTTCAGTTATGTAAATTTTTGGTAGAAGGTCGTGCGCGGTTACTTCTAAATGTTCGGCAATAGAATAAAGCTGATGGATGGATGGATTTTGCCTGCCTTTCTCAATATTAACTACAGACGCCCTGCTCAAGCCAATCGCGTTAGCCAACTGTTCCTGCGTCAAGTTGGCATCATTACGAGCGTTTCGGATATTCTCCCCCACTCGCTGATATAGAAATTGCTGTTCTTGATCAGTCATAAGTTAGTCATTTTGATGTTAAAAGTAAGCTATTTTCAAAACTTATGACAATAAGAGCTATCTAAATGACCACCATCAAATAAATTTTTTCGAACAATGGCGAAAACGTTTGAAATTTATTACATTTGAATGTCTCATGTGTAAAGTATTTCAAACGTAGTATAAATTTGGAGTCTTGATGTGACCTTCTACTACTAGATTAGGCACATCTTAATGAATTTAAAATTAGAAAGGAGGTGTAAAAATGGCAGTTAATAAACCAACCGGAGATGGGCGCAGAATCGGTGCTGTGCGTCAAAGATCACAATTTGAGCATAATGGCATGTATTTCAAGCGTGACACTGAAACGGGTCGTATAATGGACGGCAAACAGGACGGAACCCCGTTTAAAGGCGTCCGCCGTGAGAAGTGATTTTTGTTAAGAGGCATCGCTTCAAACTAAGCGGTGCCCTTTTTAACAAAATGAGAATGTGGTGTTTGTGAAAAAAATATACGTGAGATTTCAAAATTCCATTCAATAAGATTTTATTTTTTGTTCATATGTCAAGATGTACAGCACCAGTTCATGGTCATCGCAGTGCAAGTGCGGCAGCAGCCTGCCCTGCATGCAGTAGTCGTTACAGTCGATATGGCGGCTACAGTAATTACGAGTCTCGTTCTTACTCTTATTCTTCTTATCCGTCTTCGGAAAGCAGCCGCGGGAACAGCGGTGGGTCGAGCGGCAGCGCGAGGCCACGCTGGTCGCAAGTAGGTTCATCCATTGTGTACACACCTGCAGAAGTGCGCACACTTACGCCGGTTCGCGAAAGCTTCGAGAAGAAAGCATCCCTGCCTGACCTTAGAGACGTCTTTCTTTGTCATGCTTGGGACGACCGGAGAGGGGCCGCCAAAGACCTACATGATTTGCTCGAGTCTCGTGGGGTCTCAGTTTGGTTTAGCGAAAAGGACGTTTTGCTTGGCACATCATTGCTCCGCGAAATCGACAAGGGTTTAGTGAAATCGCGAGTCGGGATAGTACTGGTGACCCCCGCATTTTTGCGCCGCGTCCAAGGAGAGGGCATTGCTGATAAGGAGCTTTCGGCGCTTTTAGCACGTGACCTGCTCGTTCCCATAGTTCACGATACGACTTACGAAGCTCTCCGCGAAGTCAGTCCTCTACTGGGCTCCAGAAGTGGCTTGACTACTAAGGAAGATACTATGGCAAATATAGCAGCCAAGCTCGCAGAACTAGTTACACCCGAAAGCGAATCAGTATGCGTCGCAGCCAAGTTGTAGAGACTGTGACAAAGGCAAGGCCAAGGAATTTACCGTTCTTTTACATGGCCGTATAATCGAAGAGTGGGGTAAAAGTACATATGATGCTTAATTATGCTAATAAAACTTTATCCAACGCGGGAGACAGATAACCGAATAAAGAAAATGAGCATTCTTGCTAAAATCCTTCATGAACGGCATTTTATGTCGCTACTGAAATCTAAACGGAAATTGCTGTTAGGCCAATTAAGTAAAGATAGTAATGTAAATGTCGTGACTCCGTCACGACATTTACATTACTCACCGCAGAGAGCCGGAGCTAACCTTCACATCCCCTTCAACCGCTCCCTCAACCCTTTCATATCCTCACTTATCTTCACATCAAGAATCTTCGCATAAATCATAGTCTGCTTCAAAGACCGATGCCCCAGCATCTTAGAAACCGTCTCAATCGGTACCTTATTACTCAGCGTCACAGTAGTAGCAAACGTATGCCGCGCAATATGAAAAGTCAGCGTCTTGGAAATCCCGCACAGGTTAGCAATCTCCTTCAAATAAGCATTCATCTTCTGATTACTGAGAACTGGCAGCACAACGCCAGCAGCACAGCATTGAGGATGATCCTTATACTTCTCAATAATTTCCAGTGCTGTATCCAGTAGCGGAATGCGTGTAGGCGCATCCGTTTTCTGACGAGTCGTATCAATCCATGGCTCACCGTCCATGCCGACAACAATATCAGTCGTTTTCAATTGCTTTACATCCACATAAGCAAGTCCGGTGTAGCAGCAGAATAGAAAGATGTCCCGCACCTGGCCGATCCTTTCAACCTCGAATACCTTTGCAGTGAGTCTTTTTAGTTCGTCCCTTGATAAAGGATTTTTGACGACCTCTTTCTTCGTTAGCTTGAATCCTTGGAACGGATCCTTTTTTAGCCACTTGTTATTGACACAGATCAGCACAACCTTCTTCAGATTGCTCATGTACTTGATTGCCGAGTTATGGTTGCAGCCTCTCGCACTACGAAGCCAAAAGTTGAATTCAGTAATGAATTCATAGTTCAGATCTTTGATCGCCATGTCATCCTTCTTGTATTTCCATTTGATAAAGGAAGCAGTATGCTCCTTAGCAGTCTTGTAGCGCTTCAAAGTGAGCGGGGCGAACTCCTGGCCGACGAGTGCTTCCATCTGTTCATTATGGCGCTGAAATACTTCGAGAATTGTGCGAGTCTCGTTGCTCTTACCAAGCAAAACATTCTTCAATGCTTCGGCTGACAATTCCTTATCATCCTCAATCAGCATCTTCTTTGCCTGAAAAACTTTTGAGCTCAGCATATCGAGGTAGGCATTGAGCGTGCGGGTGTCTTCTTTTTGGCCGATAGCTCGGCCTGCGTCCACATTCCATCTGGCAGGGCTCCAAAGTTGTTTTGTGGACATTTCAACGGGCTTGCCGTCGACGGTAATTCTGAGGTAAACGTAACGTAAACCGTCCTTCTGATTCTTGGCTTGTTTTAGATAGAAAAACAGGCCGAAAGTTTTTTCCAACATGACGCTAGCATTTAAGTGGTTAAATATCGCGTTACCGGCCTTTCCAAACAAGATGTTTACGGCGTAAACAGGTTGTCAATCAGAAACTTACGGGCATTTTCCAGCGTCTTTTTTCGCAAAACGTCGAACTACACGAATGACGCTGGAAAACATGGGAATTTTTGCATTTTTTGATACTATCTGAAAAACAAAAATGCCCGCAAATCATTGATTTACAGGCATTTTGTTTGACTTTGAACTTATTTCAAGGGAGGGAGACGGGTCTCGAACCCGCGACCTCTAGAACCACAATCTAGCGCTCTAACCGACTGAGCTACAACCTCCGTTTAAGCTTCTCCCCGCAGGGAAACCCCGTTTCGAGAGCACAAAATTAGGAAAAGGTTTGCAGCTTGCAAGCATTTTTATAAAATTTTTACAAACCACAAACCCTTTTGCAAGCCGAAGCCTGATTATTTAGCCGCAGTGTACAGTGCGTCAGCAGCTTTCCAGTCTACAACGTTCCAGTAGGCGTCGATGTAGTCGGGGCGCTTGTTTTGGTATTTCAGGTAGTATGCGTGTTCCCACACGTCGAGGCCTATTACTGGTGTTCCCTTTACTTCGGCGATGTCCATCAATGGGTTGTCCTGGTTTGGTGTAGAAGTGATAGCGATTTCGCCGCCTTCTTTCACGATCAGCCATGCCCAGCCTGATCCGAAACGGCCAGTGGCTGCTTTTTTGAATTCGTCTTTGAATGCTGCGAATGAGCCGAATTTCGCCGTGATCGCTTTGCCTAGTTCGCCGGTTGGTTCGCCGCCGCCGCTAGCCGACAGTGATTTCCAGAAAAATGAGTGGTTCCAGTGACCGCCGCCGTTGTTGCGTACGGGTGCCGGTGCTTTGCTGATGCCAGCCAAAAGTTCTTCTATGGTTTTGCCTTCCAGCTCAGTTCCTGCAACGGCAGCGTTGAGGTTGGTAACATATGCCTGGTGGTGACGGTCGTGATGTATCTCCATGGTCAATGCATCGAAGTGCGGTTCCAGTGCATTGTTTGCGTAAGGTAAGGGATCAAGTGTAAATGCCATTTTCAGTGTAGTTTAATGATTAAAAAATTTGTTTTACCAGTTAGGGTAACAGCAGATTACCGCTTTATGTTCTTAATCCCCTGAAAAATTTGAGTAGTAACTCCTGGGATTCTATCGCCATAATGCCCGTTACAAGCTTGGTTTTGGGGTGTAAAAGCGGTTGTCCGATCTTCGAAAATCCACGCTTTTCGTCCATTGCACCCACGACCACCCGTTTCACCTGCGTCCAGTAGAGCGCGCCCGCGCACATCACGCAAGGTTCGAGTGTCACGTAGAGCGTGCAATCGGTGAGGTATTTGGATCCGAGATGGTCGGCCGCGGCGGTGATGGCGATCATCTCGGCATGGGCGGTTACGTCGTTGAGGCGCTCGGTCTGGTTGTAACCTCTCCCAATAATCCTGTCTTTGGCGACGACAAGCGCGCCAACAGGGATTTCACCTTCCTCGTATGCCTTATGGGCGAGCGCGAGGGCTTCTTCCATAAAGTAATGGTCCATAATGTCTGCCTGTATATCCATGATGCCGGTAAAAGAAACGGGACATTCATTGCATTGCAACAAATGTCCCGTTTTATTTTAGAATGAATGATCAGGGTTTCATGACACGTTGAACAGTACTCAGGTTGCCGTTCTGAATCCTCAATAAGTAAAGTCCGGAAGGATAATTGGCAAAATCCACCTCTGTTTTTTGCTGTTTGATTGCCTGGGTCGACCGTGTACGACCGTTCAGGTCCACCACTTCGATGCTCGCCTGTTTCGGCGAAATGGTACCCGTCACTTCAACTGTGCATTTGCCATTGATGACGGTCGGGTAAACCTTGGCCCAATCTGTCGGAGCCGGTGGCTCAACACCCAGGATAGGGTCTACCTGTACTCTTGCGGTACCCACGCCCGTACCGATTCCACAGCTGTTGGTCACCTTGGTGATAGCATAGGTAGTGGTGGTTTTGGGAGCCAGCTTGAAATTGTAAGGAGTTGAGCTCGCGGTGATCAGCGTGTCTTTTACACCATTGTTCAATGTAAATGTCCAGGGCGATTTTCCCGTGATCTCGGCTTTCAGGTTGGCGGTTTCGCCTACGAGAATCGTTTGCGTTCCTGTCAGTGTCGCAACCGGTAGCGGGCTTGCATTGATCGTGATCGAGCTTACGCTTCCTTTCACCGTGAAATCCGGGTTAGCGCCCGAGCTGACCACGCGCAGATAATAGGTGCCTCCTTTGGTGGTATCAGGGAAGGTGGCGGTAATGGAGTTCGCGGAGGCCGTCGATGAAATGGTATAGAACTTGGCGTCCGCATTTTCGGTCGCTACCTGCAATTTGAAGGTATTACCCGGAGGGAACTCGC
Source organism: Dyadobacter sp. OTU695 (assembly GCF_038440355.1). Lineage (NCBI taxonomy): Bacteria > Pseudomonadati > Bacteroidota > Cytophagia > Cytophagales > Spirosomataceae > Dyadobacter > Dyadobacter sp. OTU695. Next base: position 455,920 of record NZ_JASATN010000003.1, on the reverse strand, counting down.
CCGATTGCTGGAAAGGAACGGTAAACGGCTTGCTGGCGCAAATTTCCGAAACAGAAGCATTTCCTGTGTTGATGGTGGGAACTTTCACCGTAACCACTGCTTTGCCGTTAATGGTACCTTTACCGCAGACGTTAGACACTTCGGTGAGAAGGTAGCTGGTGGTGGTGCTTGGCTTAACCTGTACCTGATGATCGGCCTGGTCGGTAGTGTCGGTTAATCCGTCCGACAATATGTAAATCCATGGCCCATCGCCGGTAAATTTGATATTGATCGTTGCAGTCTGTCCAAGGTCGATCGTAGGGGTACCTGAGATCGTCGCGGAAGGCAGTGATTTGATATGGATCTTGATCTCTTCTTTCGGGCTTTCGCAGCCGTTAGAGCCGGTTTGTGTTACATAGAACGAGTAATCCTGAACCTTCTCCGTAAAAGGAACAAACGGAACACCCTGGAAATCAGTGTCGTTTGCACCGCGGTACCATTTCAGAACTGTTCCGGTTGCATCGAGTACCGGCGCCGTTGCATTCTGGCAGTATTCGAGGTATGTTTTGGTCACTGGCTTCGGCGTGGTATTTACTTTAACGTCGATCTTGGCACGATCACCGAGGCAACCCGCCAAAGTTTGTGCTACATAGTAGGACGTCGTTCCGCCTTCGGCTGTGGAAGGTGTCGGTGCATTAGGACTTGAAGTCCCGCCGGTCGCCTCGGTACCGAACCAGTTCAACGTTGCATTTGCAACCGGTGTAGCTTCGAGGGGCTTCGCTGCGATAAACTGGCAATATTCTATCAGGGATTGTGAAATGCCTGGGAGGCCTGGGAGCGGTTTGATCGTAACTTTTTGAGCAACGCGGGTAGTACTTTCACAGCCTTTGTTTGACAATTGCGTTACGTAATAAGTTGTTTCCTTCGCCTCTTTCATATTAATCGAAGGGGTGGCTGTGCTGGGGGTTCCGCCGGTTGCGGCTGTGTACCAGTTCAGGGTATTGCCTGCCGATGCTTGCGTCGGGAATGTGTAGTTCTTATCGGTACGTTCCTGGCAGAAAGCTTCCGATAATGTGCTGACGACTCCTGGGGTTGCGTTAACAGTCACATCTAGCTTCGCACGCACACTCTCGCATGTGAGGCTTCCATAGGTGTTGGATTGAGTAACATAGTAGGAAGTTGTACCAACGGTCGTTGCGGTCGGAGTTGGAGGAGTAGTCTTTCCGGTACCACCGGTTGGTCCGTCATACCATTTGTAAGCCGCTCCTGAGGGAGTGAGTGCTAGGGGTTTCGCGCCAACGCAGTAGTCGAGCGGCGTAACTGCCGGAGCAGCAGGCGTATCCTTAATAACCACGTCGATTTTCGCTCTCGGGCCTTCGCATAATCCCGCCGAAGTTTGACTCACATAATAACTTGTGGTGCCCACTGTAGAGGTAGCCGGTACAGGTGCGCCGCTCAAAGCGTTGCCGCCGTTGGCCGAAGTGTACCATTTGAGGCCCGTTCCGGTTGCAGTCAGTGCTGATGCCGAAGAGTTTTGACAAAGGTTTACAGTCGCAGTAACGGTAGGAGCAGTTGAAGGATTTTTAACGATAACAGCAACTTCTTTTCTTTGCTGGCTTTCACATCCGTTTACCGTTTGGGAAACGTAGTACCGGGTTGTGCCGGCGGCATTGGTAGCAGGGGTCGGCGCGGAGGCCAATGCGGTACCGCCAGTGGACGACATGTACCATTTCAAACCGATACCGGTAGCGGTAAGTGGTGACGCGGCTTCATTTAAGCAGTATTCAATCGGTGAAGTAGCGGAAGGAGCCGGGGTTTCGTTGATTGTTACCTTAATTTCCGCTCTCGCACTCTCGCAGGCTCCTACGGTTTGGGATACATAATAACTCGTAACGCCCGCGTTCGCGCTGGAAGGCTTGGGAGCTGTTGGTGAGCTCGAACCGCCGGACGCCTGAGAATACCATTTCAGATTGGTGCCTGTGGCGGTAAGGGAGGACGTTGCTGCGCCGAGGCAATATGAAACGTTGGCTACGCCCGGAGCAGACGGAGGGGTGCATGCATTAACGGTTACGACCAATTCGGCCTTTGGACTTTCACAACCGCCTACTGTTTGCGTTACAAAATAGCTTTTGGTTCCTGGTGCGGCGGTAGAAGGCGTAGGTGCGGATGCTAGTGGCGTTGTGCTGGCTTGTGAGTCGTACCATTTAAGATTTGTACCTCCCGCCGTCAATGGACCTGACGGATCACCGACCGTATAGGACTTATTTGCCACTGTGGGCGCAGCAGGAGGCGTACAGGCGCTCACAGTTACCACCAGTTCCGCTTTCGCACTTTCACAACCGCCTACCGTTTGTGTTACAAAATAGCTTTTGGTTCCCGGTGCGGCGGTAGAAGGCGTAGGTGCGGATGCTAGTGGCGTTGTGCTGGCTTGTGAGTCGTACCATTTAAGATTTGTACCTCCCGCCGTTAATGGGCCCGACGGATCACCGACTGTGTAGGACTTATTCGCTACTGTGGGTGCCGCAGGAGGCGTACAGGCGGTAACAGTTACCACCAGTTCGGCTTTTGGACTTTCACATCCACCTACTGTTTGTGTTACAAAATAGCTTTTGGTTCCCGGTGCGGCGGTAGAAGGTGTTGGCGCAGATGCTAATGGCGTTGTGCTGGCTTGTGAGTCGTACCATTTAAGATTTGTACCTCCCGCCGTTAATGGGCCCGACGGATCACCGACTGTGTAGGACTTATTGGCCACTGTGGGTGCCGCAGGAGGCGTACAGGCGCTCACAGTTACGACCAGCTCGGCTTTTGGACTTTCACATCCACCGACTGTTTGTGTTACGAAATAGCTTTTGGTTCCTGGTGCGGCGGTAGAAGGTGTTGGTGCGGACGCTAGTGGCGTTGTGCTGGCTTGTGAATCGTACCACTTAAGATTTGTACCTCCCGCCGTTAATGGACCTGAGGGATCACCGACCGTATAGGATTTATTGGCTACTGTGGGTGCAGCAGGAGGCGTACAGGCAGCCACAATCACGTCAATTTTGGCCCTTTCGCTTTCGCATCCCGCAGGCTTTTGAGATACATAATAGCTAGTAGTTCCGGCAGCGGCGGTGGATGGTACCGGCGCAGTGGCAGAGCCGACTCCCCCGGTAGGATCTGTATACCAAAGCAAACCCGTCGCAGGAGTGGCTGCCAACGCAGTAGCAACAGCCCCCTGGATATAGTTAACAGGCGTGACAACAGTGGGTGTGGCAGGAAGGGCATTAATCGCCAATGGAACGCTTTCAGAGCCCGTGATCAGGATAACTGCGGCAAGTTTCGAAACCACACGAAGTTTATAGCCAGCCCCCGCAGCGGTACCTGCGGGGATAGTTGCAGCAATGGGTGATGTAGCGGACGTGCCGATTTCGGCAGGCGTCGCACTGAATGCACCAGCGGCATCTGACAGCTGGGCGACGAAAACGACTGCCGGTGCTACGGTCCCTGTGGTTGTGAAAGGGACGGAAACGTCGCCTCCCACACAAGCTGGTGATGGGGTGATCGTCCCCGTGGTAATCGTAGTCTGTCCGAATGAAGCTGCCAGGCAGAATAGCGTGGCGAAAATGGTAAGAAAACTCTCTTTAATAAATGTTCTTTTCATGTATCTGTCTAAATATCTTTCCGCTAACCTTTTGACTGGTAAAGTTAGAGATATTTTTCAAATACGCTGAAGGTGATTTAAGGAAGCTGGCTTTTCCGTTGGATCAATGAACTGTACACTACGTCCTGGATTTTGCGGCGTGTACGCTGGGTGGTAATCGCCGTGTTTTCCGCATCGGGATTGACCCGGTTGGAAAGAAATACAAATACCAGATCCTCCTCAGGGTCCACCCAGACCATTGTCCCCGTGAAACCCGTGTGCCCGAATGAGTTGACAGAAGCCAGCGGCGACACATAGGAACTATTACCATCAGCCGGCGCTTTGTCCCAGCCCAGCCCGCGGTGATGCGACTCGTCGTACATGCGCGAGAAGAGCGGCACCGTGGCCTGTTCGTAGTATCGCTTTCCGGCATAATTACCTTTCCAAAGGTTCATTTGCAGTAAAACGGCCAGGTCGCGTGCCGTGCCAAACAAGCCCGCATGTCCCGAAACGCCTCCAACGATGGCGGCCATCTGATCATGCACAGTCCCTTGCAACAACTGCCCGCGGAAACGGTAATCCTGTTCGGTAGGCGCGATCTGTTTCTCGGGAAAACGGCGCAGCGGGTTGAAACCAAGGTAGGCCAGGCCCAAAGGCTCATAGATATTGGCGGCCACAAAAATGTCCAATGGCTGGCCGGTTATTCTTTCTACAATTTTTTGTAAGGTCAAAAAGCCGAGGTCGCTATACAAATAACCGTAAGTGCCAGCCCGGTCGCGGCGGTTGTTCATCGGAGATTCTACCACCCATTTCCAGACGGAATCTCGCAATGCGCCTTTGGCAAAAAGTTTGGGTGCGACCTGCAAATAATACGCGGTGTCCTGTTTCGAGCTGTAATATTCAGGCAGCAGGCCGCCGGCGCTGGTTTTGGTCCTGTCCCAAAGCGAAGGGTAGAACGAAATCAGGCCCGAGCGGTGCATGAGCAGATCGCGGACGGTAAAGTTCTGTTTGGTTGTTCCCACCAGTTCAGGCAGGTATTTCGATGCCTTTTCGTCCAGACTGATCTGTTTCCGGTCGTAAAGCAGCATTACAGCCTGCAATGTGGCCGAAACCTTAGTGAGCGAAGCAAGGTCGTAGATCGTTTCGGGCGTCACGCGGTCGTTGGTCCGGTAGCTCAGCCCGCCGAATTGTTTTTCGTAAATGATCTTGCCCTGTCTGGCCACGAGCACTTCGCAGCCCGGGAAAACACGGTCATTTACCGCCGCAGTGGCGATTTCATCAATTTTTTTAAGCGAAATACCGTCCATCCCAACGCTTTCCGGCGTGCCGAATGCAATGCGGTTAATGGAAGTCGTGCTCACGCCGGTGCCCGTGTTGTAGGCCAAAACCGAAACCGGCAGACGGCCTTTGGAGCTGAGCGCGCCAAAAATGATCTGCGGCACAATCTCCTGCTGGTCCTTCCCGTCCTGATTTGCGCAAATCAGCGCATCGGTTACAGGAAAATACTGAATGCTGTACGGCGTGCCGAAAATGCAAAGGATCACTTTTTTATGCTGCTGTTTGAGCTGGCCCACAAAATCCGCCATGCCTGTGGTAACGCCGTAATTCCTGCCAGGCTTGGAACTGATGCCGTGAATGTCGACGATGATCGTGTTATAAGGTTCCAGGTAGCCCAGCATTTCGGTGATCTGCTCCTGCGATGAAGGCCCGTCGTAAAACGAATAGCTGCGCATGGGTTTGTAGGTCGAAAGCATTTTCTGGAATGCCAAGCTGCTGCCTTCGCCGATGCTTACCGATGCAATGTCATTGTCCGCTACCGAACCGATGGGAAGCAGGTTATTATCATTTTTTACAACGGTTACGGAAGCCTCACACAGCTCGTGGTAAAGCTCCTTGCTCTTCTCGCTGTTCAGATCGGCGTACAGATTATTAATGTCAACCGGTTGGTATTTGCTCAGTCCGGCCCAGTATTTAGCCTGTAAAATGCGCTTAACCTTATCGTCGATGATCTTCTCGCTGATCAGTTTCTGGTTAATCGCGTCTTTAATGCGGGCTACGGTTTCCGGAATGCTCTCCGGGTAGAGCAGCACGTCGTTACCTGCTACCAGTGCTTTAAGGTTGACGTCGGCCGCCTTGCCGTTTTTGAGCACGCCGCGCATGTTCATCGCGTCGGTAAATACCAGTCCGCGGAAACCGAGGTCCTTCCGGAGCAGGCCGTTCACTACTTTATCCGAAAGCGAGCTGGCCTGGTTGGGCGTATTATCCAATGCAGGAATGTACAAATGGGCATTCAGAACGCCCATCAGGCTGTCCGCAATCATCTCGCGGTAAGGGTACAGGTCGGTATTATTGAGTTGTTCCAATGAATGCGTCAGCACCGGCAATGTGAAATGCGAGTCTGCATCCGTATCGCCATGTCCGGGAAAATGCTTGGCGGTGGCGATAACGCGATTATGTTGGAGGCCCTTCATGTAGGCAATCGACTTCCGGGCCACATTTTCTTTATCCTCGCCGAACGAACGTATACCGATCACCGGGTTCGCCGCATTGCTGTTAACATCCGAAACGGGCGCGAAGTTGATATGAATGCCAAGGCGTTTGCACTGGCGGGCAATGTCGTCGCCCATGCGGTAAATCAGCTGATCATCCTGGATTGACCCGAGTACCATTTGTTTTGGGAAAGAAATGGTACTGTCCAGGCGCATGCCGAGGCCCCATTCGCCGTCGATACCGACAAAAAGCGGAATGTTGGAATGCGACTGGTAGCGGTTGGTAAGCTGCGCTTGCCCCACCGGGCCACCCTGGAAGAATATGAGTCCGCCGATCTGGTAATCGTTGATCAGCTTATCTATGTATTTATAATGGGATTCGTCGCGGTTCGAGTAAGTAGCCACCATGAAAAGCTGGCCGATTTTCTGCTCGATGCTCAGAGATTTGAGGGTACTGTCCACCCACTCGTTTTCGGGGAGGACGAGCACGGGATCGTGGCGTTTTTTAGGGGCCTTGTGTTTGGTTTTAACAACAGCCAACTCGGTTTTGACCGGTACTGTCTTCACCGCCATCATTTTCCAGGCAACAGATGCCATGGAGGTAAGCACCACCAGCGCCACTACAATCACTACAACACGAAACCGGCTGAACCACCAATTTTTCATACCTGAAAACACTGACTTAACGAGGGAATGTTAGGTTTATAACTGACATTGGATTTTATCAAAAGCTACAATAGTAACAAATTTTCAAGGCTTTAAATCCTGAAAAATACTGTTTTAATGCAATTCTAATATTTGCTTAACTGAATATGGTCACCGTAATTACTGTCGGAACATCAAGCCTGCTGCGTGAGCCTCTTGAAAATGTCTTCCAATGACTCGCCCGTTTCACGCAGCTCCTGCAATGAGCTGTCGCTCACCACTTTTCCTTTATTGATGATAATCACCCGGTCGCACAACGCTTCTACTTCCTGCATAATGTGCGTAGAAAAGAGTACTGTTTTGTCTTTCCCGGCCGTACGGATCACGTCGCGGATTTCCTGGATCTGGTTAGGATCGAGGCCGGTCGTCGGTTCATCGAGGATCAGCACATCCGGATTGTGCAAAAATGATTGCGCTAACCCTACGCGCTGCCGGTAACCTTTGGAAAGCTGCCCGATTTTCTTCCGGCGCTCCGGTTCCAGCCCGCACATCGCGATCACTTCATCCACCCGCGTTTTCAGAACGCTACCATTCATCCCGTACAACTTCCCGGAAAATAGCAGGAACTCGGCCACGTACATATCCAGGTAAAGCGGGTTATGCTCGGGCAGGTAACCAATGGCCTTGCGCGCAGGCATAGGCTGCTGTATCACATCGAAATCCGAAACTTTGGCCAAGCCTTCGGTAGGTTTGAGATAACCAGTCAGGATTTTCATCGTCGTCGATTTCCCTGCTCCGTTTGGACCCAGGAAACCTACGATTTCACCCTTTTTGAGGGTAAATGAAATCCCATCGACCGCGCGCTGCGTTCCGTAAACCTTCGTCAGATTGGAGACTTCGATCATGTATTAATTTTGAATGAGTGAATGAATGAATGAATGACCGAATTTTGAACTATATTCTGACCACGTGACTATTCCTGACCACTCCTGACCCAATGACCATTCTTAACCCTTTCTACACTTTCAGGAACAATTTATTCCTGTAAAGTAAATACATAAACGCCCATTGCACCACGATAAATGCAATTACTTCGCCCACTGCTTCTACGCCGTGCGGGAAGTAGCTTAGTAATCCGCCGAACAATGCGCGGGCCGTGTAACCGAAATCGATGAAGCGGCCTACCATATAAATGACGATCGAATTCATGCCTATTACTACAAAAAAGAGCGTCCATTTGCGGTAATTGAGCACATCCACGAGCCAGTAGAACAATGCGAGCAGCAACGTACTGAACCCGCCTGCGCAGAGTACGAACGAGCTGGTCCAGAGGTTTTTATTGATCGGGAAAAAGTAATCCCATACAAGGCAAACGAGCAGACTGACTATCCCAGCAAAAACGAGGTAAACGACTTTGTTTCTTTGGGAAATAATCTCGTGACTGGTTCGCAGCAGCTCGCCGGCGAATATGCCCATCAGTCCGGTTGCTATGGCCGGGATCGTGGAAACCAGTCCCTCAGGGTCATGGATCTTCAAATGCAGACGGCCCGGGATGATCATTTTGTCGATATAGCTGGCAGGATTGCAGTCGATGGTGAGCATACCGGCCCCGCAGCCGGGTACGGGATAGAACATCATAAAAAGGTAGTAGCCAATCAGCAACCCGCCAAACCAAATCCACCGTGCCCGGAAACCGAAGTAGAGGTAAATGATCTGCGCGAACATCCCTGCGAGCCCGATCCGCGCGAGCACGCTCGGGTAGCGCATCTGCGACCATTCCGTTTCGAAAAGTCCGTTATTATAAATGATGCCCAAAATGACGAGGATGATGCCCCGCTGGATCACCTTTCGGATCAGCTGCGAAGGCGGTACTCCTTTTTCGAGGCGGCTGCCCAATGAAAAGGGCGTCGAAACGCCGGCCATGAAAAGGAAAGTGGGAAAAATGAGGTCGTATGCCCGGAAACCGTTCCAATCGGGATGGGTAAACTGGTGGGCCAGGACGATCGCCCACGACCAGCCGGTCACTTTGGCGAGCACATGGAAAATCTCTTCGCCACCCGAAATCCAGAACATATCAAAACCACGCAACGTATCCAGGGACAATAACCTTTGTGAAGGAGCACTATCTTTCATCTGATAAAACAGGGTGTAGGGAAATAAAATTTGGAAAATTGAATGGAGTTTGAAATAAAACCAATAGCAACTACTGTAAAGATTGCAAAAAATACCATTCGAGCTTCTGCGTAAAACTATATTTATTTGAATAAGTCTAAAAGTCACGAGGATAGTGAAAAAGTAAGGCGATATACATGGGTCGGCCGAAACGCCGTTATAAGCTTCGAATTTTTAACCCATTATCACCCCATGAAAAAAATCCTGACGCTATTCTTCGCCCTCGGCCTGCTGCTGGGAGGTCTGGCTACTTCCGATTCATTCGGGCAATCGCGTCGTAGCGACGGCCGCCGTAGCGACGGTCGCCGTGACGAGGTGTACCAAAACGACGATCCTGCGAATAGCAAGCTCAACAACCGGCGGCTCGAAAAGAACATAGACAAGTACGCCGACCAGCTTCAACTCAGTAAGCGGCAGCAGAAACAGCTCAAAAAAATCGACCGGCGTTATGCAAGAATAGAAAGAAAAATGAAGCGCCGCGGCGATAATAAAAGAAGCGACCGCAAACGCCTGGCCGAAGAAAAGCGGCTGGAAGTAATCGAAGTGCTAACACCAGACCAACAACAGACGCTGGAAGCATTGTCGAAGAAGGGGAGGTTTAGCTTTGATCAGTTGTTTGGAAGATAACCTTTCGACATTGCCTGATCATAATTATTCAGGATTTAAATCCAAAATAATCATAATATTTTTGGATTTGAATCCGTGAATGTCATGAATGCCGGTTACTTACTGGACCTTACTTGACAACCCTAACCATTCCTGACAATACCCGTCCCATTACTTCAACCGCTCCAACCAACCCTCAATCGCCGGCCCCGAAAGGTCGAACAGCAGGCCTGGCAGAATACCGATGAGGATGGTGAGAATTACCAGCGGCACGAGCATAAGCTTTTCGCGACGGGTGAGATCTGTAAGAATCTGCGTGGTGGCGTTTTTATACCAGAATGAACTGAAAAACATGCGCTGGTAGGTCCATAGGAGGTAACCTGCGGCCAGGACGATACCGAGCGTGGATATTGCCGGGATCCAGACGGGCAACGCGTCGGACTGAAATGCACCCATAAGCGTGAACAACTCCCCGACGAAACCCGAAAAGCCTGGGAGGCCCAGCGAGGCGAAGAATGCGATGCCTGTGATAATGGTGTATTGCGGCATAACGGTGATCAGGCCGCGGTAATGGTCGATGCGGCGGTCGTGCGTACGGTCGTACAACACGCCGGTGAGCAGGAACAGCATTGCCGATAATATCCCGTGGCTGACCATTTGGTAAATGGCACCATTAAAACCTTCCGGTGTGAATGCGGCGATACCGAGTAGCACGAAGCCCATATGCGAGACTGACGAGTAGGCGATCATTTTTTTCAGATCGCTTTGACCTAATGCATTGAAACCACCGTAGACAATCGAAATCATCCCCAGAATAGCCAATGGAATAGCGCTGTACAATGCTTCGGATGGGAAGAAGCCGTCGACGATCCGGATGAATCCGTACCCCCCGATTTTTAGCAAAATACCTGCCAATACGACTGAAATGGGCGTAGGCGCTTCCACGTGTGCGTCGGGCAGCCACGTATGCAGGGGTACGACAGGAAGTTTGACTGCGAAACCGATGAACACAAACCAGAATGCCAGCAGACGCACCGGTATGTTGCCAATGAAAAATTCGGAAGCAGCACTGAGGATAGAGCCTGGAATGTAATTGCCTGGATCGGTAAGGTAGGTGAAACGGAATGTGTGGATGAGTTGCTCGGGGGCAATTTTACCGTCGAAAAGCCATTGCTGGATCTGCGGGATCATATCGGGATGGATCACATCGTCGGGACCGATAAGGCCGACCATACGGGCAGTTTCCACGGGGTCGATTACAGAAAGGTACAGGCCGATCATCACGATCAGGATCAGCAATGAGCCGAGGAATGTGTAAATAAAGAATTTCAATGCTGCATATTCACGCCTCGGGCCGCCCCACAGGCCGATGAGGAAATACATCGGCAAGAGCATGAATTCGAAGAACAGGTAAAAAAGGAAGAAATCCTGCGCCAGGAAGCATCCCATGACGCTGCTGCTCAGCAGCAGGTACAATGCAAAATAGGCCCTCGATTTATGATTGATATTCCATGAACTCAACACGCCGACAAAAAGGACGACTGCCGCCAACAGCACGAGCGGCAAACTAATGCCATCCACAGCCAAGGCATAATCAACGGAAATGACACCCAGCGAGCCGATGGGCAATGTGATCCAGTCGCGAACCTCGGAAAGTTGCAGCGCAGCGTCCTGGCTGTTGAAGGAAAAGTAAGTGACCGCTGTCACAAGCACTTCCAGCAGCAATGCCACCAGGGCGATGAGACGGAAGTTGTCCAGGCGGTCGACCGGCCAGAATGCGACGGCCGCAGCGCCCAGTAATGGTATGGCAATTAAGAAGGTAAGTATATGATCAATCATCAAAGCATTAATTTAACCTGCCAGGCCACGTCAGATCGCAACCAGCCAGAATATCAATAAAAAGACGCCCATTACCGCCACGATATAGTACGACTGTATCCGGCCGCTCTGCATGTTCCGCGCACCCCGGCCGGCGGAGCGGATCGAGAAAACGGTGAGGTGTACAGCGCCGTCGACAAACATCCTGTCGAACCAGGCAATGAAGTGCCCGAACACGAGGCTGCCTTTTGCAATCAGATCGACGAGGGCATCGACAATATTTTTTTCGAACAGTTTGAGATATTTCGTGATAAAATCGAATGGAATGATGAAGTAATGCTCGGTGGAATAGCCGCGCAGCCAGTTCCATGGGCTTTGAACGGGCTCGCTTGTCGAAATAGGTTCGTTGACGCGGAATGGGTTCATGGCCCCGGTTTCACGGTAAGCCAGGAAAATCGAGATGAATGTGACGGCGCTCGCCGCAAACGGCACCCACGCCAGATGCGCTCCGTGCTCTTTGCCAATCCAATGCAGAAACCAGCCTTCGGCATTGAACGGATTGACCGAGAACCAAAAGAACAGTGACAATCCAGAAAGTAGTACCATCGGCAGCCACATGGCAACCGGCGATTCATGCGCGTGCACGGCGGCCGGGAAGCGTTTTTCTCCAAAAAACACCAACCATACCTGGCGTGTCATATAAAAGGCAGTTAACCCGGCCGACAAAATGACCAGCACAGGGAATAAGTAGCCCAATGCGCCAAATTCCGCAGCCCACAGGAAACCTTCAGTAATGATCGCGTCTTTGGAAAGGAAGCCGGAAAAGAACGGTAACCCTGCCAAAGCGGCCGCGCAGACGGAGAAACAAATGAATGTGATCGGTAGTGCCTTACGTAAACCGCCCATCGTGCGCATATCCTGCGGATCAAAACCGGGTAATTCATTGTCCGGCGTAACCGCGTGGATTACCGAACCTGCCGAAAGAAAAAGACCGGCTTTGAAGAATGCGTGCGTGGCCAGGTGGAATAATGCAGTCTGCCAGCTTCCGAAGCCTACAGCCATTACCATCAGTCCGAGCTGCGACATGGTCGAATACGCCAGCACTTTTTTGATATCCCAGCCTTTTAATGCCTTTACAGCCCCGGTAACCATGGTAATGGCCCCGATCACCAGAATCACCATTCGTGCATCGACCGTGAGTAAAAAGGATATTCTGGCCAAAAGAAAAATGCCCGCAGCCACCATCGTAGCCGCGTGGATCAATGCTGAAACCGGTGTGGGACCTTCCATAGCATCGGGCAACCAACCCGAAAGCGGAAATTGCGCCGATTTGCCGACACATCCGCCGAAAAGGCAAATGCCTATCGCAGTAAGAATGCCTGGGGGAATGGTGTGGATCTGCAGCGAAAGCAATTCTAAGTCCGTAGAGCCGATATAGTAAAAGAGCATCAAAATACCCGTCAGGAAGGCTGCGTCACCGATGCGGTTGAGTACAAATGCCTTCTGTGCTGCCCATACAGGTCTTTTTTTAGTATACCAAAAACCAATCAGCAGATAAGATGACAGCCCGACAAGCTCCCAGAAAACGTACATCACGAGCAGGTTGCCCGCCAGCACGATGCCGAGCATTGAAAAAAGGAAGAGCTGAATGAATGCAAAATAGCGGTTCAGTTTGCGGTCGTCGTGCATGTAGGCGGTAGAGTACAGCTGCACGAGCAACGCCACGAAGTGCACGATGATGAGCATCAGGGCCGCAAGCTTATCGAAGCGGAGCGAAAGATCAATGAAAGTATCCCCGATGTGAACCCATTGAATGGGGATCATCACCCATTTAAAGTCAATAAAATAGGCTGATCCGGGCGTAACGAAGCTTAAACTGCCTAACAAGCCTGCCGCCGTTACAAGCGCCCCGAGCCATCCTGCAAATTTATTTAGACTTTTTCCACCCAGCCACAGCAATAAAAAACACGAAAACGGCAAGCCCAACAGCAGATAAGCAGGTAAGTCGAATGCAGTATCGGGCATAAGGTGGGAATTCGATTAATTTCGGCAAATATCCTGAATTCGCAGTCGAATTCAAACAATGCTAGATGTCTTTCTCAATATCGTCGATCTTCCCCGAACCGTGAACCACTTCCAGCAGTTCGCGGAGGTCGTACGTCGAGCGGTTATACGTATTGCCAAGGACGATGATCACTGCGTCGTCCTCCGGGCAGACCCATAGCATGGTGTTGTAGCCTTTCCACCAGCCGCCGTGGTAGATAAACCGGGGCGTATGGTCCTCCTTGATGTGCATCCGGAAGCCGTAGCCGTAATTGCGGATCCCGTCGCGCTCGAAACTGCGGGGTTTGAATGCCTCGTTGAGCATTTTCTTTTCCAGGATCAGCCCTTTGGTAAGGCCATTGTAGAATCGGTAAATGTCCATTGTGGTCGAATAGAGGCCTTTATCGCCTACCACCTCATCATAATAATCCTTTTCCAGCTTTCGTCCGTATTGGTGGCCGTCGGTCCGGTTTTTGGTGGCTGCGATGGTGGTATCCGTTAGCAGATAGGTGTTCTGCATGCCCAGCGGCGTGAAAATCTGGCTGTTGAGATAGTTGCCGAACGAATCGCCGGTTACCTTTTCGACGATGGCCGCCAGGACGCAGTAATTGGTATTACAATAATTAAATGACCTGCCCGGGCGGTTGTATGGCTGTGGGGTAGGAACGACTTTGGCATACCAGTCGAGGATATCGAGGTTGTCAGGATATTTCCTGCCGTGGCGGACGCTGTCGTTGAACGAGTAAATGTAGTTAGGAAGCCCACTACGGTGACTGAGCAGCATATCTACCTTCACGCCGTGGTACGGAAAATCAGGGAAAAAGCGCTGTACTGAGTCATCTAGCGCTACCCGGCCTTCCTGGATGAGTTTCAAAACTGCAACGGCGGTAAATGGCTTCGACAGTGACGCCAGTTGAAAACGGGAGTCGGCCGTGAGTGTGTCCTTCGCCCGCATATGCGCGAAGCCGAAAGAATTCTGGTAAAGTATTTTGCCTTTCTGGACCACCAGCACATTGCCGTTGAAGCCAGCCCTGCGCTTGCGGTTAAATATCTCTTCGATCCTGGCCATTTTCTCCGCCATTTTGGCATCAGGATTCGTCACCGGGACGGGATCGAGGTTCTTATTCGATTTGCCGGTCACGGCCACATCCGGGGAATCAATCTTGCTTTTTCTAACTAACCCCCAGGAAATCAACAAAATAAGCAGGACAGCAGCTGCCGTCCACCACACTTTCGGCTGCACTTTTTTCAACATAGGCTTTTGGCCTTTAATAATAGGAACGTTGCTATGCTAACGACGCGTCGTTAGCATTTTTTATACTTTACCATTACAAATTAAGCTCAGAATGGCTTATGGAACTAGTACTTTCAGATGTTCTTTTCGAGCATTCTTTACGTATACTACAAAATAAATGCCAGGGGACAGGAGGTGCAAAGGAAATAGTCGGATGTGCCCATCGGGTTCGTCTTCGCGCCGGAACGCGATGGAAGTACCCGACGAATTGTGCAATGCCAGGAGCATATCGCTGGTACCGGCAGCCATTATCGTGATGCTTTGTGGGGACGCAGGATTGGGAGCGATGTGAACTTCGGAGGGCTCGGTATCGTTCAAAACGGCGATCGGCCTGCAGATGGTGAAGCTTTCATCTTGATCGACCATTTTTAGCCTGTAATAATTGATTCCGGCCGGTGGATCATTGTCAATGAAAGAATAGGAGGTCCGGCCGGTAGTTTCTCCCGAAGCTGCAACGGTACCGACGCTCGTAAATGCCATCATATCGCCGCTCCGCTCGATGACGAACTCCCGGGAGTTCTTTTCCCAGCCCGTTTCCCAATGCAGGACAGTCTGCCCGTTTTCGGAATGGCCTTTCAAGTTCACAATATCGACAGGCAGTATAATGGCAAGCACGTCGCCATTCACCGATATTTCATCAAACCATAATGTGCCGTAAATATCCACGGCATTATAACCGTAGATCCTGATCGTGAATGTGTTGCTGGAAAGCGCATTGTAGCTCACAGGAATATTGTAGCTGTTGAACACGCCATTATTACTCACCACAAATGCATTCAGATCGGCCGTGAAACCGTCCATACTGGTTCGTACTTTGATATTGTTCGGGCCGTTGGGCGAACGGCGGAGGCGGAAGGAAATGGAGGTAATGTTGTATTTAAATGAATTGGCTGTAAAAGTGAACTCCATGTAGCGTGAGGCCGAAAAAGCCACCGGCCACGGCCTGATAATGTAGCCCACCACCACGGCGCCGCCGGCCAGAAAGGCGTCGGAAGGCGTGAAATTGGCATGGTCCGAAGCGCCCGCCTGGGTATAATCCATCGTCCATTTGACGTGGAATGGCTCCTGCGCTTGGGCATTAAAAACAAAAAGCAGTACTGCGGCCGTGGCCACAATACTGCCTTGGAAAAATGGACTGTTCCTTTTCATGTGCGTGTTGTTTAAGGTAAAACTTACACTATCTGCTTTACTCTTTACGTAAAGCCATGAAAAAGGTAACAGCTTGTAGAATTAAAATTCTGCGCTTTTTGGGTAACGCGGGAACGGGATCACGTCGCGGATGTTGCCCATGCCGGTAACGAACTGCACGAGGCGCTCGAAGCCGAGCCCGAAGCCTGAATGCGGCGCGGTACCGAACTTACGGGTTTCGAGGTACCACCACAGGTTTTCAGGGTCGATACCGATTTCTTTCACGCGGCCGAGCAGTTTTTCGTAGTTCTCCTCACGCTGGCTGCCGCCGATGATTTCGCCGATACCGGGGAATAACACGTCCATCGCGCGCACCGTTTTGCCGTCCTCGTCGAGTTTCATGTAGAATGACTTGATCTCGCGGGGATAATTGGTCAGGATCACCGGTTTTTTGAAATGCTTTTCTACCAGGTAACGCTCGTGCTCGCTCGACAAATCGATGCCCCAGCCCGTCACCGGGAACTGGAATTTGCCTTCTTTCTGCGGCTTCGATTTCAAAAGAATTTCGATCGCTTCGGTGTATGTCAAACGTTCGAACGGATTATCGACGACAAATGCCAGTTTTTCCAGCAATGGCAGCGAGCGCTCGTTCTGCGGTTTGTTCTTTTCCTCTTCCGTCAGGCGGTTTTGAAGGAAATTAAGGTCGTCCTTGCAGTTGGTCAATGCATAAGTGATCACTTTTTTGACAAAATCCTCTGCCAGGTCCATATTGTCTTTCAGCTCGAAAAACGCCATTTCCGGCTCGATCATCCAGAATTCCGCGAGGTGGCGGGTGGTGTTGGAGTTTTCGGCACGGAACGTCGGCCCGAAAGTATAGATCTTCGAGAGCGCCATCGCGCCAAGCTCGCCTTCCAGCTGGCCCGAAACGGTGAGGTTAGCCTCACGACCGAAAAAATCTTCTTTGAAATTGATCGCACCTTCCTCGGTACGCGGCAGGTTGTTCAGGTCTAACGTCGTGACGCGGAACATTTCGCCTGCACCTTCGGCGTCGGAAGCTGTGATAACCGGCGTGTGCAGGTAGAAAAAGCCATTATCATTGAAATACTGATGCACAGCGAACGCCAATGCGTGGCGGATACGCAGGATCGCGCTGAACGTATTCGTACGTGGGCGCAGGTGAGCGATCTCGCGCAGGAATTCGAGCGAATGCTTTTTCGGTTGCAATGGATATTCCTCAGGATCAGCCGTTCCGTACACTTCGATGTCGGTGATTTTCACCTCTACCGTTTGCCCCGAACCCAGCGACGGGACCAGCAGACCGGTTACTTTAAGGCACGACCCGGTGGTTATTGTCAACAGCAATTCGGCAGAAAACTGACCGGGTTCAGCCACTGCCTGGATATTATGTATGGTAGATCCGTCATTCAACGCAATGAAAATCGCGTTTTTGCTTTCTCTTTTTGTTCTTACCCAGCCCTTTACGACAACCGATTGGTTTTCAGGCGCAGTTTGTAAAATTTCTTTGATTTGCAACGGTCCCATTTTTTCAATTCAATCTTTAAAATGTCAGCCGGGAAATGCCCGGTTTTTTACGAATGAGGCGCAAAATTACAAATTCAGGCTCGAAAACCTATTGTGGGCACGCAACTTACTTTTCTGTGGAACCCAATCATTGTACAGTCTGGTTTTCAGGTTAATTTTGCCCGCATCATCTGATTAAAGACCTGTTGTTTTGAATAATCGAATTGCCATCATATTATCGGTCGTTTTCCACCCGCTGATACTCACGACATACCTGTTTGCATTGCTATTTATGCTCTCGCCCGACCTCGTGGGCGTCAGCGCATTCGAACTGCCCGCGTTGGGAAGCCTGCTGCTGCTGCTTTGGCTGAATACCTTCATCGCGCCGGCGATCATGATGTTCTATTTCAAAAAGATGGGCATGATCACTTCATTGTATGTGGAAAACGCCGCCGAGCGCCGCATTCCCTACCTGGCCTGCGTGATCATTTACGGCCTTGCTACCTATCTTTTCGGCTGGCAGCTGCAACCGATCGGCGAGCTGGCGCCCCAGATCTCCGTCATCCTAGCCAGCGTGACGCTATCGCTCGCGCTGATCGCGATGATCAGTAATTTCTGGAAAATCAGCGCGCATGCGACGGGCATCGGCGGGACGATCGGAATGCTTTCCGGCCTGATGATCCGTTTTGACGAAAGCGCCTTGCTATTGCCGCTCTTGCTGACGATCCTCATCGGCGGCTGGCTCATGAGCGCACGCCTGCAACTGAACGCGCACACGCCCTCGCAAATCCTCGCAGGTGTATTTTGTGGACTTTTCGTCAGTAGTGCCACCGTCTATTTCTTCTTTTGATACAAAACACTTCACGGCATGTATCAAAACCTGATCTTCGAAAACCGCGATGGGGTCGCCCGCATCACGCTCAACCGCCCCGATGTCTTTCACGCATTAAGCCCCGCGCTCATCGCCGAGATCACAAAAGCCATCCAAACGGCGGCAAACGACGATTCTGTTCGCGTCGTGTTGCTCACCGCCACGGGGGAAAAGGCATTCTGTTCCGGCGCCGACCTGAAAGAAGCAACAACTTCGGGCATGAGTGCCGGGGAAATACTCAGGGACTATTACGAACCTATGATTACGGCGATCCGGGACATTCCGAAGCCGGTAATATGCCGCATGAATGGCTTGGCCGTTGGCGCCGGTTGCTCGCTGGCGCTGGCGTGTGACATGGTAATCGCCGCCGAAGACACTTATCTGAGCCTCGCATTTGTCCAGATCGGTCTGATGCCGGACGCCGGTGCAACGTTTTTCCTGCCCCGACTAATCGGTCTTGCCCGCAGTTTCGACCTCGCCACAAACGCTCAGCGCATTTATGCGAGCCACGCTATCGATATCGGGCTGATCAGCCGCTGTGTGGAGAGAGAGGCGTTGGATGCGGTAGTTGAAAGGCAAATTGAACATTACCGCCACGCCCCGACACTGGCCATCGGTGCTATGAAGCATGCATTCAACCAATCGATGCATTCGAACCTACCGCAGATGCTGGAAAACGAGCGGGAAAGTCAGGAAATGCTGTTTGGCACCCGGGATGCGCAGGAAGGGATTTCGGCATTTTCGGAAAAAAGAAAGCCTGATTTTCAGGGGGAATAGCTGTTTTTGGTATTTTTTTGCTAAATTTCTTTGCCAGAATTTGCGACTGCGAAATTCAGTCCCTACATTTGCAGTCCAATTCGGAAACGGTTGCGTAGCTCAATTGGATAGAGCACCTGACTACGGATCAGGAGGTTTGGGGTTCGAATCCCTACGTGACCACAAAAAATGACAAAAAGCCCCATTACTTCTTGTATTGGGGCTTTTTTATGGTCACAATAATGCTTGCAGGTGCCCTCATCCATTTTCTTTGAGCTGGACTGAACGATAAAGATCGAATCAGCGTTATTTTTTGTTCATTTGCAGTAGATTGACTCGCGTGAAATGCTTAATAGACCATGTTGCTTTGGGAGCCAACTTAACTTCTTAAATATCAGCTGATCATGGAAGATAAAGCCCTTAAAATTCTCGCTTTTGAATATCTCATAGACGGATTCGTCAAATGGCACCAGCAGGTGAGACCCAAGGTATCTGTCGAATCAACTTTCACGAAATTGAAGTTGATTAAATTGCTGTTTTTTGTTTCAGCAGTTGACAGCGAGAGGCCTTCAAAAGGGCTTTTGGATATTTTTCATAAATTTTCTGCTTTACCGTTCGGTCACGTAGAAAGTGATGTTTACGATTTTCTCAGACTTTGCAGCAAGTATTCCGTTAGTAAAGAAGGATTAAGCTATAATGTTGTCAACGACAACTATTTCGATGCGATAAATCCCTACAAGGAAAGGCTCAATGAGGCAATTGAAGCGTTAAAGAACAAGAACTTAGAGCTCGTAGCGTATTCTGCGTCCTCACTGGTAGAGCTGAGTCATCAATGGTATTCCTGGAAAAGCACATTTGCATTAGCGCGTAGCATGAATAAATATTCATTGCCCATAAAAACGGACACAATCCGAAACGAGAGCAAGATATTTAGACTTAACGACGCATTGTAAATTATGTACTTAGAGGCTCTTATAAACACGCTTGATACTTCCTTTCAAAGTAGCGAATTTCAAGACCTACAACATGATGAAGCGAATTTAGACGACTCACTGCTCGCTCTTTCCCAGCTTCTTGGTGACTTTTCCAATGGATTTTACCGTAGTTTAAATCTATCTGTGATTTCTGGCGAATATGTAAGCCACCCCTCATTTGTTCAAAATCTCGATTCGTTAACGAGTAAGCTGTCAGAAAGCTATTTGGTAGATCAAGATTCCGTAGAAGATCTAGGTGCCAATCGGCTGAATGACTTAATTATTAGTTGCTTTAGAATATACAAATCATCGATTGACCAGTACCGATATCTTTACGCTCAAGTTCATAGGGAATTTACTGCTTCCGATGGGATTCACTCTTTCGATGCTATTAAGAATGAATCGTTCTCGGGCTTACATCCATCATTACATGCAGTTTTAGGTTTGGCGAGCGACTTCCGATCCACAAATATTGCACTTGCCATTAATGATCACTATCCAGTTGTTGGCCCTGACAAGCTCCGACAGTTAATTCTTATTCGAGAAGAGCTCAGGGATAGATCATACGGGAGTGATCAAGTGTTCCGGATTTTGCTGGACAAGTGTACATTTTTGCTTCGAAAACTTCAGTTTAGATATGACTTAAATAAGATGAAATACCAGTATATGGTCGATTTTGTCGAACGAGAACTGGGGACGGAAGATTTGGTTCAAGATTATTTCGGAGAATTTGATAGGATCACGGAGCTTCACTACGATATTGATTCGCGGAACCGTATTCAAGAATTCTCGCATTATTATCACATCAGTAATGGTAAATATGCGAGGCGTGAGTCGCTTACATACTCAGATTTTCATTGCATTGTAAAATATCAAAAGCATGCAAATCCCAATTGGAATAAGCTTATTGAGATATGTGATAGATTTAAAGAGGAGGCTGCTGAAATTGCTGAATCGGCATTTAATAAACGAGCTAGGGAGATAACATCAAATTATTTTGCTAACAACAAACTTTCAGCAAAAATAGGTATTCCGGGTACGGGTATCGACACAGTTTTAAATGAAATATCTGAAATCGAATTTTTGCAAAAGGAAACAAAGGTTCATAATTACTTTCCTTTTTTGAAAGTTTGTAATTATATCATCAAAGAATTGGATATACTTTTCTCTTCTGGTAAGAAAAGTGAGTACGCAGATAATTTTGAAACTATAAAAAAACTCCTAGATCATTTAAGGGAATATGAATCTTTACTTCGAGAAAAATTCAAGTGGTGTAAAGAGCATCGATTTTTAGCCTTTCAACTTCCATATGAAGAATGCGTACAAGAAATTACAGTAAATGAGGAGCGTATAAAAGTCTTTCTAGCTTCTTCATTTGTTTTACCAATCAATTATCCAATAGTTGAGAAAGAAATTTCTGATATTTCCACGCAATTGAGCGCTTATGAAACAATATCCAAATTTCAAAGCAGCATATCTGACGACTTGAGTCAAATAAAAAACATTAAAGAAACTATTGACAAAACAGATAAAAGGCATATTGAAATACTTAGCGTGTTTGCGGCCATAGTATTATTCGTTTCGTCTAATATTCAAATTTTTACACGGACGGAGACGGTAGCTCAAGCTTTGAGGTTTATGCTAGTGTTCGGGTACGTATTGGTATTGTTCGTTGTGTTAATTTGGCTAATAACCAGAGAAACGGTGTTTTCACTAAGGAAAATTCCTTGGATACATCGGATAATTTTGATACTACTTTTTGCTGCCACTATCGCTTCGTTTCATCTTTCGTCGGATATTTTTACAGACGACAAAAGTAGGAGTGCCATTAAAAAGGATTCTATTAGCAGGGTATACATAGATTCATTGATTCAAGTGCGTGTTAATAAAGCATTAAAGGGGAAAAAGTAGATACTGCTCCCCTCCAATGGTTGGTGCTTTAAGCCGCTTTTGCAAAAATCAGTTATTTTCTCGGACTATATACGCCGCAGCTCCAAAGAGCAAAATCGGCAAAAGCTTCATCCGGGTCAATTCCGCCTGATAACGCTGGCGCATACTTTCTAGCATCTTGACGTCGGCGCCGAGATTAACCGCTTCGTGATAAAGTTCATTCAATCTTTTGTCATCTCTTTTCTTCTTGAAAATGTTGATAACAACGCCTGCAGCTATCAACGCAGCCCCGGCGATCGCAGAATATTTCGAGAAATCCTCGCCGAATCCTCCATTACTCCCGGTGCCTGTCGATCCTTTCGACGCCTCGGAAAGACCGGAAACCCCAAGATTAAGAGCCAAGACGCCTACCTGCTGCATCCACATCGCAGCATCACTCTTCCCATCGAGTTGCGCAGCTTGATTTGAAAGCTCTAAAAGTCCACCTTGATATTTGAAAATCGCGAATTCGATGTTTATGAGCTGTCTTTCTAACCATACCTTCCGATTCATCGTGTCGGGATTGAATTCGCGATCCTGTTTTATGAACAGGGCGGGAGTGTAAGGAGTCGGTGAGATTTTTGCAGTAATGTAGCTCATTTGGTCTTTTGTTTTAATGATGGAAATATATATTAAATTTAATCATAAATAATTGAATATCAAATAGTTAAATAATTTATTTTTGAAATTTTATGTGTATTATGCGTCACACCAAATCGTATTTTGTCGCCTCGTAAAAGTTGTATTACAACGCAAAAAAAATGCCAAGCTAGTGAGGTTGACGTTTGTATATGCGTGCAGATAGGATCTCAGATTTAGACACTGGATCAGTGCAAAAATCGCGGAGAAATCGGTAGTAAAATCACTCTTAAATCGCTCAAATATCACTCCCTAATCGGTCTAAAACTTGGCCTCAATCGCTCAAAATCGGCGATTATCGCTGACATTGCAGAAGGTATTCGTTAAAATCTTTACTATCGGGATATAATTGAGCCGAGTGATTATGCACGGTGAAACCTGATTGCTCTAATTTTTGCGCGGCCCTGACCCCTGTCGAGTCATTATCGAGAAAGCAGTTGACAATAGAGCCGTAAGGTATCAGCGAGATTGCTTTGCTTAGGTTGCTGGTTGTATTGAGCACGATGGTTGTAAGGCTAGGCTCGGATTTCCCATAAAAAGCTAATGCCGACAAAAAGTCAAAAAAACCCTCAAACAAAGCCACGTTTCTCGTACGTTTATGGATGGTGGTTATAGCATTACCTGCCTTCCCTTTGAAATGAGCGTTGCGAAGCTCGTATCCACCGGAGTCATTTGGAAAACCAGCTGCATAATATTTCCTGTCGTTAACTTCGTATCGAACGTCAAATAGATACTTACAGCCCAACTCTAACGCGATTCCCCTGTTTTCTACGTACTTGCAGAGCACAGGATTATTGGCAAGGGGCCTTGATGAAAGGATTTTTATTTTCCCATTCGCTGGCTCTGAAAGGTTTTTGCCGCTAAAAGAAAAGGAGATGTTTGGAACCGTTGACTCTTGGCGGGTTATCAAAATTCTGATGGCCTCTTTGAAGCTGCATTTATCAAGTAACTGAACTAGCCGAATAGCATCTCCTTTAAGATCTCCGCCCCCTCCGAAATCATTAAAAACGTTGCTTCTGGGATTAACAAAGAAGGATGCTGATTTTTCATCTCTGAACGGCGAAAAGTAAACAAGTTGGCCTGATGTCTCGTGATTTGGCTGAAAGCCTCTCTCCTGCAACAAATGCGCAATTGGAATTGCCTTCGCTGTTGCAATTTCCTCTGACGATACCGCGATTGTACTTTTCATATTTTCAATGATTTATTCCTATTCTATGAGAAGAAGTATTGTTTGAAGTGCATGGCTCTACCTTGCTACATGGCTACACAGCGACGAAATCGTGCAGTTGGCCTCATTTTGGCCTCTTTCCTGTCCTTTTTCTTTAGCGGCTCTGAAATGTCAACCCGGCTACAAGTCAAGCAATCCGCCACCATTTCTATTTGTAGCTAAGATGTAGCTATCTTTTAGTTTCAATAGTTATCTACATATAGGGCTTGTGAAATTCCAGTTGTGGAGGGCTATCGATATTTGTAGCTATGTAGCCAACATTACTAAGCAAGGATTCAGAAATTATTGGATCATTGGTCTTAACAAAGAACCGGTGAGTAGGATTTTTCCCATTTAAACGTACTGCAGATTTTTGAAACCCCAAAAATGTGAGTGCCTTCCCTATCTGAACATGATTTAACCTAAATGCGTTGTTAGTCACCTTGTTAAGAGCAAGAGTAACGTCGCTAGCTGTAACGGGGAAGGCCAATTTATCCTTGGTATTAGCAGGTGTGAGGTATCTTTCAATAAGGTCGATTTCTGTCGTTCTCTTTTGGTAAGCAAGATTGTTTTTTTCAACCCGAGCAATTTCCTCTTTAGTTAGTTCACCTGTGTGACCTTGGAGCACTAGTGCATACGCTTGTGACCAAACGTTGTCGATTGGGATGTTTGCTGAATAACCCTTTTCCCTGCCGCCGTCGTGTAAGATTTCTTGTATTTCGAAAACGATCCACCTGACGTTTCCTGTAACGTCGTTGAGAAACTCGGAGTCATTGGTGGTGCCGAAAAAGCTTGCATATCGTTTTTGCAATGTGTCATACTTGCCGTAATGGTGCCTGACCTTGGTATCAGATTGGGAAAACAGAGACTTCACCTTATTCGCATCAACCTTGTTCATGTCATGAAGTTCATCGAGGTTGATTATTAGATTTTGGCTGAGCGCGATCACACTATCCTTATGGTCCAATTGCGGATTTTCCTTGTAGTAATCTATTAGTTGGGGAGGGGTTAGCCAGCGGACGAAAAATGATTTCCCGTCATTTTGCTTCCCCAAAAAAACAAAGCAATGCTTGTTAAATTCAATCTTCCGTAACGCACACGAGACCGTTCTTAACAAGTGATTTCGCAGCATCTGGGCAAACCATCTTCTTTCTTCTGGGTTTGAGTTTTCTTTAACTTTTATGAATGAACATAAATCACTAATCCAGTCTCTATCACCTATTTGCCATTTCGGAAGGCTCCTGAAATAAGCCTCAAATGGGTTAAAAATAGGAACGTGATCTGAATTCAAAATGTCTTCAAAGTATGTTTTGACGCCACTGAGATTTCTCCTACCCATTTCGAGCCTCATGGTTGCTTTTATTCGTTCATCGATCGGCTGGAAGATATTTTCTCCTTTTCGGCAAAATTCTGTTGTATTCGATACAATATTGAATCTCAATTCGCAGAACTCGGAAATGAATTCTTCAATCTGGGAGAGCTTATCGTATGACTTTGATTTGTTAGTTTGCTTATTATCAGTCTCTTTCATATATTTGTATAGGTTATTTTTCTCTGCCATTAAGTGATTTAGATTGACGCTTGCTTATAAAAATCCCCTGCGGACAACAGGGGATTTTTCACTTGTTATTCTATTCTTTATCGACTAATAGACCGGTAAATTCATCGAGACCGTCTGCCTCTTCCGAGTATTTCATAACCCGTTCCGTCAGAGCGTCCTCAATGGCCTCCCTTTTTATTAATTCGAGCATTACATTTCTTTCGGCTTTATAGGCATTGAGCCTTAGGTCATTACGCACTTCTTCATTGCTGCTAAATTGCATGTCAATGAAATCATACAAGCTTTTAAAGCATTTGTCGGTTACTTCTGATATTCTTGCCATGGTCAAATTGTTTAAAGTGTAAGCTTTTGATTAATGTGAGGTTTTGCAAGGCGTGCCTCTGATGTGGCCTTGTCAATTCCGAAATAGTAGATATCTCGATTTTCATGCCGCACTTTGACGTGGGGATTAGCCAGAATTTCCACTGCGGCGTATTGGGAAAGCGTAATTCTTCCGCTAATGGTGGCACTTTGCCAAAAACAATACCATACATTCCGGCGCGGCCAGTGTTCTACTCGAGAGATTGCTATCATAGCTTTAATTGGCTTTTTTCAAGGCAGTTGGTTGTTGAACCGCATTGAGCAACGGAGCAAAGTCACGTACAACCATCTCTGGCTGAATATGAGCATAGTGATCAAGGGTCATTTGCACGTTTGAATGTGCCATCATTGCAGAAACTGAGAGTAAGGGTACGCCAGCTTTTAAATAATGCGTCGCGGCTGTATGACGAGCAATGTGGGTCGTAAGTCGCTTTCTTATGCCGAGAACTAACGCGACTTGCTTTAGGTGCTGGTTATACTTTTGGTTTGTCCTGACTGGAAAACATACCCCGTATTCTCTACACACGGAGTAATCTTTGTACTTGGATAATAGGGCGAGAGCCTCTGGTACCAGCGGAGCAACCTGTAAGACTTTTGTTTTTTGACGTGAGATAAGAATGCAGGGCTTACCATCCACTAGCGAAATATGTCCTGGTGTCAGCTCTAAAAGCTCTCTGTAGCCGAGTCCAGTATAAATTTGAAATAGAAATAAATCGCAAGACAAATGGAGAGCATCACTTGCGAATTTTGCGCTTGCGAGCAAGTCAATTTCTGCCTCAGTTAAATACTCTCTTTTCTTCCGTTCTAGTCTCTTGCGAAAATTCATAAACGGGTTACGGAGAATCCATTCATTCTCAACAGCATAGTTGATGATGCGTTTTAAATGAGCAACTATTCGGCAGGCGACATTGTGCGATAGACAATGCTTTTTCTTCAACCAAAAAAGGAAATGGTTGGCATCGGCCGGAACAATTTCATCAATGCGTGGACTTGTTCCCATCTTGTCAATCAACCATTTTTGGCAATGTCTATTCCATACTTGAAGCTTGTCGTATGAACCTTTCTCTAGCTCACCTGAATCATATAATTCGTTGATGATGTTTTTGTTAAATAGCTGGATGCACTCGATAATGTTCGGGACATTTTCAATATAAGTTTCCAGAATTGCCGCTTTGATTAGGTGTAGATCGATAGCTCGGCCTGTCAATTTCAAATCAGATGAGAATGCTTCGGCCTTGTGTCTAAGAGCGGTTAGCATTGCTGTTGCCTCCACATTTCCCGCGATTACCGTTGTTTTTTGGTCGAAGGCCCTAGGAGATGCCTTGATGCCGGTGCTGAAGGCTATTCGTTTTGATCCATATCTCAGCCACATATAGATGTAGCCCATTTTGTCAAGTGGCATTTTTTCTACTTGCCTTAGGCCAAATGAAATCGACAATGTCTTTCTCATCGGTCTATTAGTAGCATCGATGTGCCGCCGAGCCTTCCCGATGGAAGTACTCAGTGTAGAATTTTGTAACTTTGGCATATAATGTAACTGTTTAATTTTAAGAGAGTTAAGCAATGGCATTTGGCCCGACGCTATTACCAGTAGCGATCGGGCTTTCATTTTTCACTATGTCCGCAAGGGGGACGCCAAAAAAGTCTGATAATCGTTGTGCCTCAAACAGGTAGATGGGCTTCTCCTGTCGCATAAGTTGGCCGAATCGCTTTTGATTGATTCCGACCTTTAAATAAAACCGCCGGTCTGGACGGAATTTTCCACAAATACGTTCCTCATATTTGCGCATTGCTAGCTCAATCGGAGTAATCTGGCTCATAACATCAATGTAATCTTTTAGATTATTTTAACTAGCGCAAATGTAATCCAGTGAATTATATATCCAAAATAATTCAGATAATTATTTATAATTCTATGGATTACGAGGTATATTCATTGGATTATAAATTTTTGTATGAGTGTCGCAAAACGAATTAGAGAAATCCGTGAAGTCCGCGGATTTACGCAGGCTGAGATGGCTAGGTCGCTTGGTATAGCTTTGATCAACTACGGGAAAATTGAGAGGGGAGTGACAGACCTTACAGTTGCCAGACTCAGCGAAATTGCTAGAATACTTGAAGTGAGGGAGATAGACTTTTTCCCCGAGTATGAGTTGGAGTCGGGTGACTTAATAGCACGTCTCGAGCAAGATGTTAAGGCTCTAAATGAGCAACTACTGCGGTCGCTCACCAAGCTAAACGATAACCAGGATGTAGTTGAATCGTGTCTCCATCAATTTGAGAAATGGATGATCGACAAGTATGGAGTTGCCTTTTCGCATTGGACTGGTCTGGAACTCAAGGAATATGAAGAAGAAACCGAGGAATTTCTCCGGGTGCTGAGCGATCCGAATGCAAGACGAATATACTTTGCACTCCTTAGCTTAGGCGCGGGTATGGGCTATTTTGCGCAACACAACGACTTAATTTGGAGACTTGCGCCATTTAACAAGGATGAGAAAGTGTTACTTGCCAAATACTTCAAGTGGGATTTTGATATTTCAATAGACACAATTGAGACTGACGCCGATCCGGAATTGGTTCGATTGATGGTGCAGAGCAAGTTAACGGAATCAAAACTCATGCAAGGTCGGTAGGGAGGCATTTATATTCGTTGATGTGCAGATTTGCGTTAGACATGAACTTGTATGTAACAGTATAATTAGCTGATTATCAGTAATTAACTTTTTTCATGCTCGGTTTCGGAGACAATTTGTGTGCAAACTGGGTATTACATTCAATCATTGTTGCCCGCAACTGCCTGTTTATCAGCCACTTTGTGGTATTCGCGTAAGACCCTACGTGACCACTTAGTTCAACACTAAAAAGCATCAAAAGGCCTGTAAATAAATGATTTACAGGCCTTTTGTTTTGTCAAAATCGCCAAAAAATACAGGTTTTCGCAATGTTTTGTCGAGTATTTGGTGAGCAGGCAGAAGAGGCCAAAAAAGTACTCACCAGAATCGCTGTAAATACCGGCAGTTAATAGCCTCAGCCGGAATATCTCCTTCCGCATTGCCCAACACACATTTGCAACGACGGTTACGCTATCAAATGGAGTTCCAATGGAGAGCGTGTCCAAAATGCTAGGGCATTTTAATATTCGAACGACACAGATTTACGCCAAAATCGTGGATCGGAAGATTAAAGAGGATATTCACAACAAGTATTGGCCCCGGATCAGGGAAGTTTCTACTCCAAAAGCTATCACTTACAATTCCGAAATATCGCTACCTTGTTAAGAGAACGCAAGTGACTGCGGAAGTTGTCCCCAGTAGCGGATTGTTAGCAGCAATAAAATATAGCTACCATGAAAATGTTGGTGCGTATATGTTTAGTAGTGCTATTATCCTCAGGCAGGAATATAGCCCAGCAATACCCCGTTCGCTTTGAACAATTAACTACCAGGCACGGGCTGTCAAACAATTTTATCAGTGCAATTTGCCAGGATCGGGAAGGTTTTTTATGGTTTGGCACCGCTGATGGTCTGAATAAGTTTGATGGCTATCGGTTTACAGCATTCCAATTCGACCCCAACGCCCGCAGCAGCAGTTTACAACATACCATTGTCACCGATGTTCACGAAGACCGAAAGGGACGGATCTGGGTTGCAACAATGGGTGGCGGTTTGCACCAGGTTGAAAAGCGTACCGGAAAAGTAACTGCTTATAATCAGCTTTCAGGGCTCTCTTATTACTGGAATGTTCACTTTAATCTCTTCGAAGACCGGAATGGCTTTTTGTGGCTAGGCACTCCCCTGGGCCTGTTGCGATTTGATACGACTACAAGAAAATTCAGTCAGTTTCCCATGGAGCGTGTAAACCATATTATCGGACAGGACTCGCGAGGAGACTTACTGATCGAGGTAAAATCGCGCGGGCAACTTTTCCGGTTTAATCAGCAAACAGGTCTCTTTTCTCAAATTGTCCTGCAATTGCCTAAACTTATACACAGTCCGGATGTTTGGCGGAGAGCTGCGAGTGGAAGACAGTTCGCGTTACCGTATCAGGCTGACAAACCTGTGAGCCCTTATGCATTCCTTTTGGACAAATCGGGCGAATTGTGGATTGGAACGGAAGGCAACGGGTTATTTCGAACAAAAATTACCAGCGATACGCTGACGCCAATCGCTTATAATCCGAAAGGCCATTTATACCAAACCATTTATGAAAGTGGCATTTTTGAGGACAGCACCGGGTTAATCTGGATTTCCTCACCCAAAGGCCTGCAAAAAATTGATACTAAGACGGGTGCGCTGGTAATATACCAATCTGATCCCGCGAGGCCTGGTAGTCTGAGCAGCAATGACGTCCGTGCTATTTTTCGCGACAGAACGGGCACGGTTTGGATCGGTACAGACAACGGAATTAATCAGCTTAAAGCACATGCCAGGAGATTCCAGACCTACCCGGCAAATTTGCCGCAGGCTCCGATCCGGCTACCGGAATATAATTTTCAGACAGTGCTGGAAGATCATATGGGAACGATCTGGCTGGGGAGCCTTCAAAAGGGACTTTATCGCTGGAGTTCATCTACTTTGAAACTGGAACATATTCCAGCAGATCCAGACAATCCGAAATCATTAACTAGTGAAGGTGTTTCGACCCTTTTTGAAGATCATGCAGGGCAAATGTGGGTCAGCACCAAGGAGGCGTTGCACCGGTTGGACCGGGCGAGCGGCACGTTTACTCGCTATCCAACGAAGGTTCCTACAATGAGCATTGATGAAGATCAGAACGGTAAACTCTGGATTGGCGGGTCGGTCGGCTTGAAAGGGGCAATCGGTCGCTTGGACCCTGTGACTGGCCAATGCCAATATTACACGCGTGATGTTTTACAACCCAAAAGCGAAGCTGCCCTGACGCCAGATCGTACGTTGAGTCATTTTCTAATTCTAGATTTGCTGGTGAGCCGAACGGGAGACATCTGGATTGCCACAGCCCAAGGACTTAACCGGCTGAACCCGGCCACAGGAAAGTTTACTTACTATCAAACGGGTCGCGTTCATTCGCCAGGTAAGCTTACCGACAATTGGGTGCGCGCTCTTTATGAAGACGAAAAAGGCATTCTGTGGGTTGGCACCAATCATGGTGGACTGAATCGCTTCGATCCACGGACAGGTCAGTTTTCTTATTTTACAATGAAGGATGGAATGCCTTCTAACCAGGTGGTCAGCATTGCGCCGGACGGTCTTGGGAACCTTTGGCTGGGAACAGGGCATGGTATCAGCCGGTTCAATCCTGTTTTACACCAGTTCCGGAATTTTGATGTACGTGACGGGCTGCCCGACAATGAGTGTAATCTAGGCAGTGTACATAGCAGGCAAGGTCGATTGCTATTTGGCACGATCAATGGCGCGGTTGGCTTCGAGGCTGCTCAAATCCAGCAAAATACGGTCATACCACCTGTGCATTTGACAGGCCTGACGGTTCAGGAAACAAGGTATCCTGTTCCGTCAGGCGTACTGGAACTACCTTATGATAAAAATTTTCTTTCATTTGAATTCGTGGCCCTCAACTATAATATCTCAGAAAAGAACCAGTATGCTTTCCAGTTAGTCGGGCTAGACAAGAACTGGATCTATTCTGGTGACCGGCGCTTTGCCCGCTATACTGACCTGAGGCCGGGCTCGTACACCTTCCGCGTTAAGGCTTCGAACAATGATGGCGTCTGGAACGAAACCGGCTCTTCGCTTCGTGTGATCATTCATTCCCCATGGTGGAAAATGGGTTGGGCGTATGCATTGTACACTATGTTAATCCTTCTGCTGATCTGGCTGACCCGACGGCATTTGATCAACCGGGAGCGGCTTCGCAATGAATTAAAGTTTGAGCGGCTTACCGCCGAAAAGTTGCAGGAAGTTGATAAACTTAAATCAGACTTCTTTGCTAACCTGTCCCATGAGTTTCGCACGCCGCTTGCGTTGATAAAAGGAACAATTGACAAACTAAAAGCCGAACCAGGAGCCTCGCTGGATGCAGATTATCAGCTAATTGACCGTCAGTCCGGACAGTTGCTTGATATGATCAACCAGCTGCTCGACCTTTCTAAATTGGAAGCGGGCAAATTAACACTAACCTTGCGACCTATCAATCTAAGTGCCTTTTTGAAAGAACTCGTCGGAGCATTCGTAGCTTTATTCGAGTCGCGCCAATTAGTATTTCGCTATACATTGCCGATGCAGCCAGTGTGGGTGAATGCAGATCCGGACAGTTTTGCTCGCATTATTTCAAATCTGCTGACCAACGCAGCCAAGTTTACGCAACCCGGTGGTCAGGTGCAATTTTCAGCTTTAATGGAAGAGCTTCAAAATGACACGCCTTATCTACGGATTGTTGTGCAGGATACGGGCATCGGCATACCCGCTCATCAATTACCATATATTTTTGATCGTTTCTTTCAGGCTGATAGCTCCGTTACCCGCAACTTTGAAGGCGCGGGGATTGGGCTGGCGCTGGTGAAGGAATTGGTGGAACTTCATAAAGGGATAATCAATGTGGAAAGCACCTCAGGCAGCGGCACCGCTTTTACGCTAAAATTGCCATTTTCAATCGTTGAACAACAGCAAGCCATTGGCCTGGCGGCACCTAAGCTTCCAAGGAGCCCGGCCTGGCCGACTGTTCAGAATAATATCCCTGACGGTGCACGACAGAAAGCCCAAATGCTCGTCATTGAAGACAATGTCGATTTGCGAAACTTTTTGGTGGATTGCTTTGCCCCGATTTATCGAACAATGGCAGTTGATAATGGTGATGAAGGCTGGCGTATGGCGTTAGCTCACTTGCCCGATCTGATCATTAGCGACATTATGATGCCGGGAATGAATGGAATTGAATTATGCCGTCGCTTCAAAACGGATGAGCGGACCAGCCATATCCCGGTGGTTTTGCTTACGGCCAAGACCGGCATTGAAAGCAAACTGGCGGGCTTGGAAAACGGTGCTGATGACTATTTGACCAAACCATTTGACCGTCAGGAATTGCTGACGCGGGTCAAGAACTTGATGGAAGGCCGGAGACAGTTGCGGGAGCGGTTTCGCAGGCAACTCGTTGTGCAACCTTCGGAGGTAACTGTTACGTCAACGGACGAAAAATTTTTGCAAAACGTTTTTGCATTACTTGAAAAAAACCTATCCAATACAGATTTCGACGTAAGTGTTTTTTGTCAGGAAATCGGCGTGAGCCAGACCCACCTGCACCGAAAGTTAACGGGCCTGCTTGGACAATCAGCTAATGAATTGATCCGGACATTCCGGTTGAAACGAGCTGCTGGTCTGCTAAGCCAGCAATACGGCAATGTTAGCGAAATTGCATTTATGGTAGGCTTCACCAATCCAAATTACTTCACAAAATGTTTTCGGGACCAGTTCGGTCAGGCTCCGTCCGAATATGCCCGAATTCATGCGTCTAGTTCAGAGATAAAGTAAGCTGCTTTCATGTTACTGCTCAGCAAAATATTCCCATTTTCCTACAAATTTTGACCATGGTCGATTGTTGCTGCCTCGCGGCCGATTTCGTCTAACGGATATCATTGGCATTAGATAGGTTTGAGCATTGAAACATTTTCACATGCAAGCAAATCCCTAACGCTATGTCCGCTCAAATTATCAACCCATTTAATGAACCTGACAACGAAAATAAGCCGGTCAACCGTCGGACTGCATTAACTCAGCTATCCGCATTGGCTGGCGTTGCTGCCTGGCCCAGGCAAACTGTGCTTGCACAAGCTCAACCGAACAGCAATGCGCCAGTATCTACTAAAAAGCGCGTAAGAAAAATTGCAACGGAGGAAGCTTTCATGATACCCGAAGTAGCGACTGCCGTGCGAGACATGGTGCGAAAGGGTGGTTCCAATCTGGATATCAAATTGTTAAAAACGGTTTTTGACAGTCCAGCCGCTGCCATTGTTCAAGACCCATCGAAAGCGCCGCCTCCCGTGTCAAACAGAGATGCCAGTGCACGTTTACTACTTCCCAATCTATTAGATTTGGGTTCTGGCCGAATAGCCAGTATGGATGCCAATGGTGTAGATATGCACCTGCTTTCCCTAAGCTTACCTGGTGTGCAGCTTTTTGAAACAGACCAGGCAGTTGCCCTGGCCCGACTTTCCAATGACCAGTTAAGTGAAGCAATCCGCAGGCATCCGAAGCGTTTCGCCGGACTTGCATGCTTTGCTCCTCAAAACCCGCAGGAGGCCGTAAATGAAATGGAAAGAGCTATTCATACGCTCAAATTGAACGGCTTCCTGGTTAATTCGCATACGGGGAATGGATATTTGGATGAACAAAGGTTCTGGCCGATCCTGGAAGCAGCCGAAGCTCTAGGTGCACCGCTCTACATCCATCCCCGGGCCCCGTCCGATGGTATGGCCGCACCTTTCCAGGATTACCGGCTGGAAGGTGCGATTTGGGGTTATGGCATTGAAGCTGGCACGCATGTACTGCGGTTAATGCTGAGCGGCGTGTTGGACCGCTTTCCGAAATTGAAAATTGTGCTGGGTCATATGGGTGAGGCCTTACCCTTCTGGCTTTGGCGGCTCGACTTCATGGGTGCGCCGGGAGCGCGCGCTGGCCGGGGTAACCAACTCAAACCGAGCGAATATTTCAAACGTAATTTTTCTATAACGACCAGCGGCGTGGAAGATCCCCTGGTGCTGCGTTTCTGCATCGATAAGCTTGGTATTGATTCCATTATGTGGGCAATAGATTATCCGTTTCAACCCACTGCACCAGCCGTTAATTTCATTGACTCCGCACCGCTCACTGATGACGAACGTATGAAAGTGGCCCACAGAAATGCGGAGTGCATTTTCCGCATTTCCACATGAGCGGTAGGCAAAACTTGGCTTAACATTTCTAGCAGTGTATTGAGAATAATTAAACAAATTGTCAATTGAAACGAGAAAATTTTTCCAGAAGACAGTGTATTTCCTGTATCCAAAAACGACCTGAACGGCACCGGCCGCCCGGCCCAAATCTTTTCACTTGATTTATGATGTAATACCTTATCACCAAGCCAATTATATTTATGGTTTACCTAACGATCGCACCAACTCCAAAATCAGGTGAGCAGTCGGTAAGTAGCCCTTTTGAGCTACATTTAGGTATTGAAATTCAATAGGTTATAACGTAGGTTCGAACCCCTACTTTTAACGGAATTTTCCACTCTGAGTATTCGGGTTGTTAACGGTTTTGAGTATTGTGTTATTCAGGCAATAATATTGCCTTTATCTGATTGCCGGTAAATGATTAAATGAAGCTTTCCAGATTCCTATGTCTATAAAGATCCTGACCGTCATATTTCTGCTGGTGCCTACGCTCTCTGTTTTCTCCCAGGAAAAAATGGTGAATGTAAACGGTATTAATTACCATGTTCTCACGAGAAGTTTAGAGCAAAGAAAGCCCGGTCAGCCAGTGTTGGTTTTTGAAAATGGTATGGGGATGGGGCTTGGAAATTGGAATACCGTATCAGATTCGCTTGCCAGAACTACTCCCGTTTTTTTCTATGACAGGCAAGGTGTGGAGAAATCAGATAAGGTTTTCCAACTGCCCACTCCTCAAAAGATAGCGGCGAACCTCAAACTGCTTTTAACGGAACTGAAAATAGAGCCACCATATATCTTGGTTGGTCACTCGATGGGCGGCGTCTATGTGCGGGCCTTCGCAGGATATTATCCCAATGATGTTGCCGGGCTGGTATTTGTCGATCCCGCCGATTTTACAGAGACCAAAGCGGACTGGAATCAGATTTTCAGAGACATCGGGGTTTCCGAAAAGCGAATTGATGAAATGCTCATAAAGCGATTATATACGCCTTCAAAAGTAGATTCGTCTCATTACGCTGCATGGAGCGAAGGTCAGGTTTTGACGGATCTCCGAAAAAACGACTTTGCTGAGCTGAGGAGTCTACCCGTTCCCCAGGTGCCCATCCTGTTTTTTGTTGGAGGAAAGCTCGAAGTTCCAATGGATCGCCGGAGTAAAGACTATGATCACGAGCGATTTTTTGAAGCGAAAAATAGCTCTAATATGCTGAGATGGAGACGTTTTATTCACTCTTCCAGTAAGGGTGGCGCACTGATCTATTTAAGCAACAGCGGACATTTTGTGCATCGAGATGACGCAGCTATGGTGATTGGGAATATAAGAATGATGTTACAGGTAATTTGCTGGACGAAGATGTGACTCCCCGTACTTTTTAATCCATCATATATCCGCCCACAACGCCCTTTTTTTCACGTCTATGAACTCAGACAAAATTGTCGATCAAATAGTTTTGCCAACTACAGACTCTTACATGAAGAGAGCATCGGAAAGCCGATGCTCTCACCCCGCCTTTGAGCGTTATCACAAGCAAACTTATGGCAAGCCTATTTTAGAAGCTAGTTACTCAAAAGCAGGCCGGAAGACCGCCAAAAAAGAATGAATTAAAAAAGGATTTTGGAATATGAGAATGTCAAATATTAATTACACATGAACATAGTTGCCGAAGGAAAAGATGCCATCGATTTTTTTTCAGATGATGAGAGCCTTGTAAGCGGGGAACTAAATAGAATTTCTGTCTACCGCGAAAACGACAGGCTTCTTCTAGATCTTGAGATAACCTTATTGTATTCGAAGAAGTTTAAAAATGTAGTACTAAGATTCACAGATGTTATTGAGTATTCGTTTTATTACAAAAATCATCACGCATTTTACTATATTGAGAACTATAAA
Organism: Dyadobacter sp. OTU695; assembly: GCF_038440355.1. Taxonomy (NCBI): domain Bacteria; kingdom Pseudomonadati; phylum Bacteroidota; class Cytophagia; order Cytophagales; family Spirosomataceae; genus Dyadobacter; species Dyadobacter sp. OTU695. The sequence goes on along the minus strand of NZ_JASATN010000003.1, from coordinate 419,562 downwards.
TTTTTTGCCGACGCAGAGCAGATCTACATTTCTTTGGACCCCGCGGACGGCCCTGAACATGGTATTGATTTTGATGATAATGATTTTGTGATTGCAAAGAACCTGGAAGTCTATGTTTAGCCCCATTTTTACATCAACCACTGATTGACGCGAGTTACAGTCTCCGCACGGAAACAACATCGCAGTTGCCACCGCCAGAAAATACAGGCATTTTCCAAACTTTGAACACCTAAAAACCACACAAAAACTCACCCAAAAACCAGCGAAAATCCACACATAGATCACTCAATTTTCGCCAAAAGAATTATACATAACAAATATACTGTTGTACTATATGTATAAAAAATAGTGAGTCTTTCGTGTGGTTCACCTCAAATAAGGATATAAAACATTGATTACGAGCCGATTAGAGGCAAAGTTCGAGACCCATCTCCCTCCCCTAAAGATCCTGATTTTTTCAGGGCTCTTTTTGTGCTTTAAACGGAAATCAAAACCTGCTTCACCAGATTCGTAACATAATCTCATTCTCAAATCTTTCGATCTTCCACAAAGGAGCGCTACCTTTTATATCGATCACGATGTCACCGCACGTTATATAATCAGTTAATCATAACAAACGTGCTCTCTATGAAAAAATCTACGTTCACTCATTTGCTGATTGTGACCTTCGTTTTGCTTTCTGCTGTGGAGTCACATGCACAGTTCAAGGTAGGTGTTCGCGGGGGCGTCAACGTCGCCAATTTCAAGCCAAATGCCATTTTTGATTACGACAACCGGGTCGGCGTGAATGTCGCATTACTTTTCAATAAAACCCTGAATTCGAAACTGAGCATTCAGTTTGAGCCGGGTCTTTCGCAACGCGGGGCCCAATATGACTATGTCACGGAAGGCCCTGTAGATGGGAAGACCATGAAAACCGAAGAAACGGGGAAGTTTCTGCTGAATTTTATTGAAATGCCGGTGCTGGTGCAATGGAAGCCTCGAATCGGAAAATTTACGGGAATTGTTTCCCTTGGGCCGGAAGTCCGGTATCGCGTCGGGAATGCGAGACAGAAATATACCTCCAAAATAACTTATGACGGCGTGGTGTCGAAGGACGAATCCGGCGTCGTCGATATGCAGGAAGGCTTTGGGAAACGCGCATTCGATTATGGCATTGCGGGCGGTGTCGGCGTGGCCTATCCCATGAAGTCCGTGGCCGTTTTCACCGAAGCACGCTATCACCTCGGGCTCCGGCCTGTGGTCAAAAGCCTGAACATGTACCATCGCGGCCCGTCATTCCACCTGGGCGTACTGGTACCTCTGAAAAAGTAAAGGACCTCCATTGCTAAACCATATCCCATCTTCTCGAAATCCTCCCAAAGCACTTTCACATCAAAAAACACCGATTTCCCACCGTATCAAATGGAATATCCGAATGATAAAGCGTCAGATCATGGACAATTTTAAGCGAATGCGCCAGTTCCTTACAGCCCTGGGATTCAACGACGTACCAAAACTCGGCTTGTGATTGCGTCAGAGGATCGCACCTTCATGCAAACCTGAAAGGCAAAATGCATACACGATAAGTGCAGCGGCCCCGAAAGTAGGGCGTATTTTATAAATTTACACTTATTGGTTCTAAACAATACCCCATGCCCATCCACGTAGCCATCACCCGCAAAGTCCTCCCCGGAAAAGAAGAAGAATTCAAAGATGCTCTTCGCCGTTTTCTGGGCGATTCGTTCCTCCATGGCGGCGTGCACGGCGCGGCCATGATCACGGCGTTGCCGGGTACGGAGAGTCGCGAAGTGGGCATATTAAGAACTTTCGCCGATCAGGCCGAGCGGGATGCCTTTTACAGTTCAAAGCTCTTCAAAGATTGGGAGGCCTATGCGTCGACGCTGACGGAAGAGCCGGTCTACCGCGAATTGACCGGCCTGGAAGCGTGGTTCCGCTCACCGGTTCCCCCGCCGAGATGGAAAATGGCGGTCGCTACGCTCTGCGGGGTGTATCCTACCAGTCTGTTCCTGACCTATGCTATCGGGCCATTCATTCAGGGGTTTCATCCTGCGTTCAGGACTCTGATTGTGGCTGGATGTATGGTTGGGCTGCTTACGTGGGTGGTGATGCCGCGGGTTACGAAGGTGTTGAAGCCTTGGCTTTCCGTAAGTTTGGGCAGCAATCCGAAAGATTCTTAGCCAACCTGCGATTGCGTTGAGAGAAGTATTAGCCGCCATTTTATTCACGGATAGGACACGATCATTTCAAAACCAAGCTGAACGCAAATGGACAAATCTAACGGATACGAAACCCACGCCACAACATTCATCCGCTGTCGCTCGAAGGGCATCGATGGCGTCGGCGCGCCATCAGTCCGGCACTGGGCAAGGGCACTACCGCCAAATGCCACAGTGCTGGATGTAGGCTGTGGTACAGGCCTACCCATTTCGAAAACGTTGATAGATGAAGGCCTCACTGTTTACGGGATTGATGCCTCGCCTTCGATGGTCCAGGGCTTCAAGGAGAACTTCCCGAATATCCCAGTCGCCTGTGAAGCCGCGGAAGATTCCTCCTATTTCAACCGGCAGTTCGATGCCATCATTGCCTGGGGACTGCTGTTCCTTTTGCCGGAAGAAACACAGGAAATTGTGATCCAGAAAATGGCCAATGCGCTGTATGTTGGCGGAAAGCTGTTATTTACTGCCCCTTCTCAGAAAATGAGATGGAAAGATGCCATTACAGAAGTAGAATCGGTGTCACTTGGAGCGGAGAAATACAATGAGTTAATAGCTACATCGGGGCTCTCGCTCGTCGAGGAATTTGAAGACGAGGGAGAAAACCATTACTATCATGCGATCAGGCTTTAAGCCCATGGAGAAAATAATCCAAAACAAGACCCTATCACCATGACAAAAGATCAGGCCATCGAAGAAGCAAAGAAGATAGCTGCTTTGATACCCGTAACGAAAGATAGTCCCACTATTAATGTCACCGTTCCCAACGAGAGTTCTCCCGTCCCGTCGGTCTGGATCGCGACTTTTAGACAGGAAGCTTATTCAGAAATGGATGATCGGGGCTTCTGGATGGACTTGATCAGATGGGAGTTCGAAAGTATTGTTGGGCAGAATTAAATCAAAAGGCAAGGAATAATTCATCCCTCATCGCCCCTCTACAACTTTCACATCCCTGAACATAAAGGCATTATCGCTAAGTCTAATAGGTTTCCCGCTGGCAGTGGTTACTTTGCTTAGTACAACTTCCCTGGTTTTAACATAAGGATACTTTTCCTGATACGAGGTGTCTTTCATCTCCGGGTTGAAGTTGGCGAAGATGGCGGGCCCCTGGTAATTTTCCGGGTGGTTCGCGTCGTCGATGCGGAGGCCCTCAATGGTGATTCGCTCCGGCATATAGCAGGTGTAGCCAAAATCATGCTGGCCTGAATAGGACCCGCTTATGAGAGAAGCACTGACGGGCTTGCCATTTGCCGGGACGAATACACAATTCCGTATGATTAGCTCGCCTTGCCACGTACTGCCGTAATCGGGCCGGAGGTTAACAATGCTCCTGCCGCGAATGGTGCAGTTTTCTACCAGCAGGCGACCGCTGCCGATCGCATTGATACCCATGTGACCGAGGGTCGAGTTGCGGATGGTGGCGTTGGCGACACCCTGGTGCGCGTCAAAACGCGAAAGCGTACAATGGTCGTAAAGGAGGTTTTTGCAGAAATTAGAACCCAGAATGCCCCAATACGTATTGTCGTTGATGTCGTTGGTCTGGTTGCAATTCACGAAGGACACGTTAAGCGCCCGGTTGGCTGTGAGATCGTAACTGCCCATCGAAACCGGCTTACCGGCGGCGCCAATGGTGCTATAAGTCTTGTGGCCCGTCAGGACCGTGTTTTTCACTGTCACATAGGAACAATCGCCGATATTGATAAAGCCTCCGTATGGCGCACCATGTTCGCCCTCTCCCGTAATGCGATGTTCCAGCCCTTCGATCACCACATTGGACCGTCTCACCGCGATGTTCCGGTTGTAATAAGTGTACTTCGATTCTGCCTGATTGGCAATGGTGGTGAAACGTCCCCCGGTGATTTTCAGCGGCTTCTCGTCAATGGGTAATGCAGTAATGTCCGTAATCTGATCGAAGTCCCAGATAATCGGTGCGTTCATGTCCACATTGCCATGCTTGTCTACGACAAAAATATCGGTCTGTGACGATCCATTGTTTTGGTTCAGCCCAAATCGTATGTACTGCTTTACATTTGAATTCGTGACGGTAATGAGACAAGGGCCGGGCAACGATGCCTCGATTTTTTTCTGATTTCTTTTGAGCAAGGTTACCGTTTCGAGCTTGAACGGTTTAAGCCCCGAGCTAACCGTAAAGACCGAAGCATTGCGGTTCTCCACTTCCGTATCATCGATAATGAAAGCGGCCTTGCCAAAATCGGTATCAGTTCGTATCTCCACTGCGCGCTCTTTTCCTCCAATGTAATAGGTGGCCCCGTCGTCGGCCTTCACCGGTAAGCCGTGTAAGTTCGCAAAGGCATGGGCGGCGGCAATCGCATCTGCATCGTCCGTCTTGCCATCACCCTTCGCACCGAAGTGGCTGTAACGAACCACACTGTCTGGTACAGCCTTGTTTTGCCCGTGTGCAAACGGACTTACCAGAAAAAGAAGTGTCAGGAGCGCGTATTTAGCCATAAGGGTTAGTTTAGTAGTCGTTGGTTTCAAAAGGCGTCTTCGAAAAAAAATACTTGGTACCTCCTATACGTAGACCATTCGAAACAAAAGGTAACATGGCGAGTATACAACTGATACACAACACTTTCATAATCAACCAAGACACACTCACCACATAACCTTTCATCATTATGACGTTCAGCAAAATCTTCGCCTCCACCGCCATGTTTTGTCTGGCGATCGCCTTGTCTTGTACCGACCACACGAACCCTGACCCAGGAGGTCAAACCTGCACACGTGTGAACGGCAGCCCAAGGCTTTATCCTTGTGAATTCGAAATAGTTCAGATTGATTTTATGCGGCAGAGCTCCAATGACGCTTCCTTTGCAACACTTGCGCCTTCAAACCACGACGTTGTGCTGCCGAGAAGCCTGGCCTTTTCCTATCAGCCGATGAGCGGACAGTCGGCTGAAATCCTCTATAAAATCAGGCTACATATCAAACGCGTAGCAAACCCTGCATTCCCGGCACCACAAGGTTACTGGATCAGCGACAGTCGTCCATTAGGAGGTACGGCAGACGATGAAAGCCTGCTGGCACCTAACATTTATTATCCGGCGCCGACATTGAACATGGCTGTTGGTCAAACGATTCAGGTATTTTCAAGAATGTGGATTTCCATCGGTCCGTCACTACCCACCCGGGCTTCCCTAATGACGTCGATCCAAAACCCTGCCACTTTCGCAGCACTCAAAGCTGCCCCTAACAATTATACTTTGGTGCGGGATTTGTCGGAGGCTTATTATTTACCTTATAATGTCACATACGAGCCTGAATTGTAGTGTAAGAATACGCTTTTAAGCGCAGCGACGAGTCGTTCTGAACGACGGTTCTGAATATAATTCCAGATGCCCGATTCAAAAAACAATTTACTAAAACGCCCAAAGCCAGCCTTGTAGGAAAACGGCTGGCTTTTGGACGGACGTATAATGTCGCTTGGTCTTTCGAATATATCGTGGCTAATTAATAGTCTAACTCCCGGATCTTTTTAACGACCCGGTTTGCTACCAGTTGATAACCAAAGTCATTCAGGTGAATTTGGTCTGTACTGTTGGCGGCGCGCATTCCACGGGGGAAGTTCCCCTTTTCAATGTCTTCCATGTCCCCGGGGCTCGGCGCGTATCCGATGTCGCTCATCTCCGATTCGGTGGGCGGCGTCATCGCCACGTATGATTTTCCGTATAACAATGCCAGCTCGTCGTTGAACGCCGTAACTCTTGCATAGCCGTCCGTTCCTTTGTTCTCGGTTGCGGCACACAATATGCCCAGCACCAGGTAACGGCGGGGTTCGGCAATGTAATCCACCGAACTTTTGATCGTCGCGAGAATATCCGCGCCCGGTTTTCCTTCGGATATATCGTTCCGCCCATACCACAGGATCTGTGTGGCAGTCCTGAGCCTCACCGCATCGTCCAGCTCGAAAACCGAACCGTCGGGAATTTCAATCTCCACGGGTGGGTCGGCAGGTACTTCGGTATCGCTTTTCGCAAGCGGCTCTACCGTATAGCGCTCCCCTATCTCCGGCAGAAATTTGCGTGTGATGGTGCATTTCACGCCCACGAGCGTACCCGTGCGACTATAAACGTTGGCATTTAGCGGAGTCGACAGAAATTCATTATTGATCTTTGTGACAGCTACTGGTTTTACACCATCGAATTTGCCGCCCGCTACCGATAATGTCAAAGGAACGCCTCCCTGCCGTATCGCGATCGATAATGCTATTTGCCCGTTGATCCCGTCGTTAAATACCGGCCGCTCGGGAAAAACGTTGCCAACCCATTCTCCGAACGGCCTCGTCCCACCGGCCCCGATGGTGAGGCTATCGCCAAAGAATGCGAGTGTTTTGTCTCGTTTGTCCTTTTTGGAAGGAATGATTTTGTCGAGCAGGTTGTCACAGGACGTCAGGAGCATTGTAGACAAGGCCGCCGCCCCAGATTGGCGAAAAAAGCGCCTGCGGCTCATACGGCCACTGATAGCAGGGCCGGGGTCAGTGTGTTGAGATGATTTCATTTCGATCGATGGAACGTTGCTTTCAAGGTGCTTTCGGGTACACACGCTATGTGTGTACGTCGTACTCGCAATAATCGTACCACGAACCATAAAGCCTTCTTTGCCTATGGTGTCATGGAATTTCTACAACGTTTCGTCAAAACAAATTAGGATTATTTCCAATAAAATGGATTAAATCCATTATCTTTGATCATCCAATATTGCTATATATAAATTGGGTTTTAGGGTTGTATAATGATGACATTCCGGAGGTACTGCTTCCGGAATGTTTGTTTTAAGCGAAACAACTCACTCTGACCGCAGGCTTTTCACCGGATTGGTTAAAGCTGCCTTAATGCTCTGAAAACTGATCGTAAGCAACGCCACGCCCACCGAAATGCCCGCGGCCAGCATGAAAACCCAGGCTTCGATATCTATTTTGTAGATATATTCTTTCAAAAACGACTGCATCGCATACCAGGCTATCGGAGCAGCGATCACGAATGCGATCACCATCAGTTTCAGGAAGTCGCGCGAGATCAATTCTACAATGCTGTAAACGGTGGCGCCCAGCACCTTTCTGATGCCAATTTCTTTCGTGCGCTGGGTCACCACGAACGAAACGAGCCCGAACAATCCCAAAGAGCCGATCAGCACGCCCAGCACGGCGAATATCTGAAGGAAATTGGAAAGCTTGCGTTCGCTTTCATAAAAGCTTTTAATATCATCTTCCAGGAATTTGGGATCATAATAATGGTTGGGAAACAGTGCTTTCCAATGCAGCCCGATATGAGCCAGCGCCTCGGCCTTCTTGGAATTATCGATCCGGATACTGGCCAGCTGGAAGTTCCACCCCGCATACACGTAAACGTGCGGCATCAATTTGGTTTTAAGATCTTCGGAATGATAGTCTTTTACCACGCCTACAACCGTCAGTTTCATCCCCCAAAATTCGAGCTGTTCTCCTATCACTTTTTCCAGACTCCTGAAACCCAGGTCACGCGCTGCCTTTTCGTTTATCACGATGTCGGTAAAACGGGCGTCCTTGCGTTCGTGTGTCGTGTCAGCGGGGGTTAACATACGGCCGGCGAGCAGTGGAATACGAAAAAAATGGAAGTAATTCGTGTCGATGTGCTGAAGGCGGAACGTTTCCTCTCCGTCGGGCAGGCCCGGATGTACCACTGTCCCCCACCAATGGTTCCGCTTGCTGGCCGGTGTCGTCAATCCGAACGCCACCTCCCGAATTTCGGGATGCTGTTTCAACTGCTGCCGGAAACGATCGCGCAGCACGGCTCTCCGGTCAGGCATATTGACGGTGACAATGCCGCTTTTGGCAAAACCGAGGTCTTTTTCATAAAAATACCGGATCTGCTTCATCGCCAGCAAAGTGCAGATCACCAGCACCTGCGCGATCACAAATTGTAAAACTACAAGCGACGATCTCAGTGAAATACTGCCATTAGGCAGCACCACACGGTTCTGCAATGCCCTCACCGGCTGAAAGCCCGAGAGAACGAGCGCGGGATACAGCCCCGCAAACAGCGTCACCACGACCACGAGAACTCCCAGAAAAAGGAAAGTACCGGTATTCCACACCGCCGAACCGCCGACGTCCGTATTCAAAAGCTCCGAAGAGTAGGTAACGAGCTTCCCTGCAAGCAATGCGCCCAGGCACGTCGCCAGCAACACGAGCAGGCCCGTTTCTCCAAAAAACTGGAAAATCAGCTGTTTCCTGCCGCTACCCAGTACTTTACGCACCGCCACTTCACGCCCCCGTTGAATGGCCTGGACGGTTGCAAGGTTTACGAAATTGATGCAGGCGATAAATATGAGAAATATACCAATGCTAGTGAGCGTATAAAGCATCCATTTAGGCATCGAGTAATTGAACGGATCTTTACTGGTATCAAAATGCATTTCCGAAAGAGGCTGCAATTCATATTTGAACGTGGTTGTTTCTTCGGACCGGCTCCTGGCAAAGCGGGACAGCCCGGCATTGATCGGTGCTATTGAAGTGCCCGGTTTCAACAATACATAGCCCTGATGCATCGAATCGCCGCCGCCGAGCTTATCCTCCTGACCAAGATCGGGCTGCATTTTTTTCATTGTTTCCCATGAAATGATCATTTCCATGGGGAATTCGGTATTAATGGGCATGTTGCCGATTACGCCGGTAACCGTGAGATCGGTTTGGTTGTCGTACCGCAGGCGCTTGCCGACTGCGTTGCCTTTGAAAAGCTTCCTGGCCGTTTTTTCGTCGAGTACCACCTGGCCCGGCGAATTGAGCGACTGCTTTGGATTACCCGCGATCCAGGTAATGTCCAGCATTTCGAGCATTGCGGGTTCGGTAAAAAAGATATTTTCCTGGTTGAAAAGCTCCGTTCCTATCTGAACGGCCGCCGGGTTCATCCCATAGAAATTGGCCGCCGCTTCCACGCCCGGAAACTGCGTTTTCAATGTTTTAATGATCGTCTGATGCACATGCGACTGCTCCTCCCCAAACTTGTCGGTCGATTTGACCCTGTAAATGCGATCGGCTTTGGCATGAAAGCGGTCGAAGCTGAACTCGAACCCGACAATCCAGAAAAGTGTGATGGCTACCCCGAGGCCGAGCGTCAGGCCCGTGAGATTGATGAAGGTATACAGCCTGTTCTTTTCCAGGCTCCGATAGGCCGTTTTGAAGTAGTTTCCGATCATAATTCCCAGGCAGGTTACATTTGAGATAACACTTTCAGGAAGCTTTCAAAAATAACCTGCCAACGCAAAGAGGCCGTTAAAAGCGGCCTCTCTACGCTGGAATCCAATAAATTTAAAAATCTGGCTGTCCGCAACCGGACAAAATCCGTTCAGCTTTGGACAGCCCCGCAGCGCTATCTCAATACTAAGACCTTTTGTTGAACCACCCGGTCGTGCCCGGCCATCCGGACAATGTAAATACCCGAAGATGTGCTGCCGAGCGGAATGTTCACCGGTCCGCTCCGCCCTCCGATTTTTTCCGTCAATACCACTTGCCCTCCGGCATTCACCATTTCAACCGTTTGAAAAGGCTCTTCCAAGAGCAGGTTTAATTCATTACTCCTGATCAGCGACGGCCGTACAAAAATTTCACTCACCTCCTCATCGCCACGGTTGACGGTAATCATTTTGGAATACCTGAAACTTTCGTCGGTATCCGTCATTTTCAGACGGTAGTAAAGATTACCATCGACGGAAATGCTGTGAGTGAATGAATAGGAATTACCGGCCGCCGCATTCGCACCTGGCACCATGCCGATGCTTTCGAACTGGCGCGCATCGCGGCTATATTGGATATCGAATGATTTGAAGTCCTTCTCCATTGAAGTTTGCCATCCCAGCCTTACTCCTTCGGCGGTCGATTTCCCTGAAAAATCAACCAGGGTAACAGGCAAAGCGTTCTCCGCCTCGATCCGGTATACGGCGGTAGCGGTTACTGCAAAGATTTCTCCCTCTTCATCCTCCCCAATATCCCTCACACCCGTGAAAGTGGAAGTTTGGTATTGCTTTACAGAACCGTCCGAATTAATTACATGAATATCACCCGAACCATAATCTGTCCCAATATAATAGCCCTGCATCACCGGCCAGTCATTTCCGCGGTACACCACCCCGCCAATCACCGAATAGCCTCTTGCAGTACGGGTTCCGTACTTATAAACAGGCTTGGTAAAACTGGCTGAATCGGGACATTCGTCTGTTGGGATGTTCGGCGTGTAGCCGTCACCCTCGAAGCACCGCCATCCGAAATTGGCTCCCGAGGCATTACCGGCGGTTACGTGATTGACTTCCTCCCAGGTGTCCTGTCCAACATCTCCGATCCATAAGTCAAAATTGGCGCGGTCGAAGCTCCAACGGAATGGATTTCTTAAACCCCGGATAAAAATCTCGTTCGAAAACGGGTTGCTGGGAGGTATAACGTAAGGAAGTCCGGAACCCAGCGGCGGGTCAACGTTCAGTCGCAGTATTTTGCCCAGCAGGCTGGTAGTACTCTGCCCGTTGGAGTTGGGATCGTAACCTGAGCCCCCGTCACCGGTAGAGATGTACAAATAGCCGTCTTCATAACCAAAATGCATCTCCCCTCCATTGTGATTGGTATTGACCGGGTGCGGGATTTTCAGGATTTCCACCCTCGTACTGGCTGGTACCACATTTCCCAAAGGATTTGCGGATGTGTACCGGGCCACCACCAGGTCGCCGGCGGTATCGGTGTAATAAGTGTAGAGGAATCCATTGGTAGAAAAATTGGGATGGAAAGCGACACTCAACAGCCCTCCCTCGCCCGTGGTACCGACTACCTGCCCGGCGCTATTCATATTCAGGAATTGGATCGGGGTCGTCAGAGCGCCGGGATTGTACACCGTAATAATGCCGGAGCGCTCTACGATGAAAATCCGGTTAGAATTATCGCCTGCATGTACAAGCTGCATGGCCGAAGTAAGTCCGCTGATGACAGGCGTCGGGTTAATCTTCACATCGGGTATCTGTGCGCAAATGGGTATGGCGGCCAGAAGAAAGCAAAATACCGGGAAATAGCTCCGCAATATTTGATAGTGGTTGATATGTTTCATATTTGACGTGATTAATAAACAACATTACTTCTACTAATTATTACGAAATCTTACTACAATTGTCATGCCTGCATTTGTCTGCAAAAATCCGTGTAAAGAAAAAGCCTCCGGAAGTATAACTCCCGGAGGCTCAATATTTTGGACTGACCAGGATCGGTCAGTAGAGGAATGTGCCGTATTCGCTGCTGATCGTGAGTTTTTTCTCATCGGAAGCTTCTACTCGGCCGATCACCTGCGCTGCGATGCCGAATGATTCCGATATCTCGACCACCCTTGCCGCATACGCTTCCGGCAGGTAAATTTCCAGCCTGTGCCCCATATTGAACACCTTATACATCTCTTGCCAGCTGGTGCCGCTTTCTTCCTGAATCAGCCTGAACAAGGGCGGTACCGGCAGGAGGTTGTCTTTGATAATGTGAAGGTTATCAACAAAATGTAGAATTTTTGTCTGTGCCCCGCCACTGCAGTGTACCATGCCATGGATTTGCGTCCGCATCTCGTCAAGCAGCGCCTTCGCTACGGGTGCGTATGTACGTGTGGGTGAGAGGATTAGTTTCCCCACATTCAAAGGCGCTCCCTCCACTTCGTCGGTCAGTTTCTTACTGCCGCTGTAAATAAGGTCGTCGCTCACTTCGGGGTCGAAGCTTTCGGTATATTTTGAAAGGTATTTACCCAGAATATCATGTCTTGCGGAAGTAAGACCATTACTGCCCATACCGCCATTGTATTCGCTCTCATAGGTAGCCTGACCATAAGAAGCGAGCCCAACGATCACATCGCCCGCCTTTATATTGGCATTATCCACCACCTCAGAGCGTTTCATGCGGGCGATTACCGTGCTGTTGACGGTCACCGTGCGCACCAGGTCACCAACGTCGGCCGTTTCACCACCCGTGCTGTAAATCTCCACGCCATAGCTGCGGAGCATATCCAGCACATCTTCTGCGCCATTAATCACCTCGGCGATCACTTCACCCGGAATGCGGTTCTTATTGCGGTCGATGGTTGATGAATAGAGCATTGGTCCGGTCGCGCCTACACAAAGGAGGTCGTCGGTATTCATCACGATCGCATCCTGGGCGATGCCTTTCCATACAGAAATATCGCCTGTTTCTTTCCAATACAAATACGCCAGGGAAGTTTTGGTACCGGCACCGTCGGCGTGCATGATCGTGCAATAGTCAGGATCGCCTGCGAGCGTATCCGGTACTATTTTGCAAAAAGCCTTTGGGAAAAGTCCTTTGTCGATCTTTTCGATGGCCTTATGCACATCTTCTTTTGAAGCCGATACACCGCGCTGGAGATAACGGTCGGTAGTTTTCATCTGAACGTATTGATTAGTAAGCTATCCTGATTCCGGCACAAAAGTAGGCAAAAAGGGGGCTCAAACCTTTACTTTAATGAAAGTAGTGGTTAATATTGGCCTTTTAAAGCCCTGAACCCACTTTCGATTTCATGCATTTTTTGATTCGTTCAGTAATCGTAATTGCCTTTTTATTCGTCGTCAGCTCGTTCGATAACCGTTCTTTTGCCCAGGCCCCAAAGGCGCAGGAGGCATCCGCAGACACATTGAACCCGATCCAGTCGCTGGTTTCTTTCGCTACCAGGCATTTACATATCCCCTACCGCTCTGGCGGTTCTTCCAAAAGAGGTTTCGACTGCTCCGGTTTTGTCCGGTACTGTTTCAACCAGTGGAACATTGTTCTGCCGCATTCCAGTGCCGCACAAGCCGAACATGGCGAAACGGTGGCGCTTGATGACGCTAAACCCGGCGACCTTATCTTTTTCAAAGGCAATAGTACCAAAAGCAAGCGCGTCGGCCATGTAGGGATTATCACCGAAGTAGCGCCAGGCTACGTCAAATTTATCCATTCGGCCTGGAAGGGCGGCATCAGGTACGATTTGCTGAACGCTGCCTATTACAGCAAGCGGTTTGTGGCGATCAAAAGAATGATTGAATAGCCCGAAACATGACCGATTGATCGTAAATTTGCAGGATCGATATTGATTCAGTCTATTATAATCCTGCATTTTGAAACTCTGGCAAAAGGAAAATACCGTCACTTCTGAAAAAATAGAACGTTTCACCGTCGGGCGGGATCGCGAGATGGATTTGCACCTGGCCGAATTCGACGTTCTGGGCAATATCGCCCACGCCACCATGCTCGAAACCATCGGCCTGCTTACGGCCTACGATCTCGCGGCATTGAAAACCGAACTTAAAGCCATTTACCGGCAAATCGAAAAGGGCGAGTTTGTGATCGAGGAGGGCATTGAGGACGTGCATTCCCAGGTGGAACTACTCCTTACCCGCAAGCTCGGCGACACCGGTAAAAAGATCCATTCAGGCCGCTCCCGCAACGATCAGGTGCTTGTAGACATGAAGCTCTACACCCGCGCACGGCTCTTCGAAGTGGTGCAGGCTACGGAAAAACTTTTCGACGTGCTGGCGCGTAAATCGGAAGAACACAAAAACGACCTCCTCCCCGGCTATACGCATTTACAGATTGCCATGCCGTCGTCGTTCGGGCTGTGGTTTGGCGCCTATGCCGAAGGCCTTATCGACGATATTATTCAGTTGAATGCCGCCTACCGCCTCGCCAACCGCAACCCGCTGGGCTCCGGCGCAGGCTACGGCTCGTCGTTCCCCCTGAACCGTCAGCTGACTACCGAGCTGCTGGGATTCGAAGGAATGCACCATAACGTCGTGTACGCACAGATGAGCCGCGGCCGCACGGAACAGGCCGCATTGAGCGCAATCGCTTCGCTAGCCGCAACAGTTTCCAGGCTGGCCATGGACGTCTGCCTTTATAACAGCCAGAATTTCGGCTTCATTGTATTGCCCGACGACCTCACGACCGGCAGCAGCATTATGCCGCACAAAAAGAACCCGGACGTGGCAGAACTCCTGCGGGCCAAAACCAACCGCATGAAGGCGTTGCCGATGGAGGTGACGATGGTACTGAGCAACCTGCCATCGGGTTACCACCGCGATATGCAGCTGCTGAAGGAAATCCTGATGCCCGCATTCGACGAGATCCTCGATTGCCTGGACATTGCCGCGTTCATGCTCGAACACGTGAAAGTAAAGCAAAACCTGCTCGATGATCCGAAATATGATCTGCTATTCAGCGTCGAGCGTGTAAACGAGCTGGTGATCGCAGGCGTGCCGTTCCGCGATGCCTACAAGCAGGTGGGAGCTGAGATTGGCGACGGTACCTACACCGCCCCCCGCGAGTTGAAACATAGCCATGAGGGAAGTATCGGAAATTTGCAAACGGACGCCATCCGAGCGAGGATGGGACGGGAGATAGAGGCGTTTGAATACGACAAGATCACGGCCGCTTTTGAAGCATTATTAAAATAGATACCATGAAATCCCGGTCCGCCATTATCTGGATATTATGCTGCATTGGGTTCGGTCTGATAGCCGCTACCGGCACAGATCGTCCGGACCTTGCCGGACCGGGAAGTTATAAAGTCATTTTCTTTCTGGACCCCGAGTGCCCTGTCTCGAACGCATACATGCGCGAGATCAAGAGCATCCACTCGGATTATTCTAAAAAAGGCGTAGCATTCGAAGCCGTATTCCCCGTGCCAACCGTCACACGGGAAGATATCAGACAATTTTTGCTCAAATACCAGTCAACCATTCCCGGCTACCGCGACACCGGGCTGCAAAAGGTGAAGCGCTACCAGGCGACCGTTATGCCGGAGGCTGTCCTCGTCAATGCTGCCGGAGAAATCCTCTACCGTGGGGCGATTGATAACTGGTATTATGCTTTGGGTAAAAACAGGGCGAAGGCTACCGAGCTATATTTAAGGAATGCGATTGAAGCTGTACTGAACGGTGAAATGGTTCTCAAAAGCCGTACTGACGCAATCGGATGTGTGATCAACCAGTAAAATAGTACCGCTTTTCAGGAAATGACCGTAAACAAAAATGCAGGCCAACCGGCCTGCATTTTGCTCTTTAACTAAATCTATATTAAAATCAAGGCTTGCTAAGTAGAATCAAGGCTTGTCCCACCATACACGGCCGGTAGCATCCTGAGGGTCCTTTCCAAAACCCGGAATCGCCGCCATACCGTCATACGCAGCCTTTTGGTTGGCGTAATTTTGATCATTCTCATTAAGCAGAGAAAGCGGTGCCCTGCGAGGGATGATCAACACAGCATTGTTGTTTGTCAGAACCGGTAACGCAACTGCGCTGGTTGCATTGGGGTAACCCGTACGTTTCCACAAAGCCCAACCTTCGGAAGGCTGCTTCAGGAAATGCAGATACGCCTGAGAAGCTATCTGGTCCAGCGCTTTGGCTGCATCGAATGCAACCGCCGGTCTGAGCAAATAGGCATCAATTTCAGCTTGGGTAACCGGTGTATAATTGGTGAGCTGAGATTTTGTACCAATCATATCATACCACTGGATAGAGCTTACTACCCCTTTTTCATACCAATCCTTAGCTCCTGCTCCAATTCCGCGGGCAGCTGCTTCGGCACGCATAAAGCAATAATCCGAATAGGTCAGTACCGGAATGTAAACCAATCCTGTTCCAGCCTTACCATTTGCATCCGCTTCTGCCGGACGGAACAACCGTGGCTGCAGATAGCTCAATGTATCGACAACGATGGAATTCTCACCAGACTTCACCGTACGCGTAGTGTAATATCTGGCCCTGATCGCAGGGTTCGTCGCCTGGTCCGGACTGGTGTAGCTACCCAGGTATCTGCGTGCAGGCTCAGTAGTTCCGGCAGGCAATTGCTTATCGGCAATGAGCAGATTGATATTAGTCTGAGTGTAAGTATTAGGTGCAACAAACGCATCCAGACGCGGATCCTTATTGTCCCACATAAAATCCACGATCGGCTTGGTAGCTCTCAAACTGGTAGGGTTCCAGTTTCCTCCCTCGGTGAATGATTTACTTGCAGTATACACCCAGCCGTCTTCGTTGGCACTCATCAGGTCAGCTGCCGGCATTGCCAATATCTCGTTGATCACCGCTGTCGCCTTCGCCTGGTCGCTTTTAATTTGACGCAATGCAATTTTTAGTCGAAGCGCGTTACCGGCCTTAACCCATTTTAGGGCTGCGCCATTGTAATACGAGTCGTAATTGCCAAGGGCGATCTGCGGAGCGCTTTGAGTTTGCTTCAATACAGATACCGCTTCTTTGATTTCCTCGTCAAGTTTAGCAAATAATGCCTGCTGTGTATCGTAGGCAGGTTTTAATGTTCCACCATAACGAGCCTGGAAGGCTTCGCTATAGGGAATGCTGCCATAGATGTCAGATACGTAAAAAGCATAATAAGCTTTCAAGATACGAGCGATGCGTATCATGTGAACAAACCTCGGTTGTTCCGACTCAGCCATTTTCTCAACCAGCTTCTCAATATCGGTAAGCTGTGTGCCAGCGCTATAGAGGGCTCCATAGCGGTTTGAAAAATTAGACACATTGGTTGTGAAAGCTCCCTGGTTACCACGCACATCCGTTGCATACTGCATCCATGGCATAATCCTGGTGTAGAAATCGTAAAAAGCTTCGAAATCTTGTCCCTGAATTGCTCTTGACGCATTAGCAAATTGATTCTCCGGTGGAATCGAGGATAACGCATCCGGATCAATGTTTGTATCAACAAAGTCCTGTTTGTCGCAAGACGACAGTACTCCCGCTAGCAGCAGTATCGTCGTACAAAGAATTTTATTACGTATTTTCATTGTTATTTCGTTCAAATTTTTTCAACAAATCCTGTATATCAAAAGCCGACATTTACAGAAAAACCAAGGTTTCTGGTGAAAGGCGCACCACCATATTCAGCAAACTCCCCGGCATTATTGCTCTTTAATCCTTCCGGATTAACACCATCCTTAGCAGTCATGTAGAGGTAAGTGAGGTTACGGCCAACCAATCCTACTCTTAAAGATTGGATCTTGAATTTATTGATCAGACTGGCAGGAACGTTGTAGCCCACAGAAACTTCACGAAGTGATACCCAGGAATTTTCAAATACTGAGTACTCACGGATACCAGAACCCCACTGCGTCAGGTTCTCATAGTATGCGTATGCAGGGATCGGCTTCAAATAACCTTTTGTAACTGCTTCCGAATAAGGCATTCCTCCCAGATCAATTTCCTTGCCGTCCACGCTAACTTTATAACCATCAGCCAAAACACCCTCAGGAATAATTCCGTCATCGCGCGTTTTACCGGATGCATCTGTGAAGGTTACACCGCCCAAAGCAGCATTTCTTCCCGGCAAGCTATTTTTCAAACTTCCGTTAGATGAACCGTACTGGTGGGTACCGGATGCCATGAGTCCGCCAATTTTAGCATCTACCTGAAGGGTCAGGTTGAAATTGCCATATTGTACGTTGTTCACGTTGCTCAGGAGAAACTTCTCAAGCATGGTGCCCAGGTCCCTCGATCCCTGACCGTATGATCCGCTTCGCAGATAAGTAGGATAGCCATCCGTAGCGTTACTTGAAGCACCAATCACCTTTTGGCCATTCGACGGGCTGCTGATGTTGTTGCCGCTGGCATCTTTCGCCTGATATAGCGCATATGCATACGCCGAAGTAATCGTTCCATAATCACCTCCTACGCGGGCGATCGATCTCACGTCATTTCCAAATGCAAGGCTCAACTCATAGCTATCAACTCCTGGTACCAGTTCAAGTATTTTGTTCCTGTTACGAGAGAAATTGAAAGAGGTATTCCAGTTGAATTTTTCAGTTTTTACCGGAGTGGCAGTCAACAAAATTTCGATACCGCGGTTTCTGATTTTACCTGCATTGATGATACGTCCCGTTAACCCTGATTCCTGAGGAACACCCACAGTGAGGATTTCGTTAGTCGTGATTTTATTATAGAAGGTAAAATCAATTCCCAACCGATTATTGAAGAAACGAATATCGGTACCCAGTTCAAGTTCACGTGCCAGGCGGTTTTTCAAGTTCGCATTAGGCAGAGTTCTGTCCCTGAAACCATAAGACGCAAGCGGATTTCCATCAGGGAGCGTGTAATTATCCCCGGGATTGTAAATACCCGTGCGGTTTGTACTCCAGGCATCCGTATCTCCACCGGTATATCCGAAGCTCGCACGAAGTTTACCAAACGTCAGCCAAGATGGAACGCCTTTCAAAGACTCAGTAGCAATCCACGAAAGACCTACGGAAGGATAATCGTATGACCAGTCGCCGGTTCCATTTTTATAAGTCAAAGTAGAGGTCCAGTCGCGACGATAGCTCGCATTCAGGGTCAGCATACCCTTATAGGTCAAATCACCATAAGCATATACGGCATCTGTTCTCTTCGATGGAACAAGCGCGGCGCTTGCAGAAGCAACATTAATAGAATTGGAAAGTGAGTATACTTCCGGAATCCTTAATCCGCCGCTGGTACCGTTCTTAAATTCTCTTCCTCCGTTAATTTTATTAGTCTCCCCTCCTACGCTAAAATTCAGTTCAAAATCTTCTCCAAACGATTTAGCAGCAGAAAGCAACCCTTGCACACGATACTGGTTATTATTGGTAGCATAAGTGCTGTACTCGTCGTTACCTGAAAAACGAGCACCATCTCCACGCTTTTTATATTCTCCCGTATAAATCTCGTTTTGCAGGTTGCTCCGAAGCAGGGCTGTCAACCAGGGCGTAACTTGGGCTGTCAGGTCGATGTTTCCACGGAATATTTTTTCATTACGTGTTCTTTTACGCTCATTGATTTCCCACATAAAGTCTGTAACGCTATATGGGTCGTTTGCGCCTCTTCTACGTCCACCAACGGTTGGGTCGGTATAGTTATTCATCCAATAGTCGATATCCAGGTTCCTTGGACGGTAGTATACAAACTTGAAAATCGGGTTATAGCTACTTCCCTGGTTGGTTGGATTCAGGAGATTGTTGTTGGTATAATCCGCCGATACATCCAGATTAAAAATCTTTCCGATCTTCTGGGTAGCCCTTACATTGAAGTTGTTTCTCTTCATTTCCGTACCCGACGGCATTACCGAAGTGTTTAACAGATTTGAATAAGACACGCGGAAACTTCCCCTGTCATTACCTCCATCAACGGAAACGTTGTGGTTGATGTATTTTCCGGTATTGAAGAATTTGATCGGGTCGTTCGCTTTCCATTCTACCATTCTGCCGTCGATGTCTCTAACTTGCTGTCCCTTAAACTCAGGTCCATAAGAGTAAAACCAGTTGTTGGCATCCACCTGATCAACCCCGTCCGTTCCTTTTGAAAAAGTTGGGTCCAATCCCGCTCCAAACTGGTTTTGCAGATCGATGATTTTATACGCTTTTTCGAACGACGATGACTGGTTGTAAGAAACACCAAGTCCTTTTGTCTCTCTTCCTTTTTTAGTTTGAATAAGCACAACACCGTTCAACGCCTCTGAACCATAAAGTGAACTGGCGGCTGAGCCTTTTAGCACACTCATGGATTCGATATTATCAGGGTTGATGTTCTTCATGATATTACCAAAATCCTGCTGCCCACCCCATGAATCTGCTCCGGTAGTTCCCGGGCGGATCAAAACACCATCAATTACAAACAATGGCTGCGTGTTAGGGCTTAAAGAGGCATTTCCACGAATACGAATCCTGGAAGAAGACATCGGTCCGCTGGCTCCCTGGTTGATCATCACACCGGCAACCTTACCTTGCAGAGCATTGACAAGGTTAGCATTGTTGGTGCGGGACAGGGAAGCTCCTTCGACCGTCTGAGCCGAATACGATAATCTTCTGGCATCCTTGGCCATACCGAAACCGGTGATGACTACTTCGTTAAGCGTTTTGTTGTCTTCGTCGAGGTTGACGGTCAATTGGGTGGCATTACCCACCGGCACCTCTTTGGTTACAAATCCGATTGATGAAAAAACAAGCACAGCTGAACTGGAAGGCACAGCAACGCTGAACTTTCCGTTGGCGTCTGTTGCGCCACCTGTGTTACTTCCCTTGATGAGGTAGGAAACGCCGGGCAAAGGATTCTGATCCTTGTCGACTACCGTCCCGTTGACGGTCTTTTTGTCTTGGGCAAAACTCCAGGTGCTTCCTGTGAGGAGGAGGAGCAATGTTACCAGACGTGTTAAAGTAGTACACTTTTGTCTCATGGTAAACTTGGTAAATTGAAATTTTAGGTGGTTTAAGTAAAATGGACTTAATACTCTGATCCGAAGACCGGCAATCAACCGATGCTGATTCCCATTTTGCACATCAAAAGCATTGTAATGTCAAAAATAAATATTTTTGTTAATAAAAATATAATATTTATTAAAAAATATTAATAATTAACATACAATTATGATAGACTATTTGCCTATTCGTTCGTTTAACCGTATTTTCTGAATCACCTGTAACCCAACACCTCTGCCCTGTTTTTGCCCGTTTGTAATGGCTGACCGGTAATGGATCCCCCCGTAAAACCTGCTGATAGCCGCCTCTTCGGCGGCTGCCGCAAACGAAGCGAAATGCCTTACCGGTAATCCATAAGGCGTTTCCGTACGATCATCGAATGCAAAACCCGCCCCCAGCTCTGCTTCCAGTACCTCCGCGGCGGCTGTCGATATGACGCTGTGGCCGCTGGTATATTCCGGGAACGGCGGTGTTTGCAACAACGGCCGCCACTTTTCGTCCACGTAGGCGTTAATCACCGTTTCCGGCCTAATAAACTGACTGCGATACTTTTCGTCCCAGCAACTGATAAAGCCATCGAACAATGCAATGGAAGTGAGCAGGTACACCGACGAGGATTCGATCCAGCTCTTTCCTGCACGCTCCATAGCTTGTCCGGCAATCGAAATCCAATGGCCTCCGGGGGACAACTTCTTCGTTGCGAAGTTCAGATGCCCCTGTGTATTAAGATAGAACGGGTTGCAATCCCAGAAGCTGGCAATCAGGATGTCTTCCTTGCCGAGGTTTTGTGTCTTTTCATAAACTTCTCTCACCTCCTTCATAAACGCGCTAGCGGGTTCCGTACTGAATGCGGGCGGCGGAACGGGCTTGAATTGCGCCGCCGAATCGAGCGCAACGGGGCGGATCTGACTCCAATGAGGCTCCACGGCATCGATATAGCCTGGTGGTGTGGGCGTCCATTTGCCTTTTTCCTTACTATATGTATACCGGCGTTTTTTCCGCGTGGCAGCATAATTGTCGCGCGCCGACCATGCCAGAATGCTGTCGCTCACCATTTCACCCAGGCGCAGGGAGTTCTGGTAAACGGCCTCGTCGTGCTCGCCACAGCTCGCCAGAATATGCTCCGCACTGTCTTTGAGCATCGGTTCAGAAAAAACCAACCGCCCGCCAGTCCTGAAAAACGCATATAGTGCGGCCAGTTTATAATTGATTCCTTCCCGTCCGCGCGAAGTTTCGATCCTGGGAAATCCATTTGCCTGTCCGTAAAGACTCCGGTATCCTTCGTGGCCCAGCACAAGCGTTTCATAAGCTGCGGCATTGGCGTACAGGTAAATCCGGCTCGCAACCGGCGGGGAAAATATATCATGCACGATAACCCGCGTCAGATTCTGCTCCGCCCTATGCAGCAGCGCTGTTCTCGGTTGTGCATGCGCAGCTCCCGCGAGCATATATAATGCGTACGCGAACCATCTGAGGGCCCTATTCCCGATCACTTTTTCCATTCCAGCAAGACGGGCTGATCGTCATTAACGGTAAACAATATACGCTTTTTATTTAACAAAACCCCATTGCGAACATCGCCACCAGCCCATAAACCGGTTTCCGACGGAGCCAATGCCTCGAAACGGAAAGGGGCTATCTGCTTCAACACAGTTCCCACCGAGGCATCGCAAGGCCCGAGCTGGACCCGGTAAGGCGAGAAATTGCCTGCAAGAATCAGATCTGTTTTATTATCCCCGGTCAAATCCTGCGCGATAATGCTGCTTGTCCTCGAAAACTGGACTGCTTCCGGAAGCTCGTGTCGTTTGAACCCGAAGTTGCCCAAATTTTCCAGCACCATGCTGCTCAGTTCTTTGCAATACACTTTTCGGCTCTTTTCGACAGCGTCTTTACCAAAAACATCTTCGATCGCAGCATCGGCATAGCTGGCGTAGTTCGTGTATTTTCTTTTGAGGGCCGTCATCTGGTCGAGCATTTCGTCGCGGGAGAACATCGGGTAGCTCTTTCCTCCAATATAATAGGTACAAACAGGGTCGATCACGCCGTTTTTATCGAAATCGTCATAGTAGATCGCCACCGGCTTGTCGGGTGTTGGTTTATATTGGTTATTTAAACCCGCATTACCGAGTATGAAGTCGGGATCGCCGTCGCCGTCGAGGTCGGCAGCTTCCATCGCAGCCCACATGCCATCGGTATCTTTCAACTGTTCAGCGGCCTGCGCTTCAAAGGTGGTACCCGTGTTTTTAAAAGCCATAACGGGCATCCAGTCGCCTGCCAGGAGCAGGTCGGGCTTCGTATCGGCATTTAAATCCGAAAAAATGGCGGAGGTGACCATCCCGGGGTTGAGCAAAACGGGCACACTGGCAGTAATATCCGTAAATTTTACATTAAGCCCCTGAGTGTCATTCCGCAACAGATAACTCCTCGCCGGCATCGGGAACGAGCCGGGCACCGCGCGGCCTCCCACGAAAAGGTCGAGGTCACCGTCGCCATCCACGTCCGCAGCGGCAATGCATTGCTTTGGGTTGCGCATGGACGGCAGCGCCAGTACTTCCTCGCGGAAAACGCCCTGTCCATCATTCAAATACAGGTGATCGCGGTATTCGGGGGCATTTTCTTCGAACTCGTTTCCTCCACTCACCACGTACAAATCCAGGTCGCCGTCGCGGTCCGCATCGAAGAATAGCGCATTCACTTCCTCACAAATCACATTCTGGCGCCACGGCTGGGCAGCCGCGCCTTCAAATGTACCATCCTGTTTCTGAATGTAAAGCACACCAAACTGATGCGAAGCGCCGCCCAGGAAAACATCATCAAGGCCGTCGCCGTTTACATCGCCCTTCGCCAATGCCGGTCCCAGTCTTGAAAGCTGGTAGGGCAGCAACACTTCCACTTTAAAATCCACAAACTCATTCTCCTTATGCACAAAATCGATCCCGGAAGCCAGTGCGTCCACATGATGAAACCACGGCGCGGGTGAAGGGACATTATGTTTTGGACCAATAACACCAGCCTCCTCCTTCACTACCACCAGCCCAACCGGCTGATTGTTCAGGGAAGTAATCTTTCCCGAAGGCCATTCGATCGTTACCGAATCCGCTTTTCCGGCATTTCCCAGGCCGAAGTGCAAGTCTGTCGTCACCGTAGACTGGTAGCCGCGCACCGGGTAGAGTTCCGCATATTGCATCGTTCCGCCCGCATACACGCGCGCCTTCGCTCCGAATGCGTGCGAATTGGTGTTCATACCAATCAGGCGAAGTGTCAGGCCTTTTTTATTCGTTTGATTCTGATAGATCGAAACCGGATCGTTAATGTGCGAGATGATCATGTCCAGGTCGCCGTCGTCGTCAAAGTCGGCATAGGCAGCCGCATTGGAAACCGCCAGCTCGCTCATGCCCCATTTTTCGGAAACATCCTCGAAAGCAAAACTTCCCGATGCTCCATTATTCCTGAAAAGATAGTTCCGTAGCTTGTTGGAAGGCATTTTCTGAACCAGATCGTAGGTTTTGAAATTCAAATTCCCTTTACCTGCTTCCTTCATTTGTTCGTCGGCCACGGTGTATTTCAGGAAATCCATATTGGTAAAATCCCGCAAATAGCCATTGGTAATGAGGAGGTCCTTCCAGCCGTCGTTATCCAGATCGGCCATTAGTCCCGCCCAGCTCCAATCGGTATTGCTAATGCCTGCCAGCTGCCCTATTTCGCTGAAACGTGCATTGCCGGTGCCGTCTACTCCCCGGTTGAGGTGGAGCATATTGCGCATGTTCTGGTGGTAGTAACCGCTATCGAGTAGCAAATGGTACTGGTCGTACACATCCGGACCTTTGAGGAGCTTCTGCCGGTGGTTGTCCTCGGGAAGCATATCGAGCGTCAGCACATCGGGCAGGCCGTCGTTATTGAAATCGGCCACATCGGCACCCATCGAGAACTTAGAGACGTGGGTGAACGATTTGCGCAATGACTCTGTAAATGTGCCGTTCCGGTTGTTGACATAATAACAATCGACTTCGGTATAGTCACTCGTAGTGTAAAGATCCGGCCAGCCGTCCTGGTTGATATCCGCCACGACGACGCTTAGCCCAAAATTCAATGCATTATTGATAATACCTGCTTTCTTCGTCACATCCTGGAATTTGAGCTTTCCTTTTTCACTGATATTCTCAAAAAGCCGGTTGCCGAAATAGGGGTTCGGCGTCGCCCGCATTTCCCTCGTGTTCAGGAATGGGTTTACCGTGTGGTTGGAGTGGTTCAGAAGAAACATATCCAGGTCGCCATCTTTGTCATAATCAAAAAAAGCGGCCTGCGTCGATTGCGACCCAATTGCATTCAAACCTGCTTCCACGGCCACTTCTTTAAATACCGGCACGCCGCCTTTAACGCCCTGATTGATAAACAGCTCATTGTTCTTATCCGACAGCTTC
Organism: Dyadobacter sp. OTU695; assembly: GCF_038440355.1. NCBI lineage: Bacteria > Pseudomonadati > Bacteroidota > Cytophagia > Cytophagales > Spirosomataceae > Dyadobacter > Dyadobacter sp. OTU695. The sequence continues at coordinate 394,713 of NZ_JASATN010000003.1, read as the reverse complement.
CGGTAGAAACCCGAATGGCAAACGTAAATATCAGACAGGCCATCTCCATTCACATCGGCCACGCTCACGCCCGTCGCCCACTTGCCATTGCCTTCCACTTTGGCTTTACGGCTAATGTCTTCAAATGCGATACCTCCTTCACCTGAACGATTTAGAAACAGCTTATTCGGAACGGTATTTCCGGAAATGAAAAGATCGGGCTTGCCATCGGCATTGAAATCGCCCACACCGATCCCGTTTCCGTTGTAGAGATACTCATACCGGAAAATGTGCAGCGAATCGTTCTCCTCGATCCGGTTTGTGAAGTTCACCCCGGTTTCCTTTGGGGTAAGCTTTTTAAAAACAGGTTGAGAAAAAACGGGTATAGGCAGCAAAAACAACAGATAATAGAGTTTACCCATGCACTTCCGTTTATGAAATTATCAGATCAATTCCACTTGAAAATAAGCTCGTCGTCGCCAGGCTGCCTGTCGACATACATCAGGATGAGCGTCATCATCTCCTGATCGCTCCGCATATTGCCCGTCGACATCACCAGTTGCGGCGGATTGTGCGGGTTTGCCGGGTTACTCGCCGTATTATCGTATGTCGCTTCCACCGTCACCACGGCCCCCTTTGGCAGATGGACCGGTTTCTTATACTTATAAATCTCCTGCCAGCGAAAATCCCAGGCGGGTACATGCACGAGGCGCACGGTATCACCCGTCGCCAATGTCGCATAAGCCTTGAACTCCTTGCCCAGGTAATGCATGTGCGGCCATGCGTAAAGCAGGGAAATATCCGGCTGGTTGTTCGCAATGCGTAATTTAAAACTGTTCACCTCGTTGGCAAAGATCATCAGCGGCGGCGTGATCTCCTTTTCACCGATACCACCCGATCCGAGGCTGATTACCTTCACTTTGCGCTTGATCGGTGTTTTTTTGAAGAAAATATTTAACCCGTCAATACTTTGCGCATCCACCGAACTCGGGCCGAAATGTACGGTCAGCAACACCACGCCGCGTTTAGGCATAACCCAACCCATGTCCTCGGGGTATCCTTCGACAGTCGTTCCAGGGATCCAGCCGCCGTAGTAGGTCATTTCCTTTTTATACTTGACCCATTCATAATATTTATCGCCCTCAGGCCCGCTCAAATCGACGACATCGACCGTGTTATGCAAGTCCACCGAAGCGTCGGGCACGGGATGGATCGCAAAATTGGCGTGGTGGATCAGCTTTTTGTTGTTGGAAGTGAATTCAATGGCCTCCACATTCGCCTCCTGCGCCATTTCAAACGGGATTTTGAACATCACGAAACGCTCTTTCGTATCGCCTTTCAGCGTGAATGCCTCTTTCATGCTCAGTTTGAGGTCGGGCTTGCGCTTATAGGCAGTACCGGCGTCGAGGCGGGCTTGCAGGTCCTGTTCGCCTTTGAGGTTGACCTTGCCCTTGGGTGTGCCGCCCTCGATCCAGCCGACGATGGTTTTGATATCTTTTTCGCTCAGCGAGCGATCATTTGCAAAGGAATTGTAGTGATTATCGGCCTTCCACGGCGGCATATACCGCGAGCTGACGACCTGTTTAATGAATTTGGAACGTTTAGAAACGTCCTCGAAAGTTACGAGGGGAAATGGGGCTGCTTCACCCGCACGATGGCACGGTACGCAGTTAACGTGAATAATCGGTTGTACATCCTTATAGAACTCGGGAGCCTGGCCTGCACACCAATCACACAACAACAAAAAAACCAGAACAAGGCCTTTTCGGAACAACATGGTAATGAGTGGGTTTAACTCATGCAATTTAAGAACTTTAAATTAAATTTTAAGAAAATTTAATAATTGGGCCACAAAAATACATGTCACTTTTAGCCACATCACTGTTAACCGTGAAACTTAGGAATTGGATTCCTAAATTTACAGTGTTACCTCAGCACAATCGCCGTCCCAGCACCGCCTGCAACCGCATTCGCCAATTCATCCGCATGGCAAATGATCACCTGCTTTACCCCCGAATGCAATGCAGCAAATGCATTGTCGAGCTTTGGGATCATACCTTTATTAATAGCGCCGGTAGATTTATACTCTTCATAAGTAGCGGGAACCAGCCTGCTGATCACCGCATCGTCGTCGTCGGGATCGGACAGAACGCCTTTTTTCTCGAAACAATAGATCAGGGTCACTTCAAATGCTCCGGACATGGCCACGGCAGTGGCGGAAGCCATGGTATCGGCATTCGTGTTCAGTAGCAGGCCTTCGGCGCTGTACGTTAATGGGGCGATAATGGGTGTGAGCCCGCTGGACAGGATAGCGTTGATCTGCTCGCCATTCACGGCTTCGATGTCTCCCACAAATCCGTAATCGATCGTTTTGACCGGGCGCTTCACCGAACGTATGATCCCGCCGTCAGCGCCGGTGAGGCCGATTGCATTGCAGCCGCTTGCCTGGAGTTGCGCTACGAGGGTTTTGTTAACCAGTCCGCCATAGACCATCGTTACCACATCCAGCATCGGCTTGTCGGTAATGCGGCGACCGTCCACCATTTGTGTCTCGATCTGCAATTTCGCGGCGATCTGGGTCGCAACTTTGCCTCCGCCGTGCACGAGGATTTTGGGGGCATCGAGCTGCGCGAAAGCTTTCAGGAAACGGGCACATGCTTCCGGATTATCGATCACATTACCGCCGATCTTGACTACGTATAAGGCTTGGGACATGTTAATAACTGTTAACTATTCTGAATTTGAGGCGACAAAGGTAGTAAAGTCGCGAAACGGTGAAAAGGGAATTTTATATCATGAATTTTTTTGTGAAAATTACGTTGGTTAAGAAAGCTCTATCAAAATTATAGATTGATCGGCCGGCCCATTCCGGTTGGCAAAAGCCATTACCCCAAACATCGACATGAAACGCGGTATCATACTCATTCTCAGCATTTGTCTTTTCGTAACCGGCTTCGCGCACGCGCAGGTCCAAAAGGCAAAAGCGCATTGGACTTATAGTTTTTCCAAACCGGAAGTCAAAAAAGGCGAAACGGTCGACTTGGTTTTCACCGCAACCATCGACAAGGACTGGTACATGTATTCCTCCGATTTCGACCCGGACCTTGGCCCGATGCTAACGACATTTACATTCGAAAAGAACAAAACTTTCGAACTGGTCGGCAAGCTGAAACCGCAGAATCCCAAGACCAAATTTGAAGAAGTATGGCAGGGAAATGTGCGCTATTTTGAAGGAAAAGGCGTTTTCAAGCAAACAGTTAAAATCCTGGCCGACAACCCGGTTATCAAAGGGACGTCCGAATACCAGACTTGCAGCCATATTAACGGCCTATGCATTCCGGGAGGAGAGGATTTTGAATTCAAAGGATTAAAAGTCGCTGCCGCCGGTTCCGCAGCAACTGAACAGCCCTCAGTAGGCGCTACGAAACCCGCTACCGAACCAGCCGCAACACCGGCAACAGTAGCAACCGCTCCTGCCGACACTGCCATCACCGTTACAGCCAGCGACAGTCCCGAAAAAGCCGATAGCTCCACGGCCATCAAAGCCACCGCGCCCGAAGCTTCTCAAAAAGGATTTACTGAAACACCCGCCGCGAGTGGTTCGCTGTTGGCCTTCGCACTGGCTGCATTTTTATCGGGACTTGTCGCATTGCTAACTCCCTGCGTCTTCCCGATCATTCCGATGACCGTCAGCTTTTTCACCAACCAGGAGCGGGGCAAATTCAAGGCATTTTTATATGGCATTTCGATTATCCTCATCTATACATTAATAGGTACCGTCGTGTCGCGGCTGAATGGCCCGGCATTTGCCAACTTTCTCAGCACGCACTGGCTGCCTAACCTGCTGTTTTTCGCGATTTTCATCACATTCGGACTCTCGTTTCTTGGCTTGTTCGAAATCGTGTTACCAAGTGGTTTTGTGAATAAAATGGATCAGAAAGCGGATCAGGGCGGTTATGCCGGGGTTTTCTTTATGGCATTTACACTGGTGCTCGTCTCATTTTCCTGCACCGGCCCCATCGTCGGCAGCTTGCTCGTCGCTTCCGCAGGTGGCGAAGTGGTGAAACCGATCGTGGGTATGGCGGCATTCTCGGCTGCTTTTGCAATCCCGTTCACATCTTTTGCATTGTTCCCGCAATGGCTGAAATCCCTACCCAAATCGGGCGGCTGGCTGAATACCGTTAAAGTGGTTTTAGGGTTCCTGGAATTGGCATTGGCATTGAAGTTTTTCAGCATCGCCGACCAGGTTTACCATTGGCATTTGCTCGATCGTGAGATTTACCTCGCATTCTGGATCGTCATTTTCGCGCTTCTGGGCTTCTATTTGCTAGGGAAAATCCGCACGCCGCACGATTCTCCCTTGGAAAAAGTGAGCGTACCACGGTTGCTGCTTTCCATTATCACCTTTACGTTCGTGGTATATATGCTCCCGGGCATGTGGGGCGCGCCCTTGAAAGCATTGGCCGGTTACCTGCCTCCGCAGTCTACATTGGATTTTGATTTAAATAAAAGGACAGCCGCCGCTTCTACTTCCGGCGTTTCAGGCGAGGCACGCAAGTATGCCGACCTGTTTCATTTACCGCACGAACTGGAAGGTTTTTTCGATTACAAAGAAGCATTAGCCTATGCCAAAAAGGTCAACAAACCCGTTTTCATCGACTTCACCGGCCACGGCTGCGTCAACTGCCGCGAAATGGAAGCCCGCGTCTGGGTGGACCCGGCGGTACTGCAGCGCCTGAACAACGACTATGTGATTGTCGCCCTCTACGTCGACGACAAAACCGAGCTGCCCGAATCGCAATGGTATACTTCAAAATATGATAATAAAGTGAAGAAAACCATCGGCGCGCAGAATGCCGACCTGCAAATTGTGAAGTACAACAATAATGCACAGCCGCATTACTGCCTGGTAGATCATGAAGGCAACCTGCTCGTAGCGCCTAAAAACTACGACCTCGATCCGGCGAAATTTGCTTCGTTTCTGGATAGCGGGAAGGCGGCGTTTGGGAAGAAGTAGGCGTCGGTTTGCGCTGTATAGAACTTATCCCCTATCATTACGGGATTTTTCTAAACGCTATTTTTAAAAAACCGACCGAAACTATGCTCAAACGCTGGCTTACCGCGCTGACGCTACTCACCACCTCAACGATTTTTGCCCAAACTATCCGACCACCCGCCACGCCGCTGGTGACCATTGATCCCTACACCAGCGTATGGTCCTTCGGCGATCAGCTTTCGGGCTCCACCACCAAACACTGGACCGGCAAGCCGCATCCGATGGACGGTCTTATCCGTGTCGATGGCAAGACTTACCGCTTCCTGGGCGCAGCGACTGCTGAGGTGAAAACCATCCTGCCAACCGCCAAGCAGGAAGCCTACACCGCCAAATTCACCACCACCAAGCCCGACCCGAAATGGTGGTTCAAAGACGGCTACAACATCAGCACCTGGAAACAGGGACCTGCACCATTCGGTACGCACGACCGCAATGACGCCATGCTCAAAGGCGGGACCGAATTCCCGCAGGAACTCTGGTATCGCCGCGATTTTAATCTTGCAAACGTCGATTTCGAAAAGCCGGTCCTGAATATCTTCCACGACGACGATGTGCAGGTATTCATCAACGGTGTGCCCGCTTACGATTGCGCGCCTTGCTTTACGGGTGATTATGAGTTCAGACCGATTAGTCCGGCTGCGGCGAAAGCATTGAAAAAAGGCAAAAATACGCTGGCCGCTTATGTGAAAAATGGCGCTGGACCGGGATATATTGATATTGGCCTGGCCGACGAAATTGCTCCAAAAGGGGCCGATGCCATTGCATTGGCGAAACAGATCGGTTTTGAAATGAAGGCAACCCAATCCGTCTATCGTTTTGAGGCGGGCGCGGTGCAGCTGACCGTACGATTTGTCGCTCCATTGATCGCAAAGGATCTGGATTTGCTTTCGCGTCCGGTGAATTATGTGATTTATGAAGTAAAATCAGCCGACGGAAAGCAGCATGACGTCAGCATTCTGAACTCCGTTTCCGGGCTTTGGGCTACAAACGACGCGAGTCAGTCGGTTACCGGCAAAGAGGCGAATCAAGACGGCCTAACGACATTATCCCTCGCTAATGCGGTTCAAAACCCGCTGGCCAGAAAAGGCGACGATGTCCGAATCGACTGGGGCCAGGCCTATCTCGCAGCTCCGCAAGGCACTGTGAAGGGTTCAGCAATCAGTTTATCGACTGATTTAATAAAAGAATTTGCTTCCAAAGGCACATTGAGCGTTGACCAGGCTGGTGCCGCTCCTGCGGATACAAAATCAATGGGTTTGATATTGAATGCAGGAAAGGTAGGTGCGGAAAGTAAATCGCTCCATGCATTGCTGGCTTATGACGATGGCTATTCGGTTCAGTATTTTGGCCAAAACCTGCGTCCGTGGTGGAACCGTGACGGCAACAAAACCATTGGCGGAGAATTGAAAAGCGCAGAAACCGATTTTGCGAAAATCCTTCAAAGCTGCGAAGAAACCGACAAGACGATCTACGACGATGCATTCAAAGCCGGAGGAAAACAATATGCCGAACTCTGCGTGCTAGCCTACCGTCAGGCCATTTCCGCGCACAAACTCGTAGCCGATCCAACTGGCACGCCATTGTTTTTCTCGAAAGAAAATTTCAGCAATGGCTCTATTGGAACGGTTGATGTTACTTATCCATCGGCGCCACTCTTCCTGCTTTACAACCCGACGCTGCTCAAAGGCATGCTCGAACCTATTTTCTATTATTCCGAAAGCGGCAAATGGACCAAACCGTTCGCCGCGCACGATGTCGGCACATACCCGCTCGCGAACGGACAGACGTACGGTGAGGACATGCCCGTGGAAGAATCCGGCAATATGCTCATTCTCACCTACGCCATTTGCAAAGCCGAGGGAAGCACCGATTTCGCCAAAAAACACTGGAAAACGCTCAGCATTTGGGCAAATTATTTGAAAAAAGAAGGCTTCGACCCTGCTAACCAGCTCTGCACCGACGATTTTGCAGGCCATTTGGCACGGAACACCAACTTATCGATTAAGGCCATTATGGGTCTGGCCTGCTACGCAAAAATGGCCGAACAACTCGGAGAGTCCAAAGAAGCAACGGAAGTGAATGCATTAACCAAAGACTTCGCCCAAAAATGGATGCAAATGGCCGCCGACGGCGATCATTACGCGTTGACGTTCGACAAAAAGGGTACTTGGAGCCAGAAATACAACCTTGTTTGGGATAAACTTCTCGGCCTGAATGTGTTTCCGAAAACAGTAGCTCAGAAAGAGATCGCCTATTATCTAACCAAACAGCAACCTTTCGGCCTCCCGCTGGACAGCCGCAAGACCTACTCCAAATCTGATTGGATCATCTGGACGGCCACCATGGCCGAAAAGCCCGAGGATTTCCAGGCGTTAATACAGCCCGTTTACAAATTTGCAAATGGTACTTCGGACCGCATTCCGCTGTCGGACTGGCATGAAACGACCAATGGAAAGTCGGTCGGATTTCGGGCAAGATCTGTGGTTGGGGGGTATTGGATGAAAGTGCTTGGGGAGAAGTGGGAGTGATAATAAGTTAGATCGATGTCACCCTGAGCACTTGCAAAAATGTCAGTCTGAGCGAAGTCGAAAATGTCAGTCTGAGCACTTGCAAAAATGTCAGTCTGAGCGAAGTCGAAAATGTCACCCTGAGCACTTGCAAAAATGTCAGTCTGAGCGAAGTCGAAAATGTCACCCTGAGCACTTGCAAAAATGTCAGTCTGAGCGAAGTCGAAGACAGTCCATACGGCACCGTGAACATCGCGCCGGGCCCTTCGACTTCGCTCAGGGTGACATTCCTGATAGACTTAAATCATCTCAAAAATCATAACTAACTCCCTCCGGCAGTGCTTCGACAGCGACTTTCATCCATTTTCCTTTGATTTTGATCACTACGATGTCACGGTCTTTATCGTAGAAGATCGTCCCGTCCCCGCCGTTTTTCAGTTCCTTGTAATTGACATATTTGGCGTCCTTCTCCGCATTCTGTTCGTCATCACCGGCCGGTTTTGTGGTTGAAATATCTTCTTTTCCAATAGCGCCGAGGGTTAATGCATTGGTCAGTTTCAGCGAACCATAGAACAATGCCTTATCCCGCCCGAACATAAAGGAATGCTGCCGAACGTCGGAGCCGATTTTGAACCAGTTATAGGCCGTTTCATCGTGGTTATACACCGTGGAGTAATAGTAAAGCTCCGCCACCGGCCTCTCCGCCTCCACGTGTTTGTTGACGAGCATGGTAATGCGGGATTTATCGTCTTTGGCATACCCTTCAAACACATGGTAACCCCAGCGTTTCCTGTTCCGCTCCTCGGCATTACCCCGGACCTGGATCATATACGGCGTGCTCAGGATACCGTTTACGGTCGTGTACATCGGCGTTTTACCAGGGACAAATCCAAAGCTATATCCCCGCTCTTTCCATCGGAACCAGGTTGTGTCAATGTCGGAACGCAGTTCTACCCGGCGAAAATCTGATTGTTCGCTTCCTTTCACAAGTTGGATATAGCGGCTTCGCAGACCTGCTTCCGGGGCCTGTTGGGCGCGGGCGGCCATGCCTGAAAGCAGCATCAGCACTGAGAGAATGTGGTTTTTCATATTGTGAATGTAGAACATATATTAAAATATCTTCCGCCTTGGGCGGGTATGCATGACGGGTTGGCCTGGCTGGTGACTTTCTGCTTCCTTGTAAATCTAACGCTCAATGTTAAATCTGCAAGGATGATCGCCGGTCATTCATTGATAAAAGCCGCCCACTCATTGGTCTTCCGAAAACAGATTAAATGAGATCATAACAAAGCCTTCTGCTGAAACAAGTCGTGTTTCTGACTTGACAAGTATTAAGTTATAACTTAACTTTATGACAAAGTTCAGCATTCGGTTATCAAGTAAGGTGTCATCGACAAGAATCAAACTTTTCAAGCTGGCCATTAACCAGATTTGCCCAATCGACGAGTTTGAAAAAGTTATGAGGCGCGATGCCGTGTTAAATTTTGAAATTGAAAAGATTTATTCAACCATTGAAGATTCATGCAATCTTGTAACGTTGCCTAAAACGATTTTTCGCCAATTGAAGCTCGGAAAATTGCCCTACCAGCTTTACGAGGCTAAAAGTAAGCACTTACGCTTCTATCTCTTCAAGCTGGAAAAAACAGGAAGGGTAATTTTAATTGGTGGTCGCAAGACTGACCAGAAAGCGGATTTTAAATATCTGGAACGACTATTAAAGGAGATTCATTCACAGGGAATTTAACCACAAGAACTTATGACAGAACGCGAGGAAATTTTGCGAGGTAGCGGATACTGGCTCGCAAAAGTACAGATTCAGGTTTTCAACCTACTCAACACCTACATGGAGGAAAATAACCTGACCCAGAAGCAGGTGGCAGAGAAATTAAATGTCTCGCCTTCCTACGTGTCTCAAATTCTAAATGGCAATTTCAATTTCACCATTTCCAAGTTGATTGAGCTGGCATTGCTCGTTGGGAAGGCGCCTATTATTAAATTTGAGACGATTGAACAAATTTTGAATGCCGAGGCAGCGCAAAGGCAGGTAGAAGGCAAATCCAAAAAGAAGAAAGCTCCTAACTTAAACGGCACAGTTCCAAATATCACCGTTCGTTAGATTTACCGACCGACATGCCTGAATTCCGGCCCTACGAAATCTCCTTCAACCGAAAACCCAATTTCCGGGTCAGATACCGGCTGTATTCCTATGAAGAAGGTGGCCGGTACAGTCCTGCATCGCAGCATTACAGATGTAACTTCCACTACAAGAATGACGGTAAGTTCAAGCATTCGCTCTACATGATCTGGCCGGAGTTCGAAGATGAGAATGGTCGCATACTAGATGAAACAGAATACGCTCCAATGTCTGGCACTGCACGAATGTGGATAGTCAGCAATGAGTTCATCCCCTACCATAAGGAATTTTTGAAAGTTGGAACGATTGGGTATTTTCAAGAAGGTGGTAGGAAGGTTGGAGAATGTGAGGTGATTGAATTATTTGAATTTTAAGTCAAATTGGTCTCACTCCCTTCATTTGGCAAGTCCGAGCTGTCAGCGATTTTGTTTTCTTACAATTATAACCGGCGGATAATCGTATCAACACCTCCTTGCATTTCTCCCAGCACTTCCCCAACTTACGCTTTCCTTAAACATTATCTATCATGAAAAAGCTTCAAGTTTTTGCCCTGCTATGGTGTGGGTGTTTCGAAAGTCCCCCGAACGCTGATAATGGCGTTAGGACACCTAATGCAGGGCATTTCATTCATCCTAACACATTATCATCATGACACCATCAACACACATTCCCGAATCTGAGGATTCGGTTTGCCTAGCCTACGGCAGGCAAGTAAAGGAACTGTTAAACGCAGGCAGCCCTTCCGAAATGCGGGAGCACCTATGGTCGATTTACAGCGATGCAATGGCGTTCCAGCAGGAGGCTGGCTACAACCCGCGTGTTAGTGACATTTTCATGACTTTCAGGGAGCTGGTGTTTTTCATGCAGCGCATTGAGAGTGTGAGAGCTTAAATGACTCGCGCCCCTGTCATCCTGAGCGCAGTCGAAGGATAATTGCACGATGCTCATTGGCATCTCGCAATGCACTTCGACTTCGCTCAGTGTGACACTAGCGGGGCGCATTCATTGATAGAACGAGGCGCTTGTATTGGATTATTTTCTTATCAGCTGCGTCTCGAAACTTCTACGCCTCCAAAACCATCTCCTCCTTAGCCTTCTGTTTCTTCCCCTTCGCAAACCGCTCCTTAATCCTATCCACCACATAGTAAGCGCTAGGCACCAGGAACAGCGTCAGCAGCAACGAGCTTGTCAAACCACCAATAATCACCCACGCCATACCATTCTTCACCTCAGCCCCATCACCTGATGCGAGGGCGATAGGCAACATACCGGCGATCATGGCAATGGTCGTCATCAAAATCGGGCGGAGACGTTCTTTGCCAGCTTCGATGAGGGCTTCTTTTAATGCAAAACCTTCTTCTTTCAGCTGGTTGGCGAAGTCGACGATCAGGATCGCGTTTTTGGCTACCAATCCGAGAAGCATAATCATACCCACGATCGAGAAGATCGTTAAACTTTCCATCGTAAGTGCGAGGGCGGTGAGCGCACCGACCAATGCAACCGGGATCGAGAAGAGCACGACGAACGGGTAAATGGTACTTTCGTAAAGCGCCACCATGATGAGGTAGATCAACACGATACCCAGCACCAATGCGGCTCCGAGGCTGCCGAATGCGTCGGCCTGGTTTTTCAAATCGCCGCGGTACTCGATGCTGATGCCTTCCGGCAGTTTCACTTTCGCCATTTTGGCCTGAATGTCGGCGCCGATGGAACCGGATGGACGGCCTACTACCTGCGAATTAATGGTAATGGATGACAGACGGTCGATACGCTGCAACACGCTTTCGCCCATTCCTTCCCGGATCGTCGCAAATTGCGACAGTTCGAATGTCTGGCCGGAGCTGTTTACAAACGTCAGGTGACGGATGTCGTCGGCTTTGGAGCGGTCGAACTGGTCGAGATTAACCATAATGTCGTATTCCTTGCCTTTCTGTTTGAATTTCGACCGGTCGTCGCCGCGGAATGCAGTTTGCAATGTGGCTCCCACTTCGGCGGCATTGATGCCTAGTTGGGCCATTTTCTCGCGGTCAAGGGTTACACCGACCTCCGGTTTGGGATCATCCACCGAGTAATCAACGTTGGAAGAACCCGGTACGGATGCCACGATGTCTTTCACCTGTGCAGCAACTTTTCGGATCACTGCCATGTCGGTACCTTTTACGGCCACCTGGATTGGTGCCTGGTTGGCATTACCGGTAATGGAAGTCGGTGCGACGGTCACTTTTACGCCCGGGATTTGCAGGATTTCTTTTTGAATACCCTGACCAAATTCTTCGGACGATATGGTGCGCTCTTTTTTATCCACCAATTGAACCGTCAGATCCGCAATGTTACTGTTCGAAGTGGTCCCCAAACCAGTGCTGCTATAACCGACGTTGGTAAATACCCTGGTTACCTCCGGTTTAGCCAAAAGGATTTTCTCAACACGTTGCGCTACCTGATTGGTTTGGTAAACCGACGCTGTCGGCGCCAATTCGATCGACACATTCAACTCACCCCGGTCGCTTTGCTGCATGAATGCCGCTCCCACGAATCCGCCCGGTACCAATGCAATGGACCCGACGATCAATACGATTGAAAGCAGGAAAATGTAGCGTTTGTGGCCGAGTACCCAGGTCAATATCCTTCCGTATTCTTCTTTGATATTATCCAGGAATTTTTCAAAACCAATGTTCAAACGTCCCCAAAGGCTGTTTTTATCCAAGACTTCCAACTTACCAAAACGGGAGGCAAGCAAGGGAGTCAATGTAAAGGACACGAGTAAACTCATCAATGTCGAGAATACGACTACGAGCGAGAATTCGCGGAGGATGTTACCGATAAGGCCCTGCGTCAATGCAAGCGGCACGAATACCACGACGTCCACAAGGGTAATCGCCAAAGCGGTGAAACCGATCTCTGCCCGGCCGTCCAATGCGGCCTGCCAGCGGCTTTTGCCCATTTCAAGGTGGCGGTTAATGTTTTCCAAAACCACAATGGAGTCATCGACGAGGATACCTACCACGAGCGATAGCGCCATGAGCGTCATCAGGTTCAGCGAAAAGCCCATTACGCTCATCAGAATGAACGTCGGGATCATCGACGACGGCAATGCCACAAGGATGAACATCGAGCTCCGGAAGCTGTGCAGAAACAAAAGCATTACTACGGACACGATCAGAACCGCCAGTCCAAGGTCAAACACCACCGCGTCGGCAGAAGCTAATGTGTAAATCGACTGATCGGAAGCAATGTTGAATTTCAAACCCTGCGACGCATATTGTTTTTCCAAACCCGTCAAACGCTCGCGGGTGAGCTTGCTCACATCCACGGCATTGGCGTCAGATTGTTTCTGGATCTGCAATGCCACCGACGGGCGACCATTAATGTGGTTTACAGCCGTTGCATCGGCCGCGCCGTCGTACACTTCCGCAATGTCGCGCAGGAAGATCTGTCCGCCATTCGACGAGCGGCCTACGATTACATTTCTAAGGTTTTCAACCGTCGTCAGTTTCGCGTCGAAACGGATCGAAAGCTGGTCGTCCTGGGTTTTCACCTGGCCGGCGGGATAGGAAGTATTCGCATTGTTAATCGCAGCCGAAACCTGGCTGATCGACAAATGGTAAGCCTTCAATTTATCCTGACTGATATTCACCTGAATCTGGCGCTCTGTGCCACCAATAATAGTCACCTGGCCCACGCCACTCACGTTCGAAAGCTGTGGTTTCAGCTTGTCGTCGATCAAATCGTACAGTTGGGAGGGCGACAAATTCGCGGTAACACCCATTCTCAAAACCGGGATTTCGTCGGTTGAGAATTTGTTGATCACGGGGCGGTCGGCATCGTCCGGAAGCAGTGAAATCACTTGCTCCACTTTCCGCTGCGCTTCCTGTTGCGCCAGATCGACGCTAATGCCTTGTTTCAACTGAATAATCACGGACGATACACCTTCCTGTGAAGTGGAGTTGATCTGGTCCAGCCCTTCAATGGCCGATACCGCGTCCTCGATATGCTTCGTCACGTTCGTTTCGACCTCATCCGCGGAAGCCCCGCGGTAGGTCGTCATCACGCTCACAACATTGGCCTCGAATTTAGGCAGAAGGTTGTAAGACAACTGGTTATAGCTGATCAAACCGAACAGTATCAATACGACGAATACTACGGTGATGAAGAGCGGTCTTTTTACGGCTACTTCAGTAATTGACATAATGCTTTCAGTTTGCTGATGAAACTTATTTTGTAATGGTCACCGCCGCGCCTTCGCTCAGGTTGATCTGTCCGGTAGTAACCACCGTTTCGCCCGATTTCAAGCCAGCCAACACTTCCACATTGTCGCCCACTTCGCGACCTACTTCGATCTTCCGCTGTTTTGCCACGCCGCCTTCCACCACGTACACATACGGGTTACGCACGCTTTCCACGAGCGCGCTGCGCGGGATGAGGAGCGATTGCGCACTGCTCTTTTGCTGGAATTCAACAGTGACGAATGTACCGGCTTTCAGCTCGGTTGAGTTCTTCACCACAATTTCCACCGGATAATTGTGTGATTCGTCGCCTTGTGGCGCAATGTAGGAGATCACGCCGTCGATTTTTTTACCGGGGAAAATGCTGGTGCTCACCTGCACGTGCTGGCCTTCTTTGAGTTTATACACATCATTTTCGTTGATCATCACCTGCACTTTCAGGCGCGATACGTCCAGGATGGTACCGAGCGAAGTACCGACATTCACAAACTCACCCGGCTCGATGTTTTTCTTTACAATGCGGCCGCTGATAGGCGCCTGAATGGACGCGTCGCTGATCTGTTGTTTGATCTGCTCGGCCTGGTTCAATGCATTGTCGTAGTTGTATTTGGTATCGTTCACCTGCACTTCGGTCGCCGCATTACCTGCCAACAGTTTGGAATAACGGTCAGTGTCCTTTTTCAATTTATTGATATTCAACTCGGTAGCTTCAAGCGACAGCTCTTTTAATTTGCTATCCACTTTCACAAGCGTTGCGCCTTGCGACACATGCGTACCAAGCTCATATTTCACAGACAATACCTTTCCAGCAGCAGTGGCCATAATTTCGGCCTGTTTATAAGGAATAAGGCTACCGGTACGAACGAGTTGCTGATCGGCGCTGCCTTCCTTTACCGCAATGGCCGTTACCGGAATGGTTACATTCTTGTTGTCCGGCATTTTCTTCTTTTCGTCGATCTTCGCCTTGTTGGCAACAAGTCGCACGCCGATCAAAACGCCTATAATGACGATGGAACCGATGATGATGAGTTTTCGCTTCATAATTTTGAATGACTGAATGACCGAATGACTGAATGTCGAATGAGTCAATGAGTGAATAAATGTTGGTTTGTTAATGAAGTGCTATGGTAATGATGTGTAAAAATCGTTGAGGCTGCCTGTTGATTGTTCCAAGCCCAGTTTCGCCTGGTAATAGCTCAGCATTGAGTTGATATAGTTGCTTTGCGACTCTTTGTACGAGGTTTCGGCATTGAGCAAATCGGTCAGCGGAACGGTGCCTTCGCGGTATTGAAGTGTTGTTACATCATAGACTTCTTTTGCCAGGGCTACATTATTTTCGTCGCTTGCCAAGCTGGATTTCGCTTTTTGGAGCTGGGTCAATGCGTTGCTGTTCTGCAATTCGTAGTTCTGCACATTGAGCTTCAATTGCTCTTTCTGCGTCATCAGGTTCAGATCGGCCTGCTTGTATTGTGCGTCGCGACGGAAGCTATCGAAAATCGGGATGTTCAGTTTCAGGCCGATGGCTCCATAGCTGAACCAGTTGCCCCAAGACGTACCCAGGTCATTACCGAGCGCCTGCATACCGTAACGGCCGTAAACTGATACTTTGGGTAGATAGCCAGCTTTGATCCGGGCTTTTTCCAGGCCCTGCAATTCCATGTTCAGGTTCTGAATTTTGAAATCGGTGAGGTTGGATGCGTCGAATGCGCCAGGCTCCACGAGTTTGAAAGGCTGATCCAACGGATTGTCAGCCAGTTCGAGCTGCTCGCTCAATCGCATTCCCATCTGGAATTTCAACTGGTTTTGAGAAAGTGTAAGATTGCTCTCAGCCAGGGTCAGCTGCGATTTAATGTTGTTCAAATTCACCTGCGTGCGGTCGTAATCAACCTTTTTGATCACGCCGTTGTCAAGTTGCAGTTTCAATGTGGCCAGGATCTGGCTGGTTTTATCCAAATTGTCTTTCAAAAGCGCGATCTGCTGCTGGGTCACAAACACCTGGTAATAGGCATTTGCTACATTATATATGATCGTTTCTTTGGTCTTCTTCGAGTTCAATACGGCATTTTCCTGGTTCGGCTTATTGGCTTTGATGCCCACCAGCAGCGACTGATCGAAAATCACCTGATCCACCTGTGCCGATGCATTGCTCTGGTATTTGGTACCCAATGCAACACGGCGGTCTTCCCCTCCGAAAAGCGCCCCCGGCAACACGGTCGATTGCAGTTTCAGGTTGTCGTCAAGCGAGGCCGTACCCGCCACCTGCGGTAAGTATCCCGCCAAAGCCTCACGTCCCTGCTGCACCGACGTACTTTCCTTGTACTGCGCTATTTTGACATTCCCGTTGTTCTTGATCCCGTAGGCAATGCAATCTTTCAGCGTCAGGCGCGTCTGCGCCCAACCCGGCGCCACCGAGGCGGCGACTGCGATCATTGCGGCTATCCATTTCACTTTCATTTTGACCTGTTGTTGATTTTGTGGCTAATCTTAGATAGTTGATACCTCTACTGGTGATATATCAACTATCTTTTCAAAAAAATTTATTTGTCTACTATTTTGACGACTCTGTCCAGATATCCCAGGAAAGTCGTCCATTCCTGCTCCGTAAAATGCTCCATAATCTGGTTGTTAAAAGCGATCGCCAGCGACTGAATGCGTTCACAAACAAATTTCCCGCTTGGCGTAAGTGATATCAGGTTCTTTCTTTTGTCCTCAATGTCACTTTCAATTTTCAGGAAACCATCCTTATGTAATGTCTGCACAGAACGCTGGATACCGGCTTTATCTTTTTGCAAGATATTGGCAATGTCCTGCTGCGTCCGCGCTTGCTCCTGGAAATATACAACCATCAGAATCGGCAGCTGCTCGGCCAGAACGGGTATACCTTCATTGACAAGCTCCGCATTCATCTTCTTGAAAACCGTCTTAGTAACGGCCCCCAATTTGAATTGCAACGAGTTCTTCAATTCTTCCCTAAGATTCTGCCAGCTATCTATGTTTGCGCTCATGATGTTACAAAGGTAAATTGTGTTGATATATCAACCAAATTTCAAAGAGAAAAGTTTTCGATCCCTTGACTAATGGTTGAATGACTGTGATGAACGGCTAACAAAAAGAGCGGCGACATTGTTGATGCCGCCGCTCTCCTATTTTTCGAAGTAGTGTTTACTTGCCCAGGGTTTTGAAGAGAGATCCTTTCGCTACCTTGTCTGTCAGCGCCATACCGTTGATGATCGCCAGTTCATCCAGTTTGCTATCCGGCTGGTTATTGTCTTTCAACACATCGCGTAGTGTCGCGTCACGCTGGGCAGTTTTAATGCGGATGCGCTCCGGCTGGCGGTTCAGGATGCCGGGGTCTGAAACGGATTTGAAACCCTGCGCTACCGAGCGGAATTGTCCCGCATTCGCTGCAAAGTTGCCTGCCGCTGCCACACCATGGATGGCATAAATGTTGCCGCCATACTGGATCAGCCACGTGGCAACCTGGATCGTGTTGGCCGTTGCAGCCGCTGCCTGGCCGTTAGCGCCCTGCTCCACTTGCTGCGATACCATCACAACCGCCGGGTTACCATTGATAGTCGCCTTCTCGTTTTCAATCACTTTCAAGCCATAATTTTTCACCACTGCCTGCGCCGCTTCTTCCAATGTCTTGCCCTGCGCCAGGGTGAACAGCATCATTGATTTACCGTCTTTGGCTGCCATCTGGAACTGAGCCGGCGAGTTTTCATATTGCCAGCCGCTCGGTACCGGAAACTGGAATTTGAGCGACGGATGGTAGAAATTGTTGTTTTCAACAAAGCCTTGCTGCGGATCGTTACCATAAATAATCCCGTCGATTTTACGCAGGTACACATCGCGGTTCACATTGTATTTGCCCGGATGAGCGGTCTGGTACTCCGCAGCCAGCTTGCCTACCTTCTGCATACGGTCGCCCGGATCGGGGTGGGTTGATTGGAACGTAGGAATAGTCTGTCCCGCTTTCTCGGAGATTCTTTTCAGAGTACCAAAGAAATCTGCCATTTCCCTGGCGTCGTACCCGATTTTACTGGAATAGTCAACCCCGATTTTATCGGATTCCGTTTCATGGTCGCGGCTGTAACTCAAAAACAACAAGCCCAGCGCCTGCTGCGCCTGCTCGCCCATGGCGCGTACCTGCGGGGAAAGGATCATCCCAGCCGCGAGCCCTACCTGGCCAAAAATCTGCGAAGTCTGCTGACGTGCCGAGTGACGTGCGGTGATATGGCCAATCTCGTGCCCGAGTACCCCGGCGAATTCGGCTTCATTATTGAAATGCGCCATAATTCCCCGTGTAAAATATACGTAACCGCCGGGCACGGCAAATGCATTGACCACCGGAGAGTCTACGATAAAGAATTTGTACGGCAAATCAGGCCGGTGGGAGATCTTCGCCATGGCCATACCTTTTTCGTTGATGAAGGATTGCAGGTTCTTATCGTCGTAAATGCCCATTGTGGCCACAATAGACGGGTGCGATTCGGCTCCGAGAGCGATCTCTTTTTCTTGCGACATAAAGACGATCTCTTTCTTACCGGTCACCGGATTTTTGGAACAACCTGCGAGCATTCCTGCCGCCACAACTGCCGGCAGAATGCGAAATGCGTATTTCATTTTCATAAAATTTGAAAAATGACTTAAATGAAGGAGTTGGTCAAAATTAAAGGTTCTCACCAATTATATGCAAAGAATCATGCCAAATAGTGACTTCGGCTTTCGGCTTTCGGCTTGGCGCCGTCAGCATTTAGGCAACCGGCAAAAAATATTTTACTTTGGCTCCGCATATTATCTAAATTACGTCTTCGTCCGCACATTGGGCGGAGCCTTTGTGGTACCAAAATTTTAAAAGAGAACCCTGACCTTCGTTGCATGATGCCTATGCGTGCTAATCATTTACTGCACTATGAGTTTTAAAAAAATCACATACAGCGCGCTTCCTTCCTGGCTCGCCCGAATGGATTTTCTGGGTCTTTTCGAGAAGGACCCGTTCGGCAACTTTCTGGTTATTAAAAGATTACTAATTTTCATACTCGGCTGGTTCACCTATTATCGTTACACGGCTGTCAATAAGATCCGCATTACCGGCACCGAAAACCTGATGGATCTCCCGGACCAGGGCGTGTTGTTCCTGTCAAACCACCAGACCTATTTCGCCGACGTGATCGCATTCTTCCACATTTTTTGCGCCGTCAAATGGGGCTACAAGGATACCATGTCCCCGCCATTTTACCTGCTCTCCCCGAGGGCAAGAATGTACTATGTAGCCGCAGCCGAAACGATGAAAGGTGGTTTTTTACCCAAAGTGTTCAGCATGGGTGGGGCCATTACCATCGAGCGCTCGTGGCGGGCAAACGGCGAGGACGTAAAACGCCAGCTCGACACTTCCGCCCAGGACCGTATCGGAATGGGTTTGCAGCATGGCTGGGTGGTAAGTTTCCCGCAAGGAACCACCAAACCGTATGCCCCTGTACGTAAAGGCACTGCGCACCTGATCAACGACCATCACCCTATTGTCATCCCGGTCGTCATCAACGGATTCAGAAGAGCTTTTGATAAAAAAGGATTGCGTTTCAAAAAACGGAACACCAGGCTGACCGTGCAGTTCAAACCGCCCATGCATTTCCACCCTGACGAATCGGTAGAAGAAATGGTCGCGCGCGTAACACAAGCGATCGAACAGGAAGCGCCGGGCGACGGTTCGCCGGGCGACGGTTCGCCGGGCGACGCCTCGCCGGGCGACGCCTCGCAACAGCTCGAAATTTAGCGTGGTATGCTTTTTTCAAACCAATTTTTATGGGAAAGAAAGTACTGATCACCGGTGGAACGGGACTTATCGGAAAACGGCTCACGCAAATGCTGCTCGATAAGGGCTACGAAGTCGCATTTCTGAGCCGGAAAAAGACAAGCATACCTTCCGTTCAGGTTTTTGAATGGGATATTAATAAAGCTTATATTGAAGAAGGCGCGGTCGACGACGTGCACTTTCTCGTGCATTTGGCCGGCAGCAACGTTGCAGAAGGCCGCTGGACCGAAGATCGCAAAAAGTCCATTCTCGAAAGCCGCACCGAATCGATCAGACTTATCGCCCGAAAACTCGCCGAAAAGCAGGTAAAACCGGCAGCATTTGTATCAGCCTCCGGCATCAGCTATTACGGTCAGGATACCGGCGACAAGCGAAATACGGAAACCTCACCTGCCGGAAACGATTTCCTCTCGCATGTGAGCGTCGAATGGGAAAAAGCTGCAGATGAAATTGCCGCATTGGGCACAAGGACTACCAAGCTTCGTACGGGAATTGTAATCAGCAAAGATGGCGGTGCAATCCCTAAAATGGCATTACCCGCACGCCTCGGCGTAGGCGCGCCGCTGGGCTCCGGCAAACAATGGATTTCCTGGATACATCTCGACGATATGTGCAGATTGTACATCGAAGCACTGGAAAATGAAAACTGGCAAGGTGCTTATAATGCAGTTGCGGCGCCGCCTGTAACGAACGAAGACCTCACAAACACCATATGCAAGGTCCTGCACCGCCCGCAATGGCTTCCTAATGTCCCCGCATTTGCATTGAAACTCGTCTTCGGAGAGATGGCCGCAGTCGTGCTGGGAGGAAATTATGTGGTAAACGAGCGAATTGAAAACGAAACGGGGTTCAGTTACCGGTACGGCGACCTGGAAGGTGCATTACAAGCAGAACTTGCCTGACCATCGGCCGTTACTCTTCTTCTTCGCCTTCCAATTCCTCCTCTTCGATCGTGAGCACCTGCACGGTTTCAAGCCATTTTTCACGCTGCACCTGCGCCTTGAAATCATCCAGCACGTTCAGTTGCACATTACCATTACTAAAAACCGACATTTGTAATCCCACGAATGCGAGTACCTCGTTCAGGCGGTCTTCGAGCGGGGTGGCGCTGAAAATGCACTCTTCCCAGTACCATTCCAACGATTCGCCTGCCACTTCCTCGACGATGCCTATGTAATCTTCAATTGTATAACCAATAAATGGTTTGCCGAAACGCACCCATAGCAGCCGCATTACATCGTCCAGCGACTGCGCATGATTGGTTTTCTTCCTTAAATACAAATCCAGAATGAGGGCTACCAATGCGCCCTTGTGGTAAACGGATACTTTACGGTTCGGAATGCCTTTTTCATAGCCATCCAGCCAAAGATCAAACGACGACTCCACGAGCGACTGTGCCGCATGGCCGCTGCTTTCGAAATGGCGCTTCATGTAGACCTGTAATTCTTTCACATAGGTTTCCTCACTGAAAACGCCTGCCCGTCTCAGGAAAAGGTCGCCATAATAAGTGGTACATCCCTCGGCCACAAAACAGGTACGGAAGTAATTCTCTTTCGTAAAATCATAGGGTAAAAGCTCCGCAGGACGGATACGGATGATATTCCAGGCATGAAAAAGTTCGTGCGAACTCACGCCCAGGAGGTCGGAATAGAGGCCTTCACCTTCATCGTCGGGCCCCAGCACGATCATCGTGGAATTCTGATGCTCGACGCCGTGGTAGAATGCGTTAGGTAAAATCAGGTTCAGGAAATGGTAATCTTTTTCAGGAAACTCACCCATCATGGCAATCTGCTCACGTGAGAAGCGGCGAAAATCGCGCTCGATGCGCCGCCAGTTGGGTTTAAGGTTGCCATGCATCCATATTTTGAACCGAATGCCGCGAACCTCGTATTCACACTTCTGCAGCGTTTCCGAAGCCAGCATCGGGCTATCAACCAGTTGATAAAAATCCCTGGCCGATAATGCATTCTTCCCTGCCGCAGGCAATCCGCAGGCAATCTGGTAACCTTCGGGCAAATCGAGCTCCACGCGATAGGATTCGTTGATGCGGCCTTCGGTGTACATGCAGAAGTTGATGAAATTGAGATACCACAATTCCTCGTCTACGTAACTACTGCCCGCATTCTGGATAGATGCGTAATAAGTATAATGTATGCGCACCTCGTTTTCACCCGCAGTTCCAACCCGCCATCGGTCTTTGGTTACCTTATGCAAAGGCAGTTTGTTACCGGCGGCTGATATTGCTTCAATAAATTGAATATTTTTGGCGAAGTTTTGGAGCTCGTACCGCCCCGGGCGCCATGCCGGCAGCTGGATTTCGATCTGTTCGCTATTGATTTCGGAAATGGTATAAATAATGTCAAGAAAACGGGATTGTGGGTCTGGTACCGAAATGTGATAATGCATAGACGAAACGCGTGGTGTTAAGAGGGGCCGGAAGCGCAGTTTCAGCAGACAATAAACAGATAGTCCTACGTTACCAGTTACAATATTATAAAATAAACGATTTTAAGATGAAAAGTAAAATTCTCCTGCCAATCCTGTTTCTCCTGGCGGTTTTGATTAGTCCTTCGCTTATGGCCCAGAACGATGAATACTACCGCCCCGATTCGCTTCGAAAGGACCAACCGGAAAGAAAGGAAGTACCTCCCGTTGAAAGAAAGCCCCAGGATCAGAAACCCGTTCTGGCAGAAAAGAAGAAACTGGACGATTTTAAGAACAGAAAGTTTATTGACCGTCTGCGACTGGGTGGAAGTTTCGGGGTAAGCCTTGGAACACTTACCAATATTAATGTGTCGCCTATGGCAGGGTACGAACTGACGGAATCCCTTGTGGCTGGCGTAGGCGTGACAGGAATGTATTTCAAATCCAAATGGGCAGGCGTCGATGCGATTTACTACGGCGGCAGGGCTTTTCTGATGTATGCTATTATCCCGGAACTCAATGTGATCGGGGAAGTCGAAGCTTTGAATGTCGAAGCCGATACCTATAAAAAATACAACGCCCGGAAATGGATTACTTCGCCCATGCTGGGGCTCGGATACAGCCAGCCCGTCGGTGGCCGCTTTATCAAAGCGCTACACCTTCAGGCATTATATAATTTCAACTACGACAACCAACTGGATGACTATGGAAACAATGTCAATCCAAACGGACTTTTCCTCGGGCAGCCCATTGTGATCCGACTGACATTCCTGTAAGCACAGTGCGACTGCCGCAGTTCCATTAGGAATTTCGCCAGGGCAGCCCAACGGCAAGTTTTTGGTCTTCATTTGAACTAACCATTCAGATGAAGGCTTTTTATTCAATATCAATCTCAATTATGGAAAACCCCGTATTAATCTTCGGCGCCGGCGACCTCGGTATGCAGGCCCTCGATATTTTCAGAAGAAATAATGTACTCGTTTACGGTATTCTCGACGACCATCCGGAGTTGCACGGCAAAGAATTTGCGGATGTAAGCGTGCTCGGCAATACCGACGATACCAGCTTTCTCAGCATTCTGGGTACCAAGTGCGAAGCATTCATCGCCATCGGTGAGCGTTCGGTACGGGAACGGCTGGTTGAAACGCTGACGGAGGAATACAAAAATATGCCCGTCAACGCGGTCCACGACACGGCGGTGATCTCGGGTATGGCGGCCATCGGGCATGGCAACCTCATTGCTGCGCACGCTACCATCGGCGCGCGGACAGTGATCGGCCACCATTGCCTGGTGCAAACGGGCGCCATCATCGACACTTCGGCGATCGTAGGCGATTTCGTGACCATAGGCGCGGGTGCGATCATCAACGACCGTGTAAAACTGGCCGACGGCGTATTCATCGGCTCCGGGGCTGTAATTGTGGCTGGAATTGAAGTAGGCAAGAATGCGCGGATCGGTGCCGGATCGGTGGTTGTCGAGAATGTACCTGCGAGAGCTACCTATTTTGGCAATCCGGCACGAAAAATCTGATAGTGAAAGACATTAACGCCCGGAAGGCAACAATTTTCCGGCCCAATGTTTTTTATTAATCTGAAACACATTACCTTTGCACTCCTTTTGACAGAAAAAGTGAAAGAGCTAAGTAAATACAACATAGACATTTACGGTTTGGAAGACAAACAGTATGACTATGATATGGAGTCTGGCGACGCTTTTTTTGAAGAAATGGAGCAGGATCTGATCGAACACGGGCATTTCAAAACGCACGTTGTCCTGAACAAATCGGCGACGATGATCCAGCTTCGTTTTCACACAATAGGAAGCGTAACCCTGACTTGTGACCGCAGCCTGGAAACGTTCGAAGAGCCGGTGGATTCCGATGAACGGATCATATTAAAGTTCGGCGATCACAACGAAGAACTCACAGAAGAGATCGAGATCATCAGCCGTAATACGAACAGGATCAACGTAGCGCGCTACATTTTTGACTTTATCGCGCTTTCATTGCCTGTGAAGAAGCTCCACCCGAGCCTGCGTACCGAAGAAGACGATTTCAGTCTCGAAGACGATGAGGAAGAAGGAACGCTGGTGTATACTTCGGGAGCAGAGGAGGAAGGGGATGAAAGGGAAAATGAGGAGAAGGTTGACCCTCGCTGGGAAGCGCTCAAAAAACTGAAAAAGTAACAACAATAACCAGGGATTTCAGTCCCTGGAACATAAATAGTAAATAACAATAGACCAAAAATATCATGGCACATCCTAAGCGGAGACATTCCAGCACCCGTCGCGATTCACGCAGAGCGCACGATTTCCTTACCGGAAAGCAGTTGGGAACTGATGCTACAACCGGAGAAATCCACCAATTGCACCGTGCACACGTACACGAAGGCAACCTGGTTTACAGAGGTAAAGTTGTAGTTGAGAACTATACTAAAACGGTTTAGTTTCAGTCGATGAGCAATTCAATTTCGCAGCAGCCCTATAAAAGTTGTTGCGAAATTCTTTTTTACTGCGGCACATCTGCTAAATTTACACCTTCGGTTTCTAACTTATTTGTCAAAATAACAGCGTGTAAATGAAAATTGCGGTAGATGCTATGGGGGGAGATTTAGCTCCGCAAGCAATTGTTGAAGGGGTGATCCAAGCCTCTTCTGAGCTACCATCCGAGGCGAGAATCGTTTTAATTGGCCGTGAAAACGTGATCTGGGATATCTTCAACCAGCACAATTTCACCCCTACTAATGTTGACGTCGTTCACGCAGAAGATGTTATCGAGATGGGGGAACATCCTACCAAAGCCCTTTCTCAAAAACCCAATTCCAGCATTGGAGTAGGCTTCAAGCTTCTGAAAGAAAAAGAGGTAGACATATTCTGCAGTGCAGGAAATACAGGCGCCATGCACGTAGGCGCCCTTTTCAGCATTAAAGCCATTGAAGGTATCCTTCGTCCCGCCATCGCAGGACTGGTGCCGCAGGTGGGAGGCGGTTATGCCGTGATGCTCGATATCGGTGCCAATGCCGATTGTAAACCAGAAGTACTTTCGCAGTTTGGTGAAATCGGCTCGATTTTCGCCCAGCATACTTTCCAGATCGACAAGCCGCGGGTTGCATTGATGAATATCGGGGAAGAAGAGCAAAAAGGCTCCCTCACTTCGCAGGCCACCTATCCCCTGCTGAAACAAAACAAGCGCATCAATTTCATCGGAAATATCGAAGGGAAAGATCTCTTCACCAACAAGGCCGACGTGATCGTAACCGACGGCTTTACGGGCAATATTTTGTTTAAACTTGGAGAATCACTCTATGAGATTTCCAAGAAACGAGGTTTCCAGGACGATTTTATCGACCAGACGAACTATGAGTCCATCGGAGGCAGTCCCATTATCGGGGTTAATGGAAATGTGATGATCGCACACGGGGTATCTACGCCGCTGGCTATCAAAAATATGGTTGGCTGGGCTTATAAGCAGGTGAAATCCAAAGCTTATCAGCACATTGCCCAGGCATTGAACTAACGACGGATGCTGACAACCACATGACTATGAAAAAACTGAAACTGTCCCTTTTTACCAAATCTATTCGGATTTTGAATAGTTGATTTATCATGACCCATATTAAAGCCTCTATAACAGGAATACAAGGTTATGTACCTGATTACGTGTTGACTAATGCAGAATTGGAAACAATGGTTGCGACGAACGATGAATGGATCGTTAGCCGCACAGGTATCAAAGAAAGGCGTATTCTTAAAGGCGAAGGTTTAGGAAGTTCACATATGGGTGCAGAGGCAGTAAAGGGATTGCTTGCCAAAACCAATACACGTCCCGAAGAAGTCGATCTGCTCATCTGTGCTACTACCACACCTGACTTTGTTTTTCCCTGCACAGCCAACCTCATTTGCGATATGGCAGGCATCCGTAACGTCGGAAGCTTCGATATCCAGGCGGCTTGCTCAGGTTTCATTTATGCATTGACACTCGGTTCCCAGTTTATCGAAACCGGAAAATATAAAAAGGTCATCGTGGTCGGTTCGGATAAAATGTCCGCGATCGTCGACTATACCGACCGCAAGACCTGTATCCTTTTCGGTGACGGCGCAGGTGCTGTGCTCCTTGAACCGGATACCGAAGGAAACGGTATCCTGGATTCTATCATCAAATCGGATGGAGCGGGCTACCCCTATCTTAACCAGAAAGCCGGAGGAAGCCGCTATCCGCCTACCCATGAAACGGTAGATAACAGGCTGCATTATGTTTATCAGGATGGAGCCCAGGTTTTCAAATTCGCTGTGACAAACATGGCCGATATTGCCGCCGACATCATGGAGCGCAATGGCCTGAATAGCAATAACGTAGCATGGCTGGTCCCTCACCAGGCTAACCGCCGTATCATCGAAGCCACCGCCAACCGCATGGGCGTCGGGATGGACAAGGTGATGATGAATATACACAAATACGGAAATACCACAGCGGCGACGATCCCGCTTTGCCTGTGGGATTATGAATCACAACTTAAAAAGGGTGACAACCTGATACTGGCCGCTTTCGGCGGAGGCTTTACCTGGGGCGCGATGTACCTCAAATGGGGTATCGAAGCGTAGGCATGTGATTTTCATTAAAGCATTATCATACAATTCATTAGCATAAAAATGGCAACTACTGCAGATTTGCGCAACGGTTTGGTAATTCACTTCAACCATGATCTCTTTCAGGTGATTGAATTTCAACACGTGAAACCCGGTAAAGGCAACGCGTTCGTACGTACCAAACTGAAAAGCCTTACTAGCGGCAAAGTACTGGACAATACATTCTCCTCAGGCGCAGGCATTACACCTGTACGTGTAGAGAGACACAAGTTCCAGTTCCTATATAAAGATGAGGTTGGCTTCAACTTCATGAACTCCGAGACATTCGACCAGGTATTGATCGACGAAAAACTGGTGACCAACGCCGACCTGATGAAGGAAGGACAAGAAGTTGAGATCCTGATCAATACTGAAAACGATGCTGCGCTGATTTGCGAATTACCCCCATTTGTTGAACTGACCGTTACCTACTCGGAGCCAGGCCTGAAAGGCGACACCGCCAACTCTCCCAAGAAAGCCATCGAGGTAGAAACCGGCGCCCGGATTATGGTTCCTTTGTTCATCGAAGAAGGCCAGAAAATCAAAGTCGATACGCGCACATACGATTACGTAGAAAGGGTTAAATCTTAATTAAATGGAAACCAAAGAAATCCAAAAACTGATTGACTTCATTGCCCAGTCGGGACTTGATGAAGTGAATATTGAAACGGCAGACCTGAAAATCAAGGTAAAACGCTTTGCAACCGCGCCGGTAGTGTCCTACACTGCGGCTCCCGTTGCGGCACCTGCACCAGCAATTGCTCCTGCGGCGCCCGCAGCAGCTGCACCGGTAGCTTCGGCAGAGCCGGCGGTTTCCAAAGAACCAGCTTCTTCGAACCTCATTACCATTAAATCCCCGATGATCGGTACATTCTACCGTGCATCAAGCCCGGAAACGCCTGCATTTGCCAACATCGGCGATGAGATCAAGCCCGGAAAAGTAGTTTGCGTGATCGAAGCGATGAAACTGTTCAACGAAATCGAATCCGAAGTATCAGGTAAAATCGTGAAGATCCTGGTTGAAAACGCAACGCCGGTAGAATTTGACCAGCCGTTGTTCCTGGTTGAACCTGCATAATGCAGCGAACGAAAACTCACTGAACTACATGTTTAAAAAGATACTCATTGCTAACCGGGGTGAAATCGCCCTGCGTGTAATCAGGACCTGTCGTGAAATGGGCATCAAAACTGTCGCGGTTTACTCGACAGCAGATCGCGACAGCCTTCACGTACGGTTTGCCGACGAGGCCGTTTGTATCGGTCCTCCACCCAGCAGGCAATCGTACCTGAGCATCCAGAATATTATTTCAGCAGCGGAAGTAACCGGAGCGGACGCGATCCACCCGGGTTATGGATTCTTGTCTGAAAACGCCGAATTCTCGCAAATCTGCGCCGACTACGGCATCAAATTCATCGGTGCCACCGCCGCCCAGATCAACGGGATGGGCGACAAGGCTACCGCGAAAGCGACGATGATCAAAGCCGGTGTGCCGGTCGTTCCAGGTTCGGAAGGCTTGCTCGAATCTGTTGAGCAAGGCAAAGAACTCGCGGAAGGCATTGGTTACCCTGTGATTGTGAAAGCGACTGCCGGTGGCGGCGGACGCGGAATGCGGATCATCAACAAGCCCGAGGATTTCGAAAAAGCATGGACAGACGCCCGTACGGAATCTGCCGCAGCATTCGGAAACGACGGTTTGTACCTCGAAAAATTCGTAGAAGAACCCCGTCACATCGAGATCCAGATCATCGGTGACCAGTTCGGCAAAGTATGCCACCTTTCGGAACGCGACTGCTCGATCCAGCGTCGTCACCAGAAGCTGGTGGAAGAAACACCATCTCCGATCATCACGCCTGAATTGCGTGAAAAAATGGGTGCTGCGGCCATCAAAGGTGCCCAGGCAATCGGTTATGAAGGTGCCGGTACCATCGAGTTCCTGGTCGACAAGCACGGTGATTTCTACTTCATGGAAATGAATACCCGTATCCAGGTAGAACACCCGATCACCGAAGAAGTTACTGATTTTGACCTGATTAAAGAGCAAATTAAAGTAGCGGCAGGTGAGCCTATTTCAGGTCAGAACTACACGCCGAAGCTTTATGCTATGGAGTGCCGTATCAATGCGGAGGACCCTGCCAACGGATTCCGTCCTGCGCCTGGTAAGATCACCAACCTGCATTTCCCCGGCGGCCACGGTGTACGTATCGACAGCCACGTTTACAGCGGCTACACGATCCCGCCAAACTACGACTCGATGATCGCGAAACTGATCGTCAGCGGCCAGTCGCGCGAGGAGGTACTCACCCGCATGAAGCGCGCATTGCAGGAATTCGTGATTGAAGGCATCAAAACCACGATTCCATTCCATATCAAACTGATGGATGACCCGGGCTTCAAATCCGGCAATTTCACAACGAAATACCTGGAATCATTTGACTTTTCGACGCTCTAAGGGGCGCGTTGACAGATAAACAAAAAGCGTTCGGCAGGAATCTGCCGAACGCTTTTTGTTTTGGGTATTATAGAATTCGCTACCAGTGTGGTTACTGTGATTACGATTCGTCCTTACGAATGCACGGTTTCATGCGCTACTGTTTCTTCATCTTCCTCCATCATCCTTTCACCCTCCAACCGGTAAGGCTTATTGAATGCCTCCTGCCTCATAGCAAAACGCGTAGCCAGCTTGCGGATGACATCTTTGGACATACCTTTTTTGTAGTTCAGAATCTCGGAAACATATCCTTTGCTGACATTCAGCAGCTCCGCAATATCCTTTGCCTTCATTTTATGATCCGCCATGAGTGATTTCAGCAATTCGACAGGGTCGGCATCAGTATTTAAGGTACTATGTTCCGCGTCATAATGTTCGATCAGGACTGTCAACAGGTCAATTTCTTCTTCATACTGATCAGGGTTTTCTGACTCTAACATCTGTATGAGCTCGTTACAGTAATTATTATACTGCACCAAGTTTCTGATCACCTTGTATTTCAACGTTTCCATGCTAGTATATGTAAATTGAATATTGCTGCCCCCGCTTACACAAATGCGTATATTCGGCGTGCGTTCCGATCCAGCATATTGATAAATGCACACGATTTTGACCGAAAAAATATTTACAAATCATACGAAAATTGTTTCCGCCAATGTCAAATACTACCCGCTCAGAACCTTTTCCAAGAATATCTGCCGAAGGATAGGTTTCCTGTATTCCCTCAGGAGAATGCCAGTTCGCCGTTTTCAAATGTGTCAGCTAATTTTTGAATGATGACTTACTTCTTGCGTGATCAAGGACAAAGTCGTCAATAGTCTGTTCTTTAATGAGATGTATCTTCATATAAAGTGTGTGAATATAAGAAAAGTTCTCATAAAGAGAACTTTTCAATAATTCCAAAATCTCCGTGAACACTACACCACCTGCGGCAGCGCGTACGGCGAACGGTACTTCCTCGTCAGAAGCTTGTTAGCCTCCTCATCCCCTACGAATTTTTCAGTCTTTGGATCAAAAGTCAACGCGCGGCCTGTGCGGTAGGCGATGTTGCCCAAATGCGCCAGGCCGGAGGACAAATGCGCGGTTTCAACAGGGCCGTTTAACAATTTGGGATCTTTGGCCACGACAGCGTCAATAAAGTTTTTATAGTGATCACCACCGGCTTTGCGCGAAGGACCGGCCTTTTTGTCTTTACCCAGGAATGTCTCGTAGTAGTCGTACCCTTTTACCACCATATAGCCTTCGGATCCATAGAAGATATTGCCAATGCCGACGCCACCTTCCTCATTGGTCATCCAAGGCCGCACTTCGAATTCAATGATCTTCTTTTCTTTCGTGTATACGAAGGAAGAGCTCAAAACCTCCGGAGTTTCCTTGGCATCGTTCCAAAGGAATTTACCGCCCGACGACGTGATCTTATCCGGGAAACTCTCCACCCCGAGGCCCCACATGCACATATCGGTTTCGTGGATGCCCTGGTTACCGATGTCGCCGTTGCCGTAGTTCCAATGCCAATGCCAGTCGTAATGCACGTAATTGCGTGAGAATGGCTTCATTTCGGCCGGACCGGTCCAGAGGTCGTAGTTCAGGCCTGCGGGTACGGGCTCGGTGCCGCGGTCGCCGATGTCGGGGCGCCATTTGTAGACAAGGCCACGGGCCATGTACACGTTGCCGATCAGCCCGTCGCGGAGGTGTTTGACGGCTTCCTTCAATGCTTCGGAGCTGCGGAGCTGCACGCCGTGCTGCACCACTCTTTTGTATTTATGAGCAGCCTCCACAAGCTTGCGGCCTTCGTGCAGGTTATGCGAGCCTGGCTTTTCGACATACACGTCTTTCCCAGCCTGACATGCCCAGATCGCAGCCAATGCATGCCAATGGTTGGGCGTGGCAATGCTGACAGCATCAATCGTTTTGTCGTCAAAAACTTTACGGAGATCGTTTTCGGTTTTGACCTTCTTGCCCGTCTTCTGCTCGAATTCCTGCGCACGTTTTTGCAGGATGTTGTTGTCCGGATCGCAGAGCGTCGTCACTTCCACATTGCTGAGGGCATTAAACCCGGAAATGTGGCTCTGCCCGCGTCCGTTGACGCCCAGTACGGCTACGCGCACACGATCGTTCGCGCCGAATGCGCTCGCGGGAATAATGGCCGGAATGGAGAGCGCAACTGCGGCTCCCGTGGAGTTTTTGATAAAATTTCTTCTCGACACTTCGACTGGTTTGTCCATATGAAAGAATTTAGGATTGCGAAAGCACATCCGGCACAAGGATTCTGACCGGCAATCAGTTAGACGAAACCAGGAAACAGCTACCCTGCTCGCCAACTATCAAAAAATACTACTCATTTTAAATTAAGTACTATTCCTCCTGTTACATAATTCGAATAATCCCGTAGCCACTTACCAAAAGGATCGACAGCACGCTAATCCAGAAGAAGACGTCATAGGTTATAGAAGGCTTTAACACGACAGGCAACTCGCGGAAACGGAATACCAGTGAAACATATACGACCAGCAGCAGCAATACCGAAGTGGCTATGCCGCCGAGGATAACCATCATTACAGGAGCCTGGAAAAACAGGAATAGTATGCACCAGACCGCCGGCAGCACCCATGAAAGTATGCCGATGCTCTTTTTCTGCTCCTGCGGCGACCCAAACGGCATCCAGCCGATCTGACCAAATGCATCGGCCCACACACGTGCCCAACTGGCGGCGGCTGTAAACAATGTGGAATAAAGCACGAAGAATGCGCCGATCAGGAAGATATTCTTCGCCCAGGGGCCTAATGTTTCGGTAAAAATGCGGGAGAGCGTTTCGATCATTTGATAACCTTCCGGTACAGTGCCCCCGGAATGTAACACAGCTGCCCCAAGCAGATAAAATGCGGCAGTCACAATGGTATACACGATCATCGACATCACCGCATCGAGGTACATCACTTCGAACCAGCCCTTCGCGCGCTCGGACCATTCTTTCGATCCATCATTCGGCCCGGTATAAGCAGCGTAACCCTTTTCGATGCACCAGTAGTTGTAATACATGATTTCATCGCCGCCTACGCCCGTGATACCAAATGCACCGAATGCCGTTGCGACCAGCGCAGTCGGTAGCGAAAACCGTAAGCCGCTTTCAATCTGCGCCCAGTGGATGGCGTACTGCGTCCATTGGAGAGAAAACAGCGATATCAGAATCACGACCGTGAAAAGGACGATCATCACCAGCGAGCCTTTTTCGACCGGGCCGTAATTGCCTTTATAAACCCAAAAGGACGTGATCAGTACAGAAATAATTGCCCAGAAATTAACCGACACGAGCGGAAAAGCTATATTGAGGACAATACCGACACCGCCTACAATGCCGCCAACCTGTAATAGTTTTAATCCCTGTAATGATAACCACAACCAGATGCTCCAATGTGCCTTTCCGAGCCTGAGCCCGGGAAGGTTGTTGAAATTATGCATGATGAATGTGCCGGTGTAGATGGCATTCTTGCCAAATTCCAGTTGCAATGCAACTTTGGCGAGGCAGCTAAGGATGATCAGCCAAAACATGATGAACCCGGCTTTCGCGCCCAATGCCGTGGTGGCGATGAGCTCGCCGGAGCCTACGATAGCAGCGGAAAGGATAAAACCGGGACCGAGGTAGCGCAGTCTCCCTAAGAAAGTGGTGGGCGGGTTAAGGATTTTGGACATAAGGGGGAATTTATATCCAAAAGCTAAGAAGTGCCTTTGCTTACTTTTGTTGCCACGAAGGCACTAAGAAACACGAATGTCCTTCGTGCTCCTCAGTGCCTTCGTGGCTTTTACAGATTCCCAACAGCCTGGTGAATCTGCTTCACGGTATCGACGTAATTATGTTCGCTAGGCAATCCGAAAAGTGACTTTTCTTTGATCATCTGAGCCACATTCTCCGGCACGAGCTTTTCCCAGCCAGGCTCGCCGCGCTTGATCATTTCAAGCACGAGGTCGGTGGTGATGTGCATATGCTCGATGTTGTAGTTTTTAATATCCTCGATCTTGTCGTTTACGATCAGATACTGGAACAATGGCCGCAAATGATCCGGCACCCGGAAGTTTTCGCAGCTGTATACCGATCCGTCCGGCTGTAATGTCGGGTAAATATAAAGTTTAACCTTCCGGCTGAACAAGGTCGCAAACGATTCGAGAATCCCTCCTTGTAGGAACTGGTAATGTTTTTCTTCAAAAATATCTTGCAAATTCGGGCTTCCCAGGAGCAAACCGGATTTCAACTTGGTAAGCCGCGACAGGTAGGCCACGAGACGATAGTATTCGTGGTGGTTGGAGATCATCACCATATGCCCCAGCGAGCAGAGAATATCCACGCGGTCGAGAAAATCCTTTTCGTCAATATCCCGGTCTCCCGCTTTGAGATTATGCAGCGTCAGCTCCGAAATGAGCACGACTTTGGACTCGTCCACATCCTCTTCTGCCAAAAACTGGCGCTGGCCGTTGCTGATCAGGTCGATATGCACGTTCGTGATCGGGCGCAGGCGACCGCGCATCATGAGGATGTGCTTTTTGTACAACGCCTCGGAAGGTTGCAACACCCCGCCGTCGCTGCCGAACAATGCCGCATCCGTAAATCCGTTTTTTACAAGCCTCAGGCTCATCAGGCGGTTATCGACCTTCGCAAAATCAGGCCCGCTGAAACGGACCATATCGATTTCGATCCGGTCGATCGTCAGATCGTCCATGAGCGACATCAGCAGAATTTCCGGCGATTTATGGTAGTAATAGCAACCATAAATCAGGTTCACACCGATAATGCCCAGCGCCTGTTGCTGCAGGATATTCTCATCGTCGCGCATACGCACGTGGATCACGACGTAGTTTGTCGGGCCCATGGGCGTGAGCTGGAATTGCAGGCCGATCCAGCCGTGAGATTCGTTCGTTTTTTGGAAATTGAGGGCTACTACGGTATTCGCGAAGGCGAAAAATGTGCTGTCTACACCCCGTTTTTCCGAAAGCCGCTTTTCCACGAGGTTATATTCGCGGTTAAGCATTTTCATCAGGCGTGATTCTACCACATACCTTCCGCCTTCCTCTGTTCCATATATCGCGTCGCTGAACGTCATGTCGTAGGCCGACATGGTTTTGGCGATGGTTCCGGATGCACCGCCGGCTTTGAAAAAGTAAGCCGCCGTTTCCTGGCCCGCCCCGATTTCCGCAAACGATCCGTAGATCCGGCGGTCGAGGTTGATCCTTAGTGCTTTCTGTTTTGTACCAAGATTCTTTTCGTACATAACGGTATATTAGTATAATGAAGAAGCTTACATGTAAATATAAGAAAAATACAGTCGTGCATTAAGCCGAATTTCTGATCTTCTGGCAGCAGAATGGAAAAGTTATATAATTTATTTACTTACGGCACTTTGATGCAGGGTTTTGACAACCCCTATGCGAGGAAGCTCCGGTTGTCTTCAAACTATATAGGGAAAGGGCATTTCAACGGAAAACTATTCCGCGTGGAGTGGTATCCCGGGGCACTTTACGAGCCCGATGCGCCTACGATGGTTTACGGGGAGATTTATCATCTGAATGCCCCTGAAATACTTGAAGAGCTCGATGAATATGAAGACGTCCTGGAAAATGAGGAGGCGAGTTTGTATGTCCGGAAAGTTGTGCCTGTCAGGAATAGCCAGGAAATGGTCATTCCTTGTTGGGTGTATTTGTATAATAAACCGGTTTCTGATTTGCCTTTGATCGAGGATGGTTGTTTCAAAACTACGCCCTGAGACTTTCTCCGATAATGCGCAGGCCGTCCAATGTTAATTTTCTGTCAATTTCTGTAAACTCGTCGCGCAGGGTATCGATAATGGACGACAAGCCACCTGTCGCCACGGCAATGCATTCGCCGCCGAGCTCCGCACGGATACGGCCCAACAGCGATTTGACCAATCCTTCATAACCCAGCAAAATACCGGCCTGAATCGCCTCGACCGTATTTTTACCAATGGCCGAGGGTGGAAGCTGTAACGGCACTTCCGGTAGCTGAGCCGTATTGGCAAACAATGCTTTGACGGCCGTTACCAAGCCCGGCAGGATAGCGACCCCTAAGATTTTGCTTTCCTTTGAAACGGTAGTAAATGTCAATGCCGTCCCAAAATCGACGACCACACAATTCTCCTTGTAACGCGTTGAAACTGCCACGGCATTGGCGATCAGGTCCGCCCCGATTTCGTGCGGGTGATCGATTTCGATGGATAATGCAGGATAAATCTCCGGCCCAACGACAATTATATCCTCACCGAACAGCGCGCGAAGCATCCTCAATATCACGGGTGTCAGCGCGGGCACCACGCTGCTCAGCACCACTGTTTCTACATCGCCGAACCACAACCCTGCTTCCAGGAAATGCAGCCGCAGTTTCGATTCGTAATGTGCCTCGTTTTCCTGTACCAGCGAGCGCATCCGCCAGATGTGCTCCCAGTCACCCGAATCGTAAAGCCCGAAAACAGTATCGGTATTGCCAAGGTCGACGGCTAACAACATAAAAGAGAATTTACATGTGGGAGCAAATTAAAGGCATTCTTGAAATAAAACTTCATGATACGCCGCTTTTGCCTCCGTTTCTTTTTGATAATCTCTAATTTTAACCCCCGAAATAAAAACGAGTGCTTTCTGCTCATTCATATGTCTTT
Source organism: Dyadobacter sp. OTU695 (assembly GCF_038440355.1). NCBI lineage: Bacteria > Pseudomonadati > Bacteroidota > Cytophagia > Cytophagales > Spirosomataceae > Dyadobacter > Dyadobacter sp. OTU695. The sequence continues at coordinate 358,803 of NZ_JASATN010000003.1, read as the reverse complement.
TTCTACCCGCCACGGACTTCTGATACTGCTTTTCTTAATACAATTTCTGAACCAGCCCGTTCAGGCCCAGGCTATTCCCGAATGGCAGGATCCGCAGGTCATCAGCATCAATACCGAAAAGCCCCGTGCCGATTTCTTCCCCTATCCAACCGAAAAAACGGCATTGGCGATGGACAAAAAAAGTCCGTTCGTGCAATCGCTGAACGGGACGTGGAAGTTCAAATGGGCGCAGCATCCGTCGAAAGCGCAACTGAATTTTTACGATCCTAAGATCTCCGATGCGAACTGGGACAATATCCCGGTACCGTCCAACTGGCAGGTCGTGGGCGCGCGTGAAGGCCGCAAATATGACCGCCCGATTTTCAGCAACATTAAACACCCATTCAAAGCCACACCGCCGCGCGTTACTGCCGACACCAATGCGGTGGGCATGTACCGTACCACGTTCATGGTTTCGGACGTGAAGGACAAGCAGGTGTTCCTGCATTTCGGTGGCGTACAGTCGGCCTGCTATGTATGGCTGAATGGCGTCGCGATCGGTTACCACGAGGATGGGATGACGCCATTTGAATTCGATGTGACCGAGGATGTAAAGGCAGGTGTCAATAATCTTGCAGTGGAAGTGATTAACTGGTCGGATGGCAGTTACCTGGAAGACCAGGATTACTGGCGGCTTTCAGGCATTTTCCGCGATGTTAATTTGCTGCTTTTACCCAAAGTGATGCTTACCGATTATTCCGTCAGGACGATTCCGGATGCCAATCACGAAAACGCCACCCTGAAACTGAATGCATATGTCAAAAACTACGGCCAGCAACCCATTCATGCGCATCAGGTACTTTTCACATTGTATGATGCTTCCAAATCGGTAGTAGCGACGCCCGTCAGCCAGATGGTCGGCACATTGGAAATGGGTAAAGAAGGCGCCGTGCGTACTGAAATGCCTGTCCCCAATCCCGCTAAATGGAGCGCGGAAACGCCGAATTTGTATACGCTGACAATCCAGCTGATGAACTCCGACGGAAAGGTCCTCGAAGCAACCAGCCAGCGCGTCGGTTTCAGGGACGTGAAGATCAAAGGAGGCCAATTGCTCGTCAACGGCAAGGCGGTAACCATCAAGGGCGTCAACCGACACGAATTCGACCCGGAAACGGGCCGCGTGATCAGTCGGGAGTCGATGATCAGGGACATTACCTTAATGAAGCAGCACAACATCAATGCCGTAAGAACCTCGCATTACCCCAATGCCTCCGAATGGTACGATTTGTGTGACCAATACGGCCTGTACGTGATGGACGAAGCCAATATTGAAAGTCATGAGTTGTGGAGCAAGAACATTATTCTCGCCGACAACCCACAATGGCGCTCAGCGTTTCTCGCCAGAGGCAACGCAATGGTCGAAAGGGATAAAAATCACCCGTCGGTAATCATCTGGTCGCTGGGCAACGAATCCGGAATGGGGCAGAATTTCGTGGATATGGGCGATTTCATCAAGCTTGCCGACCCTACCCGCCCCATTCATTACGAGGGACGCAAGGATTACAAGCCGACTACGCTTAGCAGTTTCGATATTATTTCGGTCATGTACCCATCCACACAGGATATGACCGAGCTTGTTAAAAAAGACAAAAACCGGCCGCTCATCGTCTGCGAGTACGCGCACGGAATGGGCAACAGCATTGGTAACCTGAAAGAATACTGGGACGTAATCGAAAAATACCCGACCATGCAAGGGGGCTTTATCTGGGACTGGGTAGACCAGGGCCTGAAACTGACACGCCCCGACGGCAGCACCTACTGGGATTATTTCAACTACCTGGATGGTGCCAATGCCGGCGACGGCCTCGTTAACCCCGATCGCACGCCCCAGCCTGAATTGAACGAGGTCAAGAAGGTTTATCAATATGTCAAATTCGAAATGCCGGATTCTCTTAAAGCCGGCGAAAAAACGCTTACACTGCATAATGCGTATGATTTCCAATCGCTCAATGCATTTGAACTCGTATGGTCGGTGACCGAAAACGGCAAGGCAATTGGCAAAGGTGGAAGTATTACCAATTTGAATGCGCTACCCCACCAGAAACAGCAGATTACGATTCCTTTTGAACTCCCTGCTTCAGCAAAACCCAATGCAGCCTATTTTCTGAACCTTAGTCTGAGATTGAAAGAAGCGACACTGTGGGCCCCGAAAGGGCACGAGGTTGCCTGGCATCAGGTGGCGGTGGTAAAACCGGCTGCTCCGCGGCCAAATCTCAGCCTGTACAGCGAACGCCCCCTCCGCATTGCGCAGATAACAGCCGCCCGCGTGCAAATTTCAGGTCAGGACTTCACAGTAGTTTTCGACAAAAACGAAGGCCGTATGATTTCCTTTAAAAACAAAAAGGAAGAAATGCTTGAAACCGGCCCTTATGCCAATTTCTGGCGGGTGCCGACCGACAATGACGAAGGCGGCCGTGCAAAAAGCTATGCTGCACAATGGCGCGACTTCGGCCTAGATACCCTGGAACGCGTTTCCTCGGAAATGAAAACACAGCGGCTGACAGCACAGATCTACAAGGTGACGCTCAACCAGACATTGAAGCAACCAAAAGGCGAAATAAATGTGCAATCCGTGTATATGGTTTTTGCTTCGGGCGACATTCATGTACAAAATACATTTACACCCACCGGCGAATGGCCACCGCTTGCCAAAATCGGAATGCAGCTAAGCATGCCTGCGACATTTACCAAAACGCAATGGTACGGAAACGGACCGCACGAGACTTATGCCGATCGAAAAACGAGCGGAAAGGTAGGCATCTACGCGGGAACCGTTGCCGAGCAGCATTTTCCATACATTGCCCCGCAGGAAAACGGGAACAAAACAGGCGTCCGCTGGGCCACTGTTACCAATGCAGCAGGTATCGGCCTGCTCGTCCTGAGCGATACCGCATTCAATTTCAACGTCCACGATTATACGGACAAAGACCTGCTCGCTGCCAAACGCCGCGCTGCGGTATTGAACCGTGGGACTTCCACCGTCGTCAATATCGACCTCGCACAAATGGGCCTGGGTGGCGACGACAGCTGGTCGCCCCGCGTACATGGCGCGTACCTCCTGCCCGCGAAGACGTATGCATACGCATACCGGCTACGCCCGATCGAAAACACGTCGAATATCGAGCAAATAGCCGCCGTGCGCCTGCCTTATGTGGATCAGAAGGAAACAAATGAAACTGTGGCGATTACCGAAACGTCTGCAACAGCCGACGAAGCGACGGCCGATGAAGAGGAAGAGGAAGAAGTAGCCGCTTCGCCCGTCCGCAAAACGACGGTAAGGAAAGCACCTGCGAAGAAAAAGGTTGTCCGTAAAAGAAAGCCTTCACGCCGGCGCCGCAGGAGATAATGAAAAAGACTTGGCAAGTTCAAGAAAGGCTTACCAAGTCTGTAATACCCCACAGTTTAAAAAAAGATCTGCGGTCCTGCGTTCCGGCGTTCCGGCGTTCCGGCAGCTTGCAGAATGTTGCCGGAGCGCAGGAACGCCGGAACGCAGGTCTTTATCATTTTTTATACGGAGCCAATGTATAGAGCGTATTCACTTTGATGACCTGCGCGATTTTCACGAAAACTACACTGGGTACTTCAATCTTGTGATCGACCAGCGCTACCTCGAAGTCGGAACTGATCGTGATCTTACCACCCTCAATCTTCATCCTCCCCTTGATCGTCCGATCCTTGGTAACGCCGTGAACCGTGAATTTCCCGGTGGCCGACACATCGTAATTCCCATCTTTGGTATAATCCGGCGCCTTATCGACCTTGCCCGAAAACGTAGCCGTCGGGTATTTCTCCGATTCGATATAGTTTTCGTTGAAATGCTCCTGCATCAGCTTGTTAGGAAAGGAAAACTCCCGCATGTTCATCCGGATAGCGATCTCGTTGTTAGCCGTGTTCAGGATCACCTGCGACTTTTTATTCTCCGCTTCGATATTTTCCAAAGGAGTCGACGCCGAGAACTTCGTATTGCCGCCGGAAGTGGCGAACATTTGCGCAAAAGCGGTCCCGGAAAGCAAAGCGATACTGAACATGGCCAGGCAGGCCACGCGAAAAAAATGCAGTTTCATAGTTTGGATCAGTTTGGCTGCTTCTTATTCTTCTTGTCAAAGCTGAATGTACGGGAAATATTGAACCCGTAATGGATATCTCCTTTACCCCAGCTGCCGGTGGTTTCGCCGATAAACTGTTTCTCGATCATACCCAAGGAATTGGTAAAGTGCAGTTGGAAAACGTGCCCGCCGGTTTCGATATCGACGCCGAACGACATGGAATCGTGGTAAGGGGCGGTCAAAGTATTCTTCTCGCGGGCGGTATAGAAATACTCTCCATTCAGCGACACCCGCTTCGAGAGCTTGAAACGGCCTCCAATACCTACCGCCAGCACAATTTTCTCATCTCCCGTCACGTCGGGCATCGTGCGGTACAGGTAAGTGGGCGACAATTGGAGTGATAACCGCTCCCCGAATTTCCGCGCGATGAGCACTTGTCCGGTGTAATACAGCTTGTCCTGAAACTCCCGTTCCTTATCCACCGTAGCCACGCCCGTTCCACCGAATAATGTGATTGAAACCGGGATATTCCGTGCGCCGGTGCTTTGTTTCAGCACTTTGTATTTGGCAAAAAAATCATACACTTTCTGCGAGGTGCTGCGGCCAACCCCGATCTCAAGATCGTCCATAAGCCCATATTCGAAACCGAGCCGCATGGTAGCCTGGTCGAGTCCGAAGAACTGGTAAGCGCCCGAATTCAGTTTGCCGAAACGGTGCGAAATGCGGAAATCGAGGTGCTTCTTTTTCATCGTTTCCACCGACTGGCCATTCACCACCCGGGTCGATTTGAAAGTAGCAGTTACGGGAACGGTTTGTGCGCTGTCCTGTTTCGACAGCTCGTTCAGCAAGTCATCCTGTGCATATAAAACTGTCGACGAACATGTCAACATCACGAGTAGGCGGAGTACTTTCATAATCGATTCAGATTAAGCTTTCACGGTTAAAGTGTTGCCGTCAGCGGAAACGGTTACTGTATACGTTTTGAGCGCAGTTGTTGCTGGGCCATTTGTCACTGCTCCACCAATGCTGAATGTGGAACCATGGCTTTGGCAGAAAACATCGTTGGATGACGACCTGTATTGGACCGGGTTCCCCTCATGCGTACAAATTTTGCTCAAAGCAATATAACTGCCGGCGGTCGTTTTGGCTACAAGGACGTCCCCCGTAATGATGTAATTACCGTCGGTTTTTAACTTAGAGTTGTTCGAATTAGCCATATCAACCGTAAAATTGATGCCGGAGCCGGTTGTTGTGCCTGATATTCCCGAACCTGTTCCAGGGTTTGGATTTGGGTTAGGATCTGGATCATCGTCCTTGGATCCGCAGGCCGTCATAGTGGTGCCGAGACAATAGAATGCCATTAACGTTGAGGTACTCAACCCGAGGCTTTTAAGGAATTCACCTCTTTTCATGCTTCCTTTTTCAATTGAGTTCATAGTAATAAAAATTAATTAGTAGATATAATTCAAAAAATAATGTGGGCATAGTGCTCACTTGAAAACAGGGGTGTAGCGCACCGATAGCCAAAGGCCTGTGGTGATGAGGTTCACTTTTCCGTACCCGACGCGTTTGAGCGGCATACGGATCGACGGCTCGGCGAGAAGCGAAAGTTTACGGGAAATTCTGTATTCATAGCCGGCTGAAACGTTGGCATGACTGAACAGGTACCAGCCCGTATTACCTTTCCAGCCCGGCCATTTTTCGGCATTAGGATCATTCGGGTCTTTGTAATAATATTTGTACTTCTCGCTATTCATGTGGTAGGATGAAAACCCGCCCGTCGCAAACCACCGTGAACGCTCGCCCGACGCGATATCATATCGTACATTCAGTGGTATTTCCAGTACTTTGCAGACACCGTCTATCCCGCTCAACTTCAATGGAGGATAGTAGCCGTGCTTCGGCAACTGGTAAGCCTCCGCCGACGCAGAATAATCTTTTCTACTCCAAACGGCGCCACTTTGCAAATACAACCTGGGCAAAACTGAATACTCTACCAGCAGTGAAACCGAGGTTCCCGGCTTGGAAAAATTCTTCAACCCTACTGTACTCAGATCCGGTGAGTACCCAAACCGGACTGCCCAAAGCGGCTGATCCTCCGCCGATAGCGACGATCGCTTAGGCGGCGCTGGGGGTTCTGCAAGCTCATACACGGGTTCGGAAATCCCGGGCAATGCCAATGCATTCCATTTCAACGCCTTGCCGTTTAGTTCAGACGCAAAAATCAATGTGCGGGCCGGCTCATCGGCCTTCGTTAACAATTCACTTGCGGCAGCCTGCTGGTCGGCTCTATGCGGCGGAGAAATCTCCCGGCCCAACGCTTTCGTACCGTTGTCGCCCGCATTCGCATCGCTTTTCAAAGAAAGAGCCCCGTCGCCTCCTTCCACTTTTGAGCGGTTAGGCTCTAAGTACACTCCGCCTGCCTTAGATCGGCTCCGGGGCAATGTTTTACTGCCTTTACCAACGGCAGCATTCAATTCTGATTTTGAGGAAGATTTACCAGCTTCTTTCTCACTGGTTTTCAGTTTGTTCCTATTAATATCTTTTTTGTTGCTAGCGACAACTTTATTCCCATTATCTACAAGCCTATTTCCATTAGCAACACTCGCATTCTCCTTCCTAGTACCCTCAGCCCCCTCCCGGGACCGTTCTGAGTCGGCAACACCTGGCTCTCTGACAATATCTGACCCATCACGCTTCACCCCTCTCTCATTTCCTCCCTCCTCCTTTTCACCGTTATTTGCCTCTTTTCTGGCAACTCCTGACGTTTCGTTCCTCTCTACTCCATTCTCCTCACTCCCGGCAACTCCCAACTTCTCCTTCCTCCCTTCTCCCTTTCCTCGATTCTCCCCTTCAACGGAGTAAAGCAAAATCCCCGCCGGGATCAGCAGCGCCAGTACGCCCAGCGGCCACCATTTCCTCCACCATCCGGCCGGAGTTCTCCCGTCCTGCTGGTCGAGTCGTTTCCGCAGGTCATTCCAGTCATCGGGTTCGTATGTCGGATCAAGCTCTTCTGATGACTTTCTGAAGAGCTTGTCCAGTTCGTCATCTGGCAACTCTATCATAGTCGTCAATATTTATCTTGGATAACATTTCTCTCAACTTTTCCCTTGCACGCGACAAATTGGATTTTGAGGCCCCAACCGAAATACTCAGTTGTTCTGCAATTTCTTCGTGTGTGTAACCGTCAATGACCGATAAACTGAATACCAGCCGGTAAGCCGGTGTCAGGCGCTGGATCAGTCCGACCAACTCGTCGTGGGAAAGCTTGCTGATAACCGTTTCATCGACGGACACCTGTTCCGCCACTTCCACGTCGTCAAAAACATCTCTGCGAACTTCCTGTCTGTAATGATCGAGGGCTGTATTAATCATGATTCTGCTCAACCAGGTTTTAAATGGTCGGTTTGCATCGAAACTGTCCAGTTTCGTAAAGACCTTCAAGAATCCATCGTTGAGTATTTCTTTCGCCTCTTCCCTGCTACGTGTATAGCGTAAACAAATGCTCATAGCATAGCCGTAAAACTGTTTATACAACAGCTCCTGACTGCGGCGGTTTTTCTTTAAACAGCCGTCGAGTAGTTCTTGAAGAACGGCGGAGTTATACTCGGGCATGCTATTTGCTTTTTTGGACTTATACGTAGAATCGAAAAGCAGGGTTGCCTGGGGGTTGAAAGTTTTTTACAACATTTTTTACACCTGCAAAAACGCACATGATCCGTTTATTGAAAATTTATGAATTTTTCGTCACAATCGCACTTAAACTTGGCGGCAATGCCCTGCCTGAGCGGCCCTACCCGGGTGAGCCTGCCCGGGGTGCTTTGAATTATTGCTTACTTTTGCAGGCTAACTATCCATGTTTACCAAATCCGGATTAATTCACTTCCGGTTGTACCTGATCAGCTATAATGGCCAACGATGTAAAATCTCCATTTGCAGTAAAAAAGATCAAGTGGGAGGGCCTGAAAATTACGCTTCACCTGCTGCGCTACCTACGCCCCTACCGCATGACGTTCGCGGCGGGGATGCTGTTCCTTGCATTATCGACGGGCACATCGCTCGCATTTCCGAAACTCGTAGGAAGCATTATCGAGGTAATCGAGGGTAAATCCCGGTTCACGATTAACCAGATCACGCTCCTGCTTTTCCTGGTCCTGCTTGGTCAGGCGATATTTTCCTTTTTCAGGATCTATCTTTTTTCCAAAGTCAGTGAAAAGGCTGTCAACAATATCCGGCTGGATGTTTTCAGCAAGATCATCACATTACCAGTCCCGTTTCTGGAAGAGCGCCGGGTAGGCGAGCTTACGAGCCGCATTACTTCCGATGTTTCGCAACTCGCCGGATTACTGTCGTTTACACTTGCAGAACTCTTCCGGCAATCGGCAACGCTGATCGTCGGCATGTCCATTTTGTTTTATACTTCCTGGAAACTGACGCTTTTCATGCTCGCAACGATCCCCGTACTGGGGGTTGCTTCGGTATTCTTCGGACGACATACGCGCAGGCTCTCGCGCAAGGCGCAGGACCAGCTGGCCGCAGCTAATGTGGTCGTGGAGGAAACCTTGCAGTCGGTTAATGTCGTGAAGGCATTTACCAATGAACCGCTGGAAATCAACCGTTACCGGACAATCCTCGGACGTGTCGTCGATCTCACATTGTATGCCGCCCGGTTCCGCGGTGGTTTCGCCTCTTTTATCATTTTTGCGATGTTCGGGGGGATTGTCGGGGTAATCTGGTACGGAGCGGCGTTGGTACAGGCGGGCGAATTCGGGCTATCCGACCTCTTTACATTTATTCTTTATACCACCTTTATAGGGGCGTCGATCAGCGGAATGGGCGATTTGTATGCGCAGATCAACCGGACGGTGGGTGCTTCTGAACGTATATTCGAGATTTTGGAAGAAACCTCGGAAGTTTCCGTGGACGATGCACAAAATGCGGTAACAAGCAATATCCAGGGCCATGTGACCTACCAGGATGTACATTTCGCTTATCCTTCACGTGCTGACCTTCCGGTGCTCAAAGGGGTGTCGCTGGACGTGCAGGCGGGCGAAAAGATTGCATTGGTAGGATACAGCGGTGCCGGCAAGTCGACCATCGTGCAGCTCCTGATGCGGTTTTATGAGTATCAGTCCGGCGAAATTCTCGTCGACGGCAAGCCTGTGAAGGAATACGGCATTTCAGCATTGAGGAAAAATATCGCGATCGTACCGCAGGAAGTCATGCTTTTTGGCGGGACGATCTACGAAAACATCGCCTACGGAAAGCCCTCGGCATCGCGGGAAGCCATTGTGGATGCAGCAAGGCGTGCCCATGCGCTGGAATTTATCGAATCCTTCCCCGAAGGTTTTGAAACCATCGTCGGCGAAAGGGGCATCAAGCTTTCCGGAGGGCAGAGACAACGTGTTGCTATTGCCCGGGCCATTTTAAAAGACCCCAAAATCCTTATTCTCGATGAAGCAACGAGCTCGCTTGATGCCGAATCTGAAAAACTGGTGCAAATTGCCCTGGACGAATTAATGAAAAACCGCACGACGATCGTCATCGCCCACCGGCTGGCCACTATCCGGAAGGTCGATATGATTTATGTCCTGCGCGAAGGCAGGATCGCCGAGTCAGGCACCCATCAGGCATTAAGCACCATCCCCGACGGTGTGTATGCCAATCTTATCAAACTTCAATTTGAAACCGCAGAAAACCTTTCATGATAAACGCCGAGCCAAACAAACCCGCGTCACGAACATTCTTTCAGACAGAAAAAGAAAAAGCGACTGCTGCGGAACAACAGGAGCATGAGCGGTTTAAAAACATCGCATTCATGCGGTTGGGCACATTCACAGGAATGGTTATACTAGCCTTTCTTTGGAACAAAACCGGAATGGGCTACTGGGGTATCGGCATTCTCACGTTGCTGGTGGCATTCCTGATTTTAATGCGAAAGCAGCAGCAGGCGCGCATTAACCGCAACTTCCAGCGAAACCTCATCGCCATTAACGAAGACGAATTGGCCCGCCTCGATCTGCGGTTCAAAAGACCGGATACCGGCGCAGAATTCCGTGAAAAAGACCATAACTACTCCGACGACCTGGACATTTTCGGAGAATACTCTCTTTTCAAACTCCTCAACCGTACCCACACGGCAGAAGGTAGCCGCCGGCTGGCCAACTGGCTCAAAAACCCGGCAGATGCACCCGAGGTAACCCTCCGGCAAGCAGCCGCCAGCGATTTCAGCCAACATCCCGCGCTCATCCAGGGCTGGGAGGCGACAGCATTGCTGCACGAACATGCCGCCAAACATGTCGGCGAATTCCAGGCATGGGTTGCCGAAACATTCGCTGCGCCGCTGCGGAACACCTTACCTTGGCGCTGGTATCCGCTAATAACCCTGGTTATCGCAGTGCTGTATTTCACAGGCATCGTCCCGGGTATTACCGTGTTGGCAAGCCTTGCTATTCATCTTTTCATATTGAGCCGCTATGCCGAATATGTAAAAGTACTCGCCAACAGTACGACTTCCATGGGACGAACGTTGACGGCCTATGCTGAATTACTGAAAAAAGCGGAATCCGCACCTTATCAAGCCGCCTGGTGGCAATCGCGGAAAAAGCGGATCTCTGGCTCTTCGGCAGCGCTGGCGACGGCTGGTAACCTGTTCGAAAAGCTGGATTACCGCAACAACCCTTATTTTGCCATTTTTGTCGGCATTCCGACCCTTTGGGATTTGCACATTCTGAATGGCCTTGAAAACTGGAAGACCGCGCATCATGACCACCTTACCAACTGGCTCGACGTGCTGGCCGATACCGAGGCAATGAACAGCTTGGCCGGCCATACTTTTGCCAATCCGGATCACACTGTCCCGGAGGTAAGAGACAGCTCCGAAGTCACGATTCTCGCGAACGGCCTCGGGCATCCGCTTATTCCCGCGTCAAAACGGATCAGCAACAATTTCGCCATGCAGGGCACCGGCAAGACAATCCTCGTGACCGGCTCGAATATGTCGGGAAAAAGCACCTTTTTAAGAACAATTGGTCTGAACCTCGTGCTCGCGCAAATGGGTGCGGTCGTGAGCGCAGGAGCGTTCACCTGCACGCCTCTGCGTGTGTTCAGCAGCATGCGTACCCAGGACTCGCTGGAAGAAAGCACTTCATCGTTCTATGCAGAACTCAAAAGGTTACGAAAACTGCTGATGCTGGCCGATGAGCAGCACCAGGCACCGGTTTTCTATCTTCTGGACGAGATATTGAAAGGAACCAATTCAGCAGACCGGCACCGCGGCGCGGAAGCGCTTATCCGCCAGTTGCATACCAAAAAGGCCTCCGGCATGGTTTCCACCCACGACCTCGAACTCGGTGAATGGGGCGCGACGGAAGATTACATCCACAACTTTCATTTCCGATCGGATGTGGAAAACGGACAGCTGCATTTCGACTACCGGCTCCACGAAGGCATCTGCCGGAGTTTCAACGCGTCGGAACTGATGCGGATGATGGGCATTGCTATCGACCCCGACAAATCCCCGCTTGCACACTGATACCGGGCATTTGTACGGTTGTTTGGGGATTTGCGTAACTTTACTGTTTACATTTACGTTTAAAATACTATCCGGTAGCGGAGATCGAACTTTTTTTGATTAACAATTAACCCGTAACGATTACAAAACCTGAATGGAATTACAGAAAGCATTAGAAATATTGATCATGGCAGGGCAGCTTATTCTGGGCCTGTCAATCCTGGTGGGGTTGCATGAGTGGGGGCATATGGCCGCCGCGAAATTGTTCGGTATGAGGGTTGAAAAGTACTTTATTGGCTTTCCTCCAAAAATTTTTAGTTTTCAGAAAGGTGAAACAGAATATGGTATAGGCGCTATCCCGCTTGGTGGATTTGTGAAAATTTCCGGGATGATCGACGAATCGATGGACACGGAAGCCATGAGCAAGGAGCCGCAACCGTGGGAATTCCGCTCGAAGCCGGCCTGGCAACGATTAATCGTGATGCTTGGCGGTATTATCGTGAACGTAATCGTCGGTATTATCATCTTCATCGCCATTGCCTATCATGACGGAAAGGAATTCCTTTCGATCGACGAGGTTAACAAAAATGGTATTGTAGCGGGCGAGCTTGCCCAGGAACTGGGCCTTAAAACAGGCGACAAAGTGATCCGTGTCAACGGCAAGCCATTCAAAGATTATAACGAACTGCTCAGCTCCGACGTTTTCCTCGGCAGCAACAGTTCCTATACGGTAAACCGCAACGGCCAGGAAATCCTGATCGAAATCCCTAACAACTTCATCGAAAGGCTTTCCGATCCGGAAGAGAAACGCAATTTCATTCTGCCCTTGCAGCCGTTCAAGATCGGCGAGCTGATCCCGGGAATGCCGGCAGAAGAAGCAGGCCTGCAACCAGGCGACAAAGTCGTATCGATCAATGGCAAGCCTATTCACTTCTTCCATGAATTACAGGCGCAGCTTGAAACACTTGCCGGCAAGCAAACAGCGCTCGTGGTGCAACGCGGCGCGCAACAGAAAACGCTGAATGTAACAGTAACGGAAGACGGAACGCTGGGCTTCTATCCGGAGATCCTGCTTAATTTCACCTCTGTGAAGTATACTTTCGGCGAAGCGGTAGCCATTGGTACGGAAAATGCCTTCGGAGTCGTGTACAACAATATCAAAGGTTTCGGTAAAATATTCCGGGGCGAAGTATCCGCTTCCAAAGCGCTGAGCGGCCCGATCGGGATCGCACGTTTGTTTGGTGGCGTTTGGGACTGGGGCCGTTTCTGGTCGCTTACCGGCTTGCTTTCGATGGTACTCGCATTCATGAATGCCCTTCCTATTCCGGCACTGGATGGCGGTCATGCGGTGATCCTTTCCTACGAAATCATCTCAGGTCGCAAGCCTTCGGATAAATTCCTTGAAAATGCCCAGAAAGTAGGTATGGTACTCCTATTGGGCCTGATGGCATTCGCCATTTTCAACGACGTATGGAAAGTGGTATTTTAATGAAAGGGAGGAAGGAGGAAAGGGAAGAAAGGGAGGAAGGAAAAAGCATTCTTTTCTTTCCTTTCTCCCTTTCTTCCATCCTCCTCCTCCTCCTTTCCCCCCTAATACTCCTAACGTCATTCATACCGAAACACGACTACCACGTTTCGGTTACACAAATGCAATACAATCCGACCGCCCGGTCGTATGAGGTTAGTATCCGGATATTTACCGACGACCTCGAAAAAGCATTGTCTCTAAGCCACTCCAAACAACGTTTTGTAATCAAGGACAATGATCAAAATGATCGCTTCGTTGAAGAATACATTCGTAAATCATTTGTTTTGACAGATAGTCAGAAAAAAAATCCCCCTATCAAATATGTGGGAAAAGAACAGGAGACGGATGCGACGTGGGTTTATCTCGAAATCCCTTTTCAGGGCTCTTTGAACGGCTGCAGGCTTTTGAACGTTACGCTCATGGAAGTTTTTGACGATCAGGTCAATATGACAAACGTCAAATTCCAATCCGAAAAAAAGACGCTTTTATTTAAAAAAGGACAGACTTCTCACCTGCTGTAATTAGTTTGTGACCGCTCATAAAAATGCATGACACAATGTGTAGTGGCACGGCTATTTTGTTTTATAATGCCTTTCTTTTGAAAGTCATTATTTATATATTGGGAAAAGATTATCTGTCAATTTGACAGAATGCCTATGAAATTTGAACCTTCTGATCTATATAGCCGGCTGCTGATGTCCGACTCGGACATGGATAGCCTTGAAATCGTTCCTCTTGGTGGCCCCGACGGCTCTGACGAGCCTTTTGAACTTCCCAATGAATTAGCAATACTCCCGATCAGGCAAACAGTGCTCTTTCCCGGAATGGTAATTCCAGTAACGGTCGTGCGCCAGAAAGCCATCCGGCTTGTTAAAAAGATATACCGTAATTCCGATATCAATCAGCGTATTCTCGGTGCCGTCACACAGGCTATTCCCAACAAGGAAGACCCCACGGCCGAAGATCTTTACAACATCGGTACCGTCGCACAAATCCTGAAAATGATCACTTTGCCCGATGGCAATGTTACGATTATCGTTCAGGGACGCCAGCGTTTTGAGATCAAAGCCATTGTAAATGAAGAACCTTATCTGACCGCCGAAGTCCGGCCGATCGAGGATTCATTTGTAGGACCTACCAAAAAGGAGGCAAAAGCTTTGCTGCAATCACTTCGCGACGGTGCGCACAAGATCATGCGCCTGAACCCGGAAATTCCCCAGGAAGCACGCATTGCGCTGGATAATATCGAAAGCCCGATCTTTCTGATCCATTTCCTGTCATCGAATATCAATGTAGAGATTGCCGACAAACAGAAGTTGCTGGAAGAGCGTAATGGGCACAAACAAGCCACGCTTTTGCTGCAATACATGATGCGCGAGATCGAAATGCTGGAATTGAAACGGGAAATCCAGACGAAAGCCAGCTCGGATATCGACCAACAGCAACGTGACTATTTCCTTCGCCAGCAAATTAAAGTTTTGCATGACGAGCTTGGAATGGACAGCCCCGAACGTGATCTCGACGAAATCCGCCTGAAAGCCAGCCAGAAAAAATGGACGGAGCAGGTGAAAGGCCACTTTGAAAAAGAGCTGACCAAACTGCAGCGTATTAACCCAATGGCCCCCGAATATCCGGTAACGATGAATTACCTGGAAACGCTGGTGGACTTGCCGTGGGGCCAATATACCAAAGACAATTTCGATTTGGTAAGGGCACAAAAAATCCTTGATACCGACCATTTCGGCCTCGAAAAAGTAAAAGAGCGCATTATCGAATACCTGGCGGTGCTGAAATTGAAAGGTAACCTGAAAGCACCGATCCTGTGCCTCTATGGCCCTCCGGGTGTGGGTAAAACCTCGCTGGGCAAATCCATTGCAAAGGCATTGAACCGCGAATACATCCGTATGGCGCTCGGCGGCGTCCACGACGAAGCCGAAATCCGCGGGCACCGGAAGACTTACATCGGCGCGATGCCGGGCAAGATCATTCAGAATATCAAAAAAGCAGGTTCTGCCAACCCGGTATTCATCCTCGACGAAATCGATAAGGTAAGCTCCGATTACCGCGGCGACCCTTCCTCGGCATTGCTGGAAGTACTCGATCCGGAGCAGAACTCGTCATTCACCGATAACTACCTCGAAGTAGAATACGACCTTTCGAAAGTCCTTTTCGTAGCCACTGCCAACTCGCTCGATACCATTCACCCCGCATTGCGCGACCGGATGGAAATCATTGAAATGACCGGCTATACGATCGAAGAGAAATTGCAGATCGCCAAACGTTACCTCGTTCCGAAACAACGCAAAGACCACGGGCTGAAAGCAACCGACGTGAAAATCGACGACGCGGCATTGCTGAAGGTAATCGAAGGCTACACCCGCGAATCAGGCGTGCGTAACCTTGAACAGAAAGTGGGCACTGTGATCCGCAAAATCGCGAAATCGGTAGCGATGGAACAGGATTATCCTAAGACCGTCAAAGCAGAGCAGGTAGAGAAATACCTGGGTGCGGAGATTTTTGATAAGGACCTGTATCAGGACAACGACTTTGCCGGAGTGGTAACCGGCCTTGCGTGGACATCGGTAGGGGGCGAAATCCTCTTCATCGAAACAAGCCTCAGCCGTGGCAAGGGTGGTTTGACGCTATCGGGCCAGCTGGGCGATGTAATGAAAGAATCGGCCGTCGCGGCATTATCGTACCTTAAAGCCAATGCGGATAGATTGGGTATCGATTACCGTATTTTTAACCATTACGACCTCCATGTACACGTGCCCGCGGGCGCGGTGCCTAAGGACGGCCCAAGTGCGGGTGTGACGATGGTCACTTCCATGGCGTCGATATTTACCCAACGCCGGGTAAGACCATTTCTCGCAATGACCGGTGAAATCACATTGCGCGGAAAAGTACTTCCCGTAGGTGGTGTGAAAGAAAAGATCCTTGCCGCCCGCCGCGCGGGTGTGAGGGAGATCATCCTTTGCGTGAAAAACCGTAAGGATGTGGAAGAAGTACCGGCCAACTACATCAAAGACCTGACCTTCCATTATGTGGATCAGATCGACGAAGTGCTGGGTATCGCACTCCTTCCCGAAAAAGTGAATAATCCGACAAGTTTCGTTTTCCCCGAAGAAAAGAAAGAAAGAGAGGAAAGCGGATTTGCTACGATGACTGTTTAGGTCAGACTAATAAAATATACGAAAGAGGTGCCAGAAAGGCGCCTCTTTTTGTTTAGGGGTTATACTTTCCAAACGCCGTCATACTGTCAAACCTTTTTATCTACCGAAAAATGTCGTTACCGCAGCTTTCCTCCCAACTGCTCGACCAGCAGCCCGGACTTCTTCCCGATCACCGCAAACTTCTTGCATTGCCTGAAAAAATCATTCAGTTCGGCACGGGTGTGCTGTTGCGCGGCTTGCCCGATTATTTCGTAAACAAAGCTAATGCACAGGGCATTTTCAACGGCCGGATCGTCGTCGTGAAATCGACCAGCACGGGAGGAACAGATGCGTTTTCGGAACAGCAGAATATTTTCTCCCATAGCATTCGTGGCATCGAAAACGGCCGGCAGATAGACGAAACCGTCATCAACACCAGTATCAGCCGCACATTGGCAGCATCCAGCGATTGGGCCGATATCCTCGAATGCGCCCATAATTCGCAGCTTAATATTGTTATTTCAAATACTACGGAAGTCGGCATCCAGCTTGTCGACGACGATATTTTTGCCAATCCGCCTATATCCTTTCCCGGCAAACTGACGGCCTATCTGTTCGAACGCTTTCAAGCATTCAACGGCGCACCGGAATCAGGGATGGTGATCGTTCCTACGGAGCTGATCGTCGGCAATGGTCCCAAACTGAAAGCCATTGTACTCGAACAGGCACGCCGGCACGACCTGGGCGAGCCTTTTATCGACTGGCTCGAAAAGCATAACCATTTTTGCAGCTCGCTGGTAGACCGCATTGTTCCCGGCAAGCCGGATGCGGAAACCGTGGAGGCGCTTTCCGAAAAGCAAGGCTTTCGCGACGATCTGCTGATCGTTTCCGAGGTTTACCGCCTGTGGGCTATCGAAGGTGGCCGGCACGTGCGCGACGTACTGAACTTTGCGCAAGCCGACAAAGGCGTCGTGATTGAACCCAATATCGACCTCTTCCGCGAATTGAAACTGAGACTGCTGAACGGCACCCACACGCTGGCCTCAGGGCTTTCTTTCCTGCATGGGCTTGATACCGTCCGCGAAGCCATGGAGAATGCCGACACGGCCCAATTTATCGCTGATGTCATGTTGAAGGAACTGGCACCTGCGATACCTTACGACGTAGATCCTGCCCAGGCACAGGAATTCGGAGGCCAGGTACTCGACCGTTTCCGGAATCCGTTTATCCGCCACCAACTGATCGACATTACCGTACAATACACGGCCAAGATGAAAATGCGTAACATCCCGACGCTTCTGAACCATTATCAGCAATCCGAAGAAGTACCCGCGTTATTTGCCAAAGGATTTGCGGCATTTCTGAGATTCATGAAGCCTGTGATGCATAAAGACAATGCCTATTACGGAGAACGCGATGGCCAGCCTTATTCGATCCGCTGCGATTCTGCGGCTTACTTTGACGACAAATGGAAGAATGCTGCTTCGCCGGTCGATCTGGCTCAGCAGGTTTTGAGTGATGTGTCGGTTTGGGATACTGACCTTACATTACTGCCGGGTTTTGCGGACGCTGTGAAAGGCTACATGACCGAACCAGTCGCTACGGGGACTTCCACGCTTTAAGCTGATTATAGAGCTCGGTAGCCGAGATCTCGTCGGAACTGAAATAGATCACATCCTTTCCTGTTTTGATCAGCAGGTAAGGATGTGATTTTTTATTGATATACAATTTGACGTTCCTGCCGTCATCGGTCCTGAATGTGCCCTTGGAGAATTCCCCCCCTGCAAAACCATTGGCCCTGCTGGCAATGTCGGGCAAGCTGTCGGTGACGCTGAAACTGACCACCTCATCACGGGTGACCCTCATTCCATAAACACCCGTGATTTCAAGCTCGCGGGCGGTAAGGAAAATCTGGCTGTTTTTCATACTTACAAAAAACATGGAGCCGACGCCCACGCCCACCACAACCAAAATGGCCATTACAATGTAAGTAGCGGAGCGTTGACCGCTGGTGCCGCGGTAGAACTTGCTTCCCTTCGCGACCATATACACATAGGCGAGCAATGGATACAATACCATGAAAACGGTTGCCCAGTTGCCATTAAAGCGGTTGAGTATCCAGAAACCTATGAAGAGGCTGACGCCGAGGAAAATGTGAAAGCGGTTGAAAAAACGCAGGTAGGAGACGATATCGATCTTCGCGCGGTCGGATTCCGACATCATATTATACCCCGAAAGCAGGTATTTCGCATTGCCGGGCGTCACACAAAAACCCAGCAAGACAAAGGTCACAGAAAGAATGATAGCGGCGGTAAGCATAATTTTGTCAGGGCTAATTGCCTTATAAGTTACAAAATTATACCGAAGAAGTGCCAAATCGTTTCAGGCGGATGAACGCTAAATCCATCCGCCTGCGGGATTTTCCTGAGTTGATCAGCTATTCGCTCTGAACTCCTTCACAAGCGCAATGCTTTCCGCAACTTTCTGCTCGATCCAGGGATAGTTCCCTTCTGCTACCACATCCTTAGGAAAGAGATTTGAGCCTAAACCCACTGCATATGCACCCGCACCGAACCATTCGTTAATGCTTTCTTTGGTAGGTTGCACACCGCCGGTTACCATGATCTTCACCTTTGGCATAGGCCCGCGTATCGCGCGCACGAATGCGGAGCCTACTACCTCGCCCGGAAACAGTTTTACTACTTCGGCGCCTGCTTGCTGCGCATTGTAGATTTCAGTCAGAGTAGAAACGCCCGGGATCCAGGGGATACCAGCTTTCACACAGGCCTGGCCCACTGCCGGATTTAAGCATGGCGTCACAATGAAATCTGTGCCCGCATCGATAAACTTTTGCGCGGTTTCCGCATCATAAATGGTGCCGATGCCCAGCGACAGGCCTGGCAGGCTTTCCTTTACATAAGCCAAAAGCTCTGTAAATACATTATAAGCATTATCGCCGCGGTTCGTAAACTCAAATGCGCGCGCGCCTCCGCGGTATGCCGCATTGATCACCTCTTTGGCAATTTCGATATCGGCATGGTAGAACAGTGGCACAATGCCGACCTCGTTCAATAATACTAGTGTTGTTTCTTTATCCATGATTGTTGGCCAGATTACTAGCGTTTGATTCTTCCCGAAGTCTCCCCCTGACGAATGGCTTCCACCTCGGCGACCGTCGAGATCAATGCGTCACCTTCGATGGTATGTTTTAATGCGGATGCCGCTACCCCGAATTCCAGCGCCTTCTGCTGGTCGTCGAATGTAATTAAGCCGTGAATAAGCCCTGCGATGAAAGCATCGCCGCCGCCTACGCGGTCGATGATCGGGTTGATTTCGATATCTTCCGTTTCCAGCAGCTCTTTGCCGTTCCACAGAAACGCCCTCAGCAGGTTATGCGACGCGCTGATCGATGTCCGTTTGGTATCCACCACGGTTTTCACCTGCGGGAAAGCCTTCTGTAAATTGACGCAGGATTCGACAAAATCGTTTCCGTCAATGTCAAAAATCTCCTTGATATTAATGCTGTTGGCAATGACAACGTCGGTTCCGGCCGTCAGTTCGGGAAGGATATCGGATGGTTTCTTGCCGTATTTCCACAGATTGGCACGGTAGAAGATGTCGCCGGAAACGGTAATGTTGCGCTTGCGGGCGGCTTTAATGCCGTCGAGCAATGCGTCTGCCGCTTCCTGCGATAATGCAGGGGTAATGCCCGCCCAGTGAAACCATTTGGCATCTTTCAGGATATTATCCCAATCCAGTTCCTTCGGATCGATTGTCGCCAGGGATGAATTGGCACGGTCGTACACGATCTGGCTGCCGCGCATCGCAGCGCCGGTTTCGAGGAAATAGACGGCCATTCTCGGACCACCAAAAATGATGTGGGACGTATCAACGCCATGAAAATGCAGGTACTGAGCCGCAGCGCGTCCGATAGGCGAGTCAGGGAAGCGGGTAACATGCGCCGTGCTGTGTCCCCAATAGGCCAGGGCTGTCGAAACATTTGCTTCGCCACCGGCATAAGTTACATTCAATTGACGGGCTTGTTCAAAACGGGAAAAACCAGGAGTGGAAAGCCGCATAAGGACTTCCCCAAAGGATACTATCTGAGCCATATTTTAAACTATTGCCCGTTTGCCAAAGAATGAACTCCCTGACGGGCCATTGAAAAATGATTACGAGCCAAAATTAAGTATTAACATTAAAATAGCCCACAACAAAATGTCTGGGCTATTCAATTATGAGTGTATTTAAATTCGGGTTTTACTCAAAAACCAAAATATTTGTTGGCGTTGTTGTAGCTGATTCCTTCCACCATCTTTCCCAGCCACTGAATGTCGTTAGGCAACTCGCCGTTTTCAACGTCCTGACCAATGAGGTTACACAGAATGCGGCGGAAATATTCATGGCGCGGGTACGAAAGGAAGCTTCGTGAATCGGTGAGCATACCTACGAACCGGCTCAAAAGGCCCATATTCGAAAGCGCATTCATTTGCCGCTCCATACCATCCTTCTGATCGAGGAACCACCAGCCCGAACCGAATTGCATTTTACCTGCAACAGTGCCGTCATTATAATTCCCGGTCATCGTAGCCAACACCTCATTATCAGCCGGATTGAGGTTATACAAAATCGTTTTTGCCAGCTGGTCGGTCGAATCGAGTTTGTTCAAAAACTTCGAAAGCGCCTGTGCCTGGCTGTAATCGCCAATCGAATCCCATCCGGTGTCGGGGCCAAGCTCGCGGAGCATACGTTCGTTGTTATTACGCAGCGCGCCCAGGTGGAACTGCTGCGTCCAGCCTTTGGCATGGTCCATCTTAGCCATATCATACAAGAGCACCGATTTGAACGCCAGTGCCTGACTTGCGGAAGCTCTCTCGCCTCTCAATGCAGCCGCAAATGCCTCTCGGGCCGCATTTTCATCAAATTCTGCATAAATATGCTCCAAACCATGATCCGACAGCCGCCCTCCCATCGACGCGAAGAAATCGTGACGGTTCTGCAATGCAGCCAGCAACGCTTCGTAAGAGGTAATTTCGCCAACGCCGGATGCCTGCGAAAGTTTAGCCAGATATTGTTTAAAATCGTCGGGCGAATCGATTAGCAGCATTGCCTTATCCGGCCGGAATGTCGGCAGGACACGGATATCGAAACCGCTGTCACTGATCGCGCTGTGGTAATTGAGAGAGTCCGTCGGATCATCCGTCGTGCAGATCACCTTTACATTCATACGGTTAAGCAGGCTCTTCACCGAGTAATCGGGTTGGCGCAGCTTGGCCGAACATTCTTCGTAAATCTCGCGGGCCGTATGTTTATTTAACAGTATATCAATGTTGAAGTAACGGAGCAGTTCGAGGTGCGTCCAGTGGTAAAGCGGGTTCCGCATGGTATAAGGTACCGTAGCCGCCCATTGTTCGAACTTCTCCCAATCGCTCGCGTCACCGGTGCAATACCTTTCATTAATGCCATTCGCGCGCATGGCCCGCCACTTGTAATGATCGCCGTAAAGCCAGATCTGCGTCAGGTTTTCAAACTGCTTGTCTTCCGCGATCTGATCGGGAGGAAGATGGCAGTGGTAGTCGATGATCGGCATTTCCTTCGCATAATCATGGTAAAGGATACGCGCGGTTTCCGAACGGAGGAGGAAATCTTCGGAAATGAAGGTCTTTTGTACTGCGGTGCTAATCGTTTCCATTCTTTTTCGTGTTACAATCACAAACTTCTTTCAATCCCGTATTCCAGCCCGCGCAGCTCCGCAAGCCCACGAAGACGCCCAATGGCCGTGTATCCCGGGTTCGTCCGCTTCGTTGCCGACAAATCATCGAGCATGCGATGGCCATGATCAGGACGGAAAGGCATTCTCAAATCAGTTCTACCTTCATTTTCCCGCCTTTTCTGCTCCAACACCAACGAGCGCATGACCCCGTACATATCCACGTCGCCATCCAGGTGGTCGGCTTCGTAAAAGCTGCCGTCGTGCTCGCGCTTGGTAGCGCGCAGGTGGATAAAATGGATCCTGCTGCCCAGCCTGTCGACCATTCCTGCCAGATCGTTATCCGGCCGCACGCCATATGATCCGGTACAAAAACAAATGCCGTTGGCCTGCCTGTCATATGCTTTCAGCAGCATTTCCGCATCATTTTCAGTACTTACCACACGTGGTAAGCCCAGGATCGGGTAAGGAGGATCGTCGGGATGGATCGCCAGTCTGATCCCCGCCTCTTCCGCAACCGGCCCGATGGCCTGGATGAACTGGTACAAATGCGTGCGCAGCTCGAAATCACCGATATGCTCGTAGGTTTTTAAAACCTTTCTGAATTCTTCAACGGTAAAACTCTCTTCCGAACCTGGCAGTCCGGCGATGATATTACGGACGAGTTTCTGCTTCTCCTGCTCCGACGCCGTTTCGAGCCATATTTTGGCAGCCCTTTTCTGTTCATCGGTATACAAATCCTCCGCTTCCGGCCTTTCTAAAAGATAAAGATCAAATGCCGCGAACTGCGTCGCATCGAACCGCAACCCTGTGGAGCCATCTTTCATCGGCGCGTCCAGATCGGTGCGCGTCCAGTCGAGAATGGGCATAAAATTGTAGCAGACGGTATCAATACCGCATTGCCCAAGGTTACGAAGCGACTGCTGGTAATGAAGGATATGTTTTTCAAAATCACCGGAACGGGTCTTGATCGACTCGTGCACAGGCACACTTTCCACGACCGACCACGTGAGGCCGGCGTCTTCGATCAATTGCTTACGCGCCTGAATTTCTGCTACTTCCCAAACTTCTCCATTAGGAATATGATGTAATGCGGTTACGATTCCGGTTGCCCCGGCCTGACGAATGTCCTGCAACGAAACAGGATCGTTAGGCCCAAACCAACGCCAGGTTTGTTCTAATGCCATTGTTTGTTTTAGACCGTAGGCTTTAAGCTATAAGCCTATTGCTAATCGCATAAAGCTTATAGCTTACAGCCTACGGCCCGGATTAGGTTTAACTTTTCATTAATTCATTCAAACAGACTTTAAAAGCTCATAGCCTTATTGCTTATAGCTTATAGCCTACTGCTTAAAGCTTACAGCCCTTACGCTACCAACCTATGCTCCGGCACCCTCTCTCGAAGCACTTTCAACGCCCTGCTCATTTGTGTTTCCACGGTTTTGACGGAAATCTCGAGACGCTCTGCGATGTCGCGATAGCGGAGGCCTTCTTCCCGGCTGAGGCGGAAAATGAGCTGGCACTGGCGCGGCAATGCCTGAATGCAATCTTCTATATGCGAATAAAATTCGTTGTACGACAGCTCTTCGGCGGGCGAAAAATGGTCGGCGTGGCTCATGTTCCACTGCACCGATTCCAGCGAATCCCGCTCATTCTGACGATGGATACGCAGTTTCAGGTAATCCAGCGCCTGGTTACGCACAGCCCTGTAAATGTAAGCCTGAAATGAAGTATGCACTTCAATCTGCTCACGATTTTTCCAAAGTTTCACAAATACATCGGATACCACTTCCTCGGCTATTTCCCGCGTTACCACCACACGCATGGCATAGTTGCACAGCGAACGGTAATGACGTGTAAATAACTCGCGGAACGCATTATAATCACCGTTAGTCACCACTCTGCCAAACAGGGTTTCCAGTATACTTTTCTGAGAACAGGCTGATGGTAATGTACTGGCAAATGAGTTTGTCTCCATGTAAACTGAGCTAGGTTAATTATAGAAAATTTCCTGGAATTGTAGTGGTATTTAGCCCCTTGTCTTCGTCGATGATTTACCTAGTTTAAACACTCGTTCGCTGATACACAAAAATAAATCTTGAAAAAAAGCAATAAATTTACGCAACCGTTCCCGGAACCGTTCCCATTCCCGCAATTTTTCCCGGAACTTTGTGCGGACATCAGCAAGTTTGTGCAACAATGGCCACTGGTGTATTTCCGGGATTTTTTAGCACGATTGTACTATTCTTATACAGCCCAATGAAAAAGGTTTCTATTACCATCAAAGAGATTGCAAGGCAACTCGGCATTTCCAAATCGACTGTGTCGCGGGCATTACGCGACAGCAGCGAAATCAGTGAAGAAACCAAGCAAAAGGTGATAGACCTCGCCGAACAGCTCAACTACTATCCCAACCCGATTGCAATCAGCCTGCTTAAAAACCGGACGCAAACGATCGGCGTCATTGTACCCGACATTGCCAACCGCTTTTACTCATCGGCCATCGGCGGGGTGGAGGACATTGCGTACAGCCGCGGGTACCATACGATGATCTATCAAAGTCACGAACTGCTGGAACGGGAGCGCTCGGCTACCCGGCACATTGCCTCGCGGCGGGTCGACGGCCTGGTGGTCGCGATTTCAAGTCAGTCCGAAAACATCGATCATTTTGCATCTTTGCAGGAACAGGGCATTCCGGTTGTCTTTTTTGACCGTGTAAGCGACGCTATGAACTCTCATAAAGTGAGGGTTGATGATTACAGGGGCGCCTTCGACGCTACGGAGCATCTGATCAAAAGAGGGTGCAAGCGCATTGCGCACATTGCCGGTCCGAAACCGGTGTCCATTACCCGCTTTCGTTTGGAAGGATACAAAGATGCATTGCGGAAGCACGGCATCGAGTTTCAGGAAGAATGGGTATTGCACAGCGAAATCACGCAGGCGGGCGGGACCGAGCGTAC
The DNA here is from genome assembly GCF_038440355.1 of Dyadobacter sp. OTU695. Taxonomy (NCBI): domain Bacteria; kingdom Pseudomonadati; phylum Bacteroidota; class Cytophagia; order Cytophagales; family Spirosomataceae; genus Dyadobacter; species Dyadobacter sp. OTU695. Next base: position 333,855 of record NZ_JASATN010000003.1, on the reverse strand, counting down.
CTACCAGCTCATGGCCCTGCGCGAGCGCCCGGATGCCATTTTCGGGGCGAGCGACCGCATTACAATGGGTATTCATTCGGCGCTGCGGCAGCTCGGGTACAGAATGCCCGACGACGTGGCGGTGGTAGGTTTCTGCGATCTGGCGATGTCGTCGCTCCTTGATCCGCCGGTGAGTTCGGTAACGCAGCCCTCATTCGAAATGGGCCAGCAGGCCGCATCCTTGTTACTGGACCTTATTGAAAGCAAAAATACCCCGGTCGAATTCGAGACCAGGGTATTGCAATCTAATTTGGTGATTAATAAGTCGTCTATGAGGCAATAGGTAAGCGTTACCCGGTAAGCGTTACCCGGTAAGCGTTACCCGGTAATAGCCTTCAATTTTCTTTCAAATTCAACGAGGATACGCTCTTTCATCTGGACCTTACGTTTCTGGATATTGATCCGGCCGACGGCCTGCTTGTCCACTTCGGGATCGCCCGTGGCGGTGCGGTCAAACTCCAGCTGCGCGAATTCCAGATCGCTTTTCTCGCGTTTGGTAAGCCATTCGAGCTCGCGGTATTTGGTGCGAAGCTGTTCCTCAGGGCTTTTCAGATCGAAAGCAGGATATTTACGACTGATAACACGTGCCAGGTAGCTCAACTCGAATATCTTGTCGCAAACCATCCGGAACCTTTCGGCCAGCTCCTTGTCGGCAAGCTTGAACGGGATCTTGATCTCCTTCCATTTGCTAAGCAGGGCCTTTGCCTCTTGTGATGCCTCGATGATATCGGGCGATTTCAAAAGTGTTTCGGCCTGTGCCAACAGCTTCTGTTGCTCCACGATACGCGGGTCGACACGTACTTTCGGCTCGATGCCTTTGGCAGCATTATATTTGTCGTAGAATAATTTAAGGAAGTGACGATACGCTTTGTTGACTTTGAAAAAGCGTTTCGGAGGAACCTCGCCTACATTATTCCATGCATTGCGCACATCCCTTGCCTTCTGATAAGCATCGTCGAGATCTCTCGAATAGCTAAGCGTTTTGGTGATTTTGATCAAACGCTCGTATTCTTCGATACGCGCCTGGTTGAGCTTGTTTTGCTCATCGAAATAATCACGGCGGCGCTGGAAGAAATCATCCAGGATTTGCTGGAATGTGGTTTCTATTTCTTCCTGATATTCCTTGTCGACCGGCCCGGTACGGATCCATTTGGCTTTAATTTCCTGAATCTGGTCCGTGGCGGCAGCGTAATCGGCGACAGCTGCTGCAACTTTCACATCCTCGATCAGCGCACGTTTGATTTCCAGGTTTTTGAGCTGGTTGACTTCGATAAGGCCTTTCAGGTATTCTTCTTTCTCTTCCAGCCTTCTCAGCAAAGGCACAAAATCGCCCAATGCATCGAAACCTTTCAACTTGCGCTGCAACTGGATCAGTTTGGTAAGATAAGAACCCTTATTAAGTGCTTCATCAATTTCACGTTCCAGCTGTTCTACTTTGTTCAGGACAATGTTAAAACGATTTTTAAAATAATCGATCGCTTCCTGCTCAGTCCTTTTTACTTCTCCAATTTGCCGGTCGGGGAAATCCAGATACCCCTTTAAAAATACTTTGCTGTCCTTAACGTAGCCGTATTCATCATTCAATGTGGCATTTTCCATTCTTTCAATTTTTTTTATCTGCTAAGTGTAGGGATATATAACGATATTTGTTACGCACAAATTAAACAAAAAATGAGTAACGAAACCATTATTTTCTCAATGTCGGGGGTTAACAAAATCATTCCTCCCAACAGACATATTATTAAAAACATTTATTTATCCTTTTTCTACGGCGCCAAAATAGGCGTCCTCGGTCTGAACGGCTCCGGGAAATCGACACTTCTCCGGGTCATCGCCGGTATCGATAAAGACATTCAGGGTGAGGTAGTTTTCTCCCCCGGATACTCCGTCGGAATGCTCGAACAGGAACCGAAACTGGACCCGAACAAGACCGTTCGCGAAGTTGTAGAAGAAGGTGTACAAGAAATTGTAAATTTATTGAAAGAATTCGACGAGATCAACGAAGCCTTCGGTGCGGAAGACGCTGATTTCGATAAATTGCTGGCAAGACAAGGCGAAGTTCAGGAAAAACTGGACGCTTCGGACGCCTGGAATCTCGACAACCGGCTGGAAATCGCGATGGACGCTTTACGCTGCCCGCCGTCGGATACATTGATATCCACACTTTCGGGTGGTGAGAAACGCAGGGTCGCGTTGTGCCGCCTCCTGCTGCGCCAGCCCGACGTTCTTTTGCTCGATGAGCCGACCAACCACCTCGATGCAGAGTCGGTATTGTGGCTCGAAGAACATTTAAGACAATATAAAGGAACGGTAATCGCCGTGACCCACGACCGGTACTTCCTCGACAACGTAGCCGGCTGGATCCTCGAACTCGACCGCGGCGAGGGTATTCCCTGGAAAGGAAACTACACTTCCTGGCTCGAACAGAAGCAGGAGCGCCTGAAAAAAGAAGAAAAGACCGAGTCGAAACGTCAGAAAACACTGCAACGCGAGCTGGAATGGGTACGTCTGGCGCCAAAAGCACGCCAGGCCAAATCCAAGGCGAGGTTGGGTGCTTATGAGAAACTGCTCAGCGAGGAAGGCCGGGAGAAAGAGGAAAAACTGGAAATCTTCATCCCGTCGGGCCCGAGGCTGGGTAACAAGGTTATCGAAGCGCATAATGTATCAATGGGTTTCGGCGACAGGTTGCTTTACGAAAACCTCAGCTTCTCATTACCTCCAAACGGCATTGTAGGCATTATCGGGCCAAACGGTGCGGGTAAAACGACTTTGTTCAAACTCATTACCGGCCAGTTGAAACCACTGACAGGCCATTTCGACGTAGGTGAAACAGTGCAGCTCGCCTACGTAGATCAGGAACATGATAACCTCGACCCGAACAAAACCGTATACCAGAGCGTTTCCGACGGCAACGACTGGATCATGCTCGCAGGCAAGCAGGCGAACGCGCGTGCATATGTGAGCCGGTTCAACTTCGGCGGAGGCGATCAGGAAAAGAAGGTAGGAACGCTTTCAGGGGGTGAACGTAACCGCGTACACCTTGCCATGACATTGAAGGAAGGCGGTAACCTGTTGCTGCTCGATGAGCCTACCAACGACCTGGACATCAACACGCTTCGGGCATTGGAGGAAGGTCTTGAGAACTTTGCGGGCTGCGCGGTGATCATCTCCCACGACCGCTGGTTCCTCGACCGCGTCGCAACGCACATTCTGGCCTTCGAAGGAGATTCACAGGTTTACTGGTTTGAAGGAAACTTCTCCGAGTACGAGGAAAACCGCCGCAAAAGACTGGGCAACGACGCAACTCCCACGCGGATTAAATATAAGAAGCTGGCATAATTGTCCTCAAAATTCGACCGTCATGAGCGCTCATCTACACAGGTGAGCGTTTTTTTGTGACTGCTTGTAGAATTTATTTTCAATTTTTCTTGAAATAAAGTTTTAATATTCTACCTTTCAACCCTATTCAAACCATCCTTTATCAAGTTCATTAAAATAAATACGCTGAACCAATGGCCCTCCTGGCTTAAAAATCCTCTATTTCAACCTGAATCTCAATTGGATTTGCAGAAAGCTGTATCCTCCCGGCGGCTACCTGACACTCCATAAATTTCTATATCCATTGTAGGAATAATTAGTACCATTTTAAAAGCCTGAAAACCTGTAACCGCCCACGAGCAAAAATTTTATGCGCTTCAAAGGTCTGTCGCTTTCATCTATTTACGCACGTTTATTAACCACCGCATTTTTTCTTGCCCTGCTTCTCTGCGGCCCCAATCTGGCTCTGGCCCAGCGCGAGCTGATCCTAAACACAACAGGTTACGGGTTCGACCGGACGGCCCCCAACGGGATCAACACCGAGCAATGGCAATACATCCTGAAATTTGCGAACCTTAAATACAATGGAAAGGATGCCAGTCCGACGGCGATCAGGCTCCATGTGCAATGGGAGCATTACGAGCCCACCCCAGGCAACTACCAGCGTACAAAAATCGCCCAGGCGGTGAAGGCTATTCTGGATATTAACCCGAACATGAAAGTAGCGCTTCATTTCTCCTACCTCCGCCCGGGCTACTGGAACGACAGCTTTCTTTCGGTGACCGACGTTGCCCAACTTTCCACAGGCTCGCTTTTGCGTGAAGCGGTCGCGCATACTTACCCATCGGTGTACTCGGAGTATGCCACCGGCCGCTTTCTTGCTTTTGTGGACGACGCACTTGCGCAGGTCCAGGCCTATTCTTCGAGGATCTTGTATGTGGCAATGGGCAATAACGGATCGGAAGAATTTTACATGCCTAACAAAACGGTCAATTCGGTAAACTATGCCGGCATGTTTGAAGCCAAAGCACTGGAGGCCTGGCGTACGAAGTTTCTTCCGGCGAGGTTCCCGGGACAAACCAGTGTCACCTGGGGCCGTAATTCCTACCCCATCGCATCGGCTCCGCAACCCACCGATGGCAATTACAATTCGGAAATAGGCCGCGACCTGCATCGCTTCGCGGGATGGGGATTGCTGAAACTCTTTAAAGGTTTTTATCAAACCGTTAAAAACCGCAATTCCTCCATCAAAGTACTGCATTTCATATCCGATTTTGGTTCCGTGCAAGGCAACAACTGGCATTTGCACAGCAGTACGCTCCTGCTCGCCTTGGAATTATCGGACGGCATTTACCATACTGATGGCACCAACCAATGGGACATTTGGAAAAAAATAATGGGAATTGACGTCATTAAGGGCACTTACCCGAACAAAATAGCCGGCGTCGAGTTCGACCCGATAGACCTCGCCCAGCCTGATGGCGGTTCGGGGATCAATGGCGGTATCCCCTACGAATGGTTTCCAAGGGCGTACAAGCATGGCGCCGACTACGTGCACATTGCCATGCATTATAACGATATTGAAATGCAGCAGCTAGCGCCCACACTCGCATTATGCCGCGAGCAATATGTGACGCCGACGTACCAGCCGCCCGCACGCGCAGAAGCGGTTACCACCAATATTTTCCCGAATGTTTTCACAGGAACTTTCCTTTTTGAGAAGTGGAACCAGATCGGTGGCCAGAACTTCGGGCAAACCGATCTTCGGCCCGTGTCCATCGGAATGACAGATACAGGTTACTGGGAAAATCTCTGGGACGGTGACAATTACCTGCCTTGCTCATTTTCCATAAATGTCAGCAACTCCCCCGGCAAACCCGTCATCGGAGCATCTGTTACCCTCAGCGCCAACTGTCAGGGAGCAGAATGCAACACGGCCAACTTTGTATGGAGCGGCGAAGGGGCCAATAACCTGACCGGCAGTTCGATCACATTCAATGCCCCTGGCACACCGGGCGACTACAACTATTCCGTCAGATCCATACGGAGCGGGTGCGGCGCCAAAACGTCATCCAAAGTCGTCCCTGTGACGCGTGCATTGCCCGTGAAGCTGATCAATTTTACTGCCGTAAAAGAAGATCAACAAGCCCAACTTGCCTGGTCTACGTCCGAAGAAGTAAATAGCGAACGGTTCGACATCGAGCGGGGCACCGATGGCAAAAAATGGGTACGGATAGGTTCCGTGGCCGCAGCGGGGGACGTATTGAACGCGGTAACCCGATACAATTTCACCGACAGAAACCCATTGCCCGGCGAAAATCTGTACCGGCTAAAAATGATCGACCGCGACCGGACATTCTCTTACAGCAGGATCGTAAGCCTTCATTTTCCAGCGACCGCAACGGTAAGCATTTACCCAAACCCGGCCAGCGAAAAAATCATAATCTCCGCGGATAACTGGAAAAACATCAGAACCGTCAAAATAGTGAATACCACCGGCCAGACGGTTTACAGTTCGGAGAAGCCGCAACAGGAGATCGATATCCAGCGCCTGGCTTCCGGCTCGTATATAATCGGGCTTGTAAGGGACAATGGCGTGCATGAAAATGTCAAGTTCGTTAAGGAAGCCGGGAAATAGGATACGGGCGGGATTTGCCCGAAGGCCAATTCTTGCTAACTTTCGAACGGAATCAGTTTTCTTGAATTGTCAATGAGTCAATCTTCATCTTTGCATAAAATACATTTCATTTCGATTGGTGGTAGTGTCATGCACAATCTGGCCATCGAACTACATTTAAAAGGGTTCGTGGTGACGGGATCCGACGATGAGATCTATGAACCATCGTCGAGCCGGCTCGCACAATACGACCTGCTTCCACCCATGACGGGATGGTTTCCGGAAAAAATCACTTCCGACCTGGAAGCGGTAATCCTGGGCATGCACGCAAGGCAGGACAATCCTGAACTGGCCAAAGCGAAAGAACTGGGTATCAAGGTGTATTCGTACCCCGAATACATTTTTGAACAGAGCCAGAACAAACAACGGGTGGTCATTGCCGGAAGTCATGGAAAAACGACCATTACTTCGATGATCCTCCATGTTTTGAAATACAATAAAAGAAATTTCAATTACCTGGTCGGCGCGCAGATCGAGGGCTTCGACAATATGGTGAAGCTTTCCGAAAATGCGCCGCTGATCGTGATAGAAGGGGACGAATACTTCACTTCACCTATCGACCCTACGCCGAAATTCATTCATTATCAGCCGCATATTGCATTGATCAGCGGCATTGCCTGGGACCATTTTAACGTTTTCCCAACGTGGGAATCGTACGTAAAGCAATTTGAGCTGCTCGCCGATTCGCTGCCAAAAGCCGGGGCGATCATCTTCGATGAGACGGACGACATGCTCGATGTAATCGGCCAAAAAGGACGACCCGACGTTGCCAGTATACCCTACAACGTACATCCGCACCGGATTGAAGATAACAGGACGATATTAATTACCGCCGAACAGGGCGAGGTCCCTATCCTTGTTTTCGGAAACCACAACATGAAAAATATCAGCGGCGCGCGTGAAGTATGCGAGCGCCTGGGTGTAACGGACGAGGAATTCTACGAGGCGATCCGCACATTCAAAGGGGCGTCGAAAAGGCTGGAACTGCTGGGTACCAATGAAACAGTGAATGTGTACCGCGATTTCGCCCATGCCCCTTCCAAAGTGGAGGCTACTACCAGCGCTTTGAAAGAACAGTTTCCGGAAAGAACGCTGGTGGCCTGCGCCGAGCTTCACACATTCAGCAGTCTGAACAAAGGGTTCTTGTCGCAGTACCGCCGCAAACTGAAAGCTGCGGATGTAGCGATTGTCTACTTTAATCCGGCGACAGTGGAACACAAGCGACTCGAAAGCCTTTCGGAAGAAGATATCAGAACGGCATTCAAGCGCGATGATCTGAAAGTATTTACCAGCTCGTCGGAATTGGAAGCATTCTTAAAATCGTTGACCTGGCAAGACGCGAATTTATTGCTGATGAGTTCCGGCACATTCGGCGATCTTGACCTGAAAAAACTGGCTGCGGATATTTTGGCATAACCTGCCGATCCCTGCCCTCAATCATAAAATCCATTCATCCGATGCAATCCATAGTTGTCTACTGCGGTTCAAACCCCGGAAAGAAAGCGCTCTATGCCGAAGCCGCCTACCAATTGGGCGCGGCGTTGGCAAAGCGGAATATCAAACTTATTTACGGTGGCGGCAATATGGGCCTCATGGGCCGTGTGGCCGATGGTGCCATGGACAATGCCGGATTCGTTACAGGCATTATCCCGAACTTCCTGGCCAAGCTGGAGGTGGCACATAAAACATTGTCGGAGCTGCATTTTGTGGAAACAATGCACGAACGCAAAGCCAAAATGGTATCGATGACCGACGGCGTTATTGCATTGCCCGGAGGTTATGGTACTTTCGACGAGCTTTTCGAAATACTGACCTGGGCGCAGCTTCGTATATTCCATGGACCAGTCGGGCTTTTGAACGTCAACGGATTTTACGACCTTTTGCTTCTGCAACTCGATAAAATGGTGGAGGAAGGCTTTTTAAGGCCCGATAACCGCGCGCTTTTGGTAGTAGCAGAAGATCCTGCAACGCTCCTTGAAAAAATGGATGCCTTCCGTTTGCAAAACGCGGAAAATAAGCCGTTGGACGGGTCGTTGTATGTAGATAAAAACTAGCCATTCTGCCAGAACAATGCGTGCATTCTGCCTGTTAGCCATTACGGTCGCCACATCCATTTGTGCCTACGCACAGCTGGAAAACCTCGGGAAATCGGTCAATACCGAGTACAACGAAATCAGTCCGATCATTTCACCCGACGGCAAGACGATCTATTTTTCGCGGGTAAGCCATCCGCAGAACACGCACGGCCCGAAAGGCAGCCAGGATATCTGGTTTTCGGAACTGAAAAGCGACAAATGGACGCCCGCACGAAGGCTACCCTCACCGCTCAATAAAGAGGATTACAACAGCCTTTACAGCATTACACCCGATGGCAATACCCTTCTAATCAAGGGCGCATACAAAAACGGAACTTATGAGACACGGGGTTTTTCAACGAGTAAAAAAACAGCAAAAGGCTGGTCCGCCCCGACCAAACTGGATATTCCCGGTTATACCAAGCTCAGCAAAGGCCAGTTCGACTGCGGCTATCTTTCCAATGACGGCAAGGTGCTGGTCATGTCTTTCAGCGAGAAGAAAAACAGCAAAGTCGACGATTTGTACGTAAGTTTTAAGCAAAAGGACGGTAGCTGGACGAAACCGCTCAACCTCGGCGCCGAAATCAACACCGAAGATTTTACTGAAACAACTCCTTTCCTTGCACCTGATGGCGTGACGCTCTATTTTTCCAGCGACCGGAAGGGCGGGCAAGGCAGCAACGACATTTATTACAGCAAACGGATTGACAAATCGTGGAAAAGATGGAGCAGGCCAGTGAACCTCGGCCCGGCCATCAATACCGACGGCTACGATGCTTACTACACCATTTCGGCCTTGGGGGATTTCGCTTACATGGTTTCTTTCAAGGATACCGAAGGCAAAGGCGACATTGTTCGCTACAACCTGCAACCCAAACCTTCGCCGGCAGATTCGGCGCAAACGCCGGTTGCAGTAGTGCCGCCGTCGGACCCGGTTGTGATGATCAGCGGGAAGGTGATCGATTCCAAAACGGGCAAGCCCGTTGAAGCCACGATCATTTACGAAGACCTTGCCACCGGTGAGGAAGTAGGGACCGCTACCACCAATCCTACCACGGGGGAATACAAGCTGGTGCTTCCTTACGGCCAGAAATATAGCTGGCGGGCCGTTGCCCCTAATTTCATCGCAGAAGGGGAAAACATTGATCTTACCGACACCACCAACAACGGTAACAAAAGTTTCAAAGAAATTACCAACAGATCGTTGAAACTCATCCCGATCGAGGAAGGCCAGATCGTGCGCCTTAACAATATCTTCTTTGCCACCGGAAAGGCTACCCTCCGCGACGAATCGTTTCCTGAACTCAACCGAATTGCCATCTCAATGCAGGAGAATAAAACGCTCGCCATTGAGCTGGGTGGCCATACCGACAATACGGGTAGCGCGGAATTCAACATAAACCTGTCGCAGGAGCGGGCCGACACCGTCCGCGAATACCTGATCGGAAAGGGTATCGAGCCCGATCGCATTGCCAGTAAGGGTTACGGTGAAACCAAGCCTGTCGCCAAGAACGATACGCCCGAGGGCCAGCAGCAAAACCGTCGCGTAGAATTTAAGATATTGAAGAAATAGGCGCTACCGGCTCACTACTTCTCTGTCTCTTCACAGCTTTCATTCCAAACAGTACGCGCAGGAGGTTACTCCGCCGGATCAGGAAATGATAGGCCCCCAGGCAAATCAGGAAGGTTGCCACGCACAGGTACATAAACTTGACGAACCAATGCACAGGAGCCTGGATCAGCGGATAGGCCAGGCAGATAATCACCGTTTGATGCAGGATGTAGAACGGATATACTGCTTCGTTGGCATATTTCAGGAATGGATTAGTGAATTGAAGGTAAGTATACCCATATCCGAAGATCGACAACAGAATGCACCACGCGTTGGTCGTTTTGATTATATCGTAGACAAGCCACTGCATGGCATCCATATCCCTGTCGACCGTCCAGTAAAATGCATATAGGGCAATCGTCAGTGTTACCCAGATGCCCAGCATTAACCTTCTGTGTTTTTGAAGTGTTTCCCAGAAGCGGGTTTGGGTGCAAAGCACGAAACCGGTTACGAAAAGCGTAAAATCGTGGAAATGCTCATTCCAATCCCGCACCAGATTATGTGTTGTCGGGAAATGCTCCGCCAGCAGAATGCTCCCGGTAACGTGCCAAAGAACGGGTATAATTATCAAAATTGCCGGATTGGAGAAAAATGCAGCCACACGCTGCGTGATACTGGTGTAACGACGCAGCAAAAGCAGCAATGGCAGCCCCACGAGCGAATAACAGAAGATATAGACCAGGTACCACAAATGGTGCCAGCTGAAACTTCCCTGCGGATAGGGCACAAACTGGAAAACGGTTTTATAAAAATCCCCGTAACCATAGGTTTGCCCTTGCGTAAGCCGTTCGAAAAAGATCTGCGGCGGTACGATCACAAACATCCCGAAAACGAGCGGTACGAAAATCCGGACAAACCGCTCTTTCAGAAAAGCACCCGGCCCGCGGCTTCCCAAAGCGAAATAGACTCCCGCGCCCGAGATCATAAATAACAACGACATCCGCCATTGACTGCTGAACCGCATCGGCCATTCGACGGCGTGCGTTATGACATTGTTCTTGATGTGCCAATCCCAATGGTTAAAAAACATTCCGACGTGGAAAAAGATAAGTATCCCGAATGCGATCACACGCAGCCAATCGAGATCGTATCGGCGGATGCTCGGAGAAGTGGGTTGAAATTGGTCGTGCTTTGTTTCCATGACAAATAGTTTTGAGTGATGCCCAAAACTAGCGCCCTGAACAGGACCGCAACGACCGTTCTGATCCGTTCGAAGTACTTCCCGATAAGTCAGAACTTCTGATTGACGTGCTTTTTTCGGTATTCCGACGGTGTGGAGCCGGTTATTTTCCGAAAGGCGGTATTGAAAGCCGACTTCGAGTTATACCCTACCATCTGACCGATTTCCTCGATCTTGATATACGCATTACCCTCATCCGCAAGCAGCCGCTGCGCCTCCTGAATGCGGTATGCGCCGAGGAAGTCAAAAAAGCTTTGCCTCAATTCCTCGTTGAGTATTTGCGACAAATGATGGGTCGACACGCCGAGCCTTTTGGAAAGTGTCGGTAAGGAAAAGCCGGGATCGAGAAACGGCTTTTCTGCCAGCATTACCGCTTCCAGTTTGCCCAGCGTTGCAGATTGTATTTCCCGGGTCAGGGAAGACTTTTCGTATTTCCGGGCGGCCCGCTCGTTCTGTTCGTGAAAAAAGAGTGATTTTCTGAGTACCGTGAAGCTGATAATATAGATGATCAGGGAAATGAATGCGGCGATAATATGGTCGCCGAGGTCGTGCCTGAATGAAATCCGGACAACGAAGAAGACTAATATCAGGAATGTGAGCTGCAAAGACATATCCCTGAACCACGAAAGCGAACTTTTTTCACCCGTAAAAAACGAGACCCCACGTTCGCGGAACACCTTGGCCAAAAACCAGAAGCCGGCGACACTGTAAATGACCATACTCACGAACGTCAGGTCATTGATATGCCATTTCGGATAAAACATCCATTCGCTTCCATAGGCTGTGGCCGCAATTCTTTCTAGTTCAGGATGGAAAGAGCCAATGTTGGCATTATACTTGAATGCCAGGCTTTGCGGGTAAATGAGCATGCTCATATATGCGAGGTAGACCATCGAAGGGATGAAATGCATCCATGCCCGCCGGGATACCCGCTGATTTACGCCTGTTTTGGTATAAAGAAATGCCGCCGGGGCCATCAGCAGGTTCAGCGGTTCACTGAAATCGACCAGCCACAGCACCCGAAACATATAATTGGTATATCCTAACCACACATCGCTGATAATTACCGACATAGCCAGGATAAGAATGCCGAGAAAAAGATTCGAGCGATTACTCCCTTTTGCGTGCGAGAGGAAAAAGTACGCGAGTATCAAACCCTGTACACAACCCAGCAGCATGAACAATGAAAAAAGGTCGGTACGGATTGGCGGCGAAGCGGGGATCATGTTATTGCATCTCGGATTCCAAATATACGAATTCGAATAAGCAATTCAGGAATAGTAATCAACTGGAAAAGTACTTAGTAAAGCACGATCAGAAAAATAAAGACAACCAGCCAAAGCGCGCCCGTAAAATGCCAGTAGCGGGTGAAGAGCCTGATGCGAAGGCGGTTCGGGGGATTGACGCTGTATACGAACGAGTCCACATAACTTCTGTTCTTGATGGCTTTTCTGAACAGGTAACTCAAATACAATACGCCGCCTATCATATGGAGAAGGTGAAGGCCGGTTAACAGGTAAATAAATCCTTCGGACGTATTGACGCCGCTGAACACCCCGGAATTGACCATTTCCATCCATCCTCCTGTCTGCAACATGATAAAAATGAACCCAAGTATCAGCGTAGCGCCCAGAAATACCCGGTAATGCAGAAAGCGTTCATTTGTGAAAGCAAGGTTGGCCTCGTGAAGGGTGATACTGCTGAACAGGATCACCAGCGTACTCAGCCAGAACATATCCGGCAGCGCAACCAAATGGGCCGTTTCCTTGTGGGCGCGTAAAAGAAAAATAACAAAGATGGACGTAAACAGCACCGAGCTACCTGCAACTCCCAGCCAAAGCATAAAGCCAAGCGGCTCACGTCGTTTGGTGAAAGGATTTTCAGTTTGCCTGGTTGTGTGCTTCGGACTCATCTCCCAATCATTGATATCTTCGAAAAGCGCAATTCAAGGTGAATATAACGACTTATTTACACCTTAATACATAACCCGAAGGTTAATTTTATTTAAGAAAACCCTGCCACAGACGAAAGTCGGGGAAATGTTGTTTCACATTTTGTTCCGCTCCGAAAATACCGAACAGTGTCGATCCCGAACCGCTCATGGCAGCATACTCCGCTCCGAGGTCGTATAATTTTTCCTTTACTTCTTCTAAGAGAGCATGTTTTTTGAAAAGCGTTGCTTCAAAATCGTTTCTGACCCTGTCTTTCCATTCCGCAATAGGCTCCCGAAGTATAGTACGTAAATTTTCAGTGCTTCGTTTCGCGACTACACCGGAATATGCTTCAACAGTCGATATATGTATTCCGGGATTCACCATCGCAATCCATTTTCCGGCAATATGGATATCGATATCGTCGAACCGGTCACCTTTTTCGAAGCAATACATGGGTTTGTTTCTAATAAAGAAGGCACAGTCGCTGCCGATTAATCTCGCATATCGCTCCTGCTCTTCAACCGAAATCTCAAGATCGAACAGCTGATTCAATGCTTTTATCGTAAACGCCGCGTCTGCGGACCCACCACCAAGCCCGGCACCGATGGGCACGGTTTTCAATAAATGAATTTTGACGGGAGGCAGATTAAAATCCCTTCTGAGCATTTCGTATGTCTTTGTACAAAGATTATCCGCTGCATTGCCCGGGATGGCGATCCCGTCAGCATGAAACGAAAAGGTCTCCGCCAAAGTAATTTCCAGCGCATCCGACCAACCTACGGGGTAGAAACAGGACTCGATATTATGAAACCCGTCCGGGCGCTTTTCAACGATATTTAAACCGATATTGATCTTGGCATTCGGAAATACTAGCATTATACTGTCAATTGCGGCACATAATTTACTGTTCCCAGCGCCATTCCTGGCCGATAATGAGTTCTTCTTTCAATCCTTGCGATATCAAATAATCACGGGTTTTTTGATCCGACAATTTCTTCACGGCAATGTTCTCAGCATTAGACAATGCGTACAAATACATGGAAGCGATGCGGACCGTATTTTCCAATTGATCTTTATTTACCAGGCTGAAATCATCACAATCCGCATGATAGCATTGCAACACATTAGGATCCAGATGCCCCGACAGGCCCGCTATGGGTACACCTTCGAGCATAAAAGGCTGATGGTCGCTGTGCAAGCCTGCCCGGTTTGTCGTTTCATTTTTATAGTCGCCATCCACGGAGCGGATAGCCTGGCCTACCGTTGCAAAGAATTCCGTCATTTCATCCCGCCCGAATGTATTGGCCCCGTTCGGATCGTTGGTCATATCGAGGTTCATCATATAGGACACCTTATCGATCATTCCCGACTTTTTGAGCTCATTCACAAAATGTTTCGACCCCAGTAGCCCCTGCTCTTCTCCCATGAACAACACAAACTGGATGGTCCGCTCGGGTTTCACTTTCAGTGCCTTGAATGCCCTGGCTATATCTATTACGGCAAATGAACCGATCCCGTTGTCGATCGCGCCCGTAGCAAGGTCCCACGAATCCAGGTGGCCACCGATAATAACCTTTTCGTCGGATTTTCCTTTTAGCGTTGCAATTACATTGCGGGCTCTGATTGGCTTCGATATATTGTGCATATCGATATGCGCTTCCAGAGGGCCCTCATCTTTAATCCATTTCCTGATTTCGAGGCCGCTTTCATTCGATATGCAAACTGCCGGGATGGAGATAATGGCACCGGTAACCGATGCGGTTCCGGTGAGCAGAATTTTGCCGGGCGCACCATTGACCATGATCATTCCCCGCGCGCCATACTTAATAGCCAACGCGGTCTTTTCCGACCGGTGCAAGTTCTTCTTGCCGGTTACGCCGACCAGGTTAATATTAGCCATCGCAACTTTGCCTTTCACCTTATCTTTCAAGGCCAGAAAGTCTTCTTCCAATCCGTTGCCGACATCTACTATCTCTCCGTGTAAATTGGACTCCACGGGCGAGTGGGCAAGTGAGACGACAGGAACGTCGCGAAAGTTGTCGCTGCTGCCGGGCGCGATGGACAATGTCACCGTGTCCCGCATCCACGCCTCTACTTCAAAAGGTTGATATACAACATCGGTGAAGCCATAACTTTTCAAAAGCTTGAACGCATATTCCTCCGCTTTTTCGCCATTTACGCTTCCGGTAAGCCGGTGCCCGATGGTTTTGGTTGCATCTCCGAGTGTTGCATAAGCTTTGCTATTCTCCCTGATTTCCCTATTAAGGCGTGAGAACGGCTTCTCCCATTTTTTATCGACTGGGCGAAATTCCGAAAACAACAAAAACAACCCACCAATGAGTAAGACTTGTACAACTTTCTTCATAATTCCCGATAAAGGATGTCTGCCAACTTGAAATTTTTCCTCAAATATCGCATAGATATTTGACCTCTTGCAAGATAAACACAAAGGAGACCCTAAAATCAACCCTTTAGTTTCATCCTGTCATTAATATACCCAATTTCTGGCTGTTCCTGCATCGCTTTCCCACATCTATTTCGCACATTTAAATTTAAGTGTAAAAATTACACTTATTATGTTTCTTTTCTTAAACTTATTTGAACATTTTTGTACTTTTTAGCACTTATATTTAAACATTGAAGCACTTTAAATCAAAATAATCATATTTCGCAATGTATTTCCTTGGATTCGATTTAGGCAGTTCGTCCGTCAAAGCTTGTTTGATTCACGCAGATACCGGGGCAGTTGCCGCCTCCGCATTCTATCCTGAAAGGGAAATGACTATTGCAGCCCCCAAGCCGGGTTTCGCCGAGCAGCAGCCCCAGATGTGGTGGGAAAATGCTTGTCTGGCTTCTCAGGCTGTGATCAAAAAGGCAAACGTGTCTCCCGAAGAAGTGGGCGCAATCGGCATATCGTACCAGATGCACGGGCTCGTCGTGGTGGATGAAAATCTGAACGTTCTCCGCCCCTCGATCATCTGGTGTGACAGCCGTGCTGTCGAAGTAGGGAACCAGGCAATGGACGCATTGGGCGAAGAATATGTCCTGCCTCATTTGCTGAACTCCCCGGGCAATTTCACGGCTTCCAAACTAGGCTGGGTGAAACAGAACGAGCCCGAGGTTTATGCGAAGGTCCACAAGTTTATGCTCCCCGGCGATTACCTTGCCGCCCGCATGACCGGAGAGGTTGTAACAACACCGTCCGGCCTCTCGGAAGGGATATTCTGGGATTTTGTTAACCAGCGCCCTGCCGATTTCCTGTTTGATCATTTCGGGTTCAGCCAAAATATCCTTCCCGAAGTGCTTCCAACCTTTGCCGAGCAAGGAAAGGTAACAGCCGCTGCCGCTGCCGAACTTGGCTTGCGGGCGGGGATTCCCGTCACCTACCGCGCCGGCGATCAACCTAACAACGCTTTTTCGCTTAATGTACTGGAACCCGGCGAAGTTGCCGCAACTGCCGGGACATCCGGAGTAGTATATGGCGTGAGCGATCAGATCAAATTTGATCCGAAATCACGGGTCAATACCTTCCTTCACGTGAACCCGATTTCTTCGGCGTCACGTTACGGCGTTTTGCTGTGCGTAAACGGGACGGGAAGCCTGAATGGTTGGCTACGTAATGCGCTGTTCCAGGGAAATGTTTCCTACCCTGAAATGAACAACCTGGCTGCGCAAGCGCCTGTGGGGTCCGATGGACTATTCTGCCTGCCCTTCGGCAACGGCGCCGAGCGCATGCTCGAAAACCAGGATCCCGGAAGCACGTTCAAGGGCATTCAATTCAGCCGTCACGGGCTCGGTCACTTCACGCGTGCGTCGCAGGAAGGAATTGTCTTCGCATTGTATTACGGCATGGAAATCATGGAAACAGTAGGCGTCTCGCTGAAAAATATCCGGGCGGGCGAAGCCAATATGTTCCTGAGCCCCGTTTTCAGGGAAACTTTTGCCAATGTCTCCGGTGCTACTGTTGAACTGTACAATACCGATGGTGCACAGGGTGCAGCCCGCGCTGCCGGCTTCGGACTCGGCTATTACAAAAACCGTGAGGAGGCATTCGTTGGCCTTACGGCATTGCGCACTATCGAACCGGACACCAATCTCGTACAGGCGACCCGCGAGGCTTACGGCAATTGGAAAGCCACCCTCGAAAAGAGTCTCTGATCAGCATTCCAGTCCTCATGCCCATCCAGGCATGAGGACTATTGCTATTAATGCCGTCATACTGCCGCTTCCTGCTTCTTCTGTACTTCCTCCACCTTATGGGCAGTCACTTCCGCGCGCCTCACTGTGCGATTGTCTTTGTCGACATACTGCCGGTAAGTTAGCCGGCCCTCAATCGAAACCATTTTTCCCGTACTGAGGAATGTCTCGCAACGCTGCGCCAATTCCCGCCATACGACTACCGTGTGCCAGGCTGTACTCTTGACCTCTTCTTTATGCTTATTAAGATAGCCTTCGTCTGTTGCCAGTGAAAAGCTGAGCATTTTACCGCCTTCAAACTCCTTTACATTGATGTCGCGGCCTACATTTCCGATTAATTTTACCGTGTTCATTTTGAGAATGTTTAGATGATGAATACCAATGCCGGACCGGGTAATACGAACCGGCAATGCAAAGATGTGTGGGTCGGAAGAATGCAGTCGGTTTTTAACTGCTTATAGTCATATGAAAACATTTGCAACCGTTTGCAAACGGAAAAACATGGGCTGGCGAACGTGGCAAGTGAATTTTACTATATTGCAACTCAGGAAAATATATACACACTGCCGGACTTCAAGCGGTACGGCGAAACGAAAAGGCCATGAAGAATTGCCAGGAATGTGGTAAACCCCTTATGGGTAGGATCGACAAAAAGTTTTGTTCCGATATGTGCCGGAACAGCTTTAATAACCGTCTCAATTCGGATTCCCACAACTTGATAAGGAATATTAATAACCAGCTCCGGAAGAACCGCCGGATTCTGGAAGAGCTTTGTCCGGACGATAAATCCAAGACAACCAAGCACATTCTATTAGCCAAAGGCTTTGATTTTAACCTTATAACCAACATCCGACCGACCCTCAAAGGGAGCATCTACCACTTCGTTTATGACTACGGCTACCTCGAACTGGACAATGATTTTTATCTTATCGTAAAGGATAAACGATTGGAGAAATAGATATTTTTGCAGGAATTCAAACTACCACCGATGAAAAAAGTAAGCCTCAGCGATTCCGGACCGAAGGTCTCGGAAGCCATTTATGGGTTCTGGAGATGGACCGACGAAGGTGCCATTACCACCACTCAAATTGAAAAAACGGTCAACCTCTGCCTCGATCTGGGTATTAACACATTCGACCATGCTGATGTTTACGGCGACCATACGATTGAAGAGCACTTCGGCAAGATTATCGCCCACAAGTCGTTCAAGCGGGAGGACATTGTCCTGTTCAGCAAATGCGGCATCAGAAGGTCGGACGATAAATACCTGACGTATTACGATAATTCGCGTGAGCACATTATCAATAGCATCAACGGTTCGTTGAAAAGGCTCAAGACGGATTACCTGGACATCTTTCTGCTACACCAAAGCGACTTGCTCGCCGACCCCGAAGAGACAGCCATGGCATTGGCAGAAGTCGTGACCTCGGGAAAGGCAAAACACATCGGCGTGGCGAATTTTACCGTATTTCAACACCAGCTGCTCGCGTCCTACCTTCGCATTCCGATCGTTACGAACCATATCGAGCTGAACCTGATGAATACAACCGCGATCGAAGATGGACGCATCGATTTTATTAAGCAGAGTTTTAGCAAACCCCTCGCCTGGGCACCCCTGGCCGGAGGTAAAATCCTGAACGGTACCGACGAAAAAGCCGTTCGGTTAAGAGCAAAATTAGAAGAGATTGGTAAAAAATACGACGCCAACATCGAACAAACCGCCGTCGCCTGGCTCATGAAACTGGGTACACTGCCTATTATAGGCTCGCTTTCGGAAGCCCGTATCCGCAACGGCGCGAGTGCTTCGGACGTCAAACTAAGCCGGGAAGATTGGTATGAGATTTACCAGGTTGTCGGGAAATAAAAAACGAGGGAGTATTGTCAGAAAACGGCGATACTCCTTTACCTATCAGTCTTTTAACTGCTTCGCATCCAGCTTTCTGATGATTTCCTTTTTGTTGAAAAGCAACCGCCAGACGGCGAACGTTGTGTCCTGACCAACCATACATTTTTTACAAATAATGCTCCCGGCGGCCACAGGTGCGTTGTAGACAAGCAAGGTGTCGTTCAGCTGTTGCAGATTGTCTCCGGCCTGCGTATTGCTTTTTGCGCTGTACGCATAGGCATCCAGAATTTCCCGTTCCTTTGGATACAGCGAAGCACTTTTAAGGTCCTTCGTACCAAGCAATTGAACCTTTACGCCGTATTCTTTTTGCAAGGCTGCCACAACCGGGATGCCACTGAGATCCTGGCAATGTTTCAGGCCTTTATCAGCATTTTTTTCAAGTTCGCTCCTTAAAGATTTCTCCGCGATCTGCGCAATTTTCTTTCCCCACTCGTCCGCCGACGACACCAGTTGCACATTAGTGACCCGTTTGATCTGCGAGGCTTTGATTTCCCGGTTCAACTCCTTTGTGTTTTCAATGCGGCCGCTCTTAAAATCGCAACCTGTCAGAATACCCGCCAGCATTGCGATAAATATTATTCTTTTCATTGTCCCAAATGTTAGTTTAATCCATCAAACGGTTTTATGCCCGATACGCAGCCAGCCCCTTGAAACCATTCATTTAGCTAAAATGCGTATCTTTGTGCCCCGAATGCGAGGTGCCAAAGATATTCAATAAAGATGATCGATAAATTAGAAGCTATAAAAGAACGGTTTGAAGAGGTTTCTCAGCAAATCATACAACCGGAAGTTGTCTCCGACTCCACACGTTATTCCAAGATCAGTAAGGAATATAAAGACCTCGGCAAGATCGTGGAGCAATATGCGCTTTACCAGAAGTTGCAGAAGGACATCGCCGGCACCAAGGAACTTATAGCGACTGAAAAAGACGAAGATCTCCGCGAAATGGCAAAAGAAGAGCTCGATGAGCTTGTTCCGAAGCTAGCAGATCTGGAACAGGCCATCAAGGAACTGCTTATTCCGAAAGATCCCAACGACAGCCGCAATATCATCCTTGAAGTTCGCGGCGGTACTGGTGGCGACGAAGCTGCTATTTTTGCCGGCGACCTTTTCAGAATGTACCAGCGCTTTTTTGAAAAAATGGGCTGGCGCTCGTCGGTGATGGACTATACCGAAGGCACCAATGGCGGCTATAAAGAGATTATCTGTAAAGTCGAGGGAGAGGATGTGTACGGTAAAATGAAGTTCGAATCGGGCGTGCACCGTGTACAGCGTGTGCCCCAAACAGAATCTCAGGGTCGCATTCACACATCGGCTGCTTCGGTGGCGGTACTCCCGGAAGCGGAGGAAGTCGATGTGCAGATCAATATGAACGACGTTCGCATAGACACTTTCCAATCGTCAGGTGCGGGAGGACAATCGGTTAACACAACTTATTCGGCGGTACGCCTGACCCACATTCCATCCGGCCTCGTGGTAAGTTGCCAGGACGAACGTTCACAGCTCAAAAACAAAGACCGCGCATTGAGCGTACTGCGCTCACGCCTGTACGAGATCGAATTAAAGAAACACAATGACGCGATCAGTTCGCAGCGTAAATCCATGGTGGGAAGCGGCGACCGCTCCGACAAAATCCGGACATACAACTACCCGCAAAGCCGTATTACCGATCACAGGATTGGATATACCGTGTACAATCTTCCGGCTGTCATGGAAGGCGACATTGCCGAGCTAATCGAGAAACTGCGTATTGCTGAAAATGCGGAAAGAATGCAGGAAGGAGAAACAGTTTAAGAATTATCGTACAGCTTAATGCAATGAGTTTTGGGCAGCATTGGCAGAGACACCCCGGAGCTCGATCTCGTCAATAGTATATCTGAAATCATCCTCGGAGAAAGCCAAATTCACCGCTTCGAGGATGTTTTCTTTTAATTCTTCCAAAGTATCGCCCTGCGTGCCTATTAGCCTTCCGGCGATGTCAGCCACTGCACTATAACCCTCGTCTTCCTTGACAATATCCATCACTATTTGAGGTTTGCTCATCTCTTGTTAGTTTTAATATCTGCCATTTTCAACAACGCTGCCAACAATCCTTTCTTCACTTCTTTCGAACCGTGATCAGGGACAACCAACCGCCCTGGCTTAGTCGAATGTCGCATCATCACGTGACTACCCTCTTGCCTCACCACAAACCAACCATCACTTTTTAATATTCTCAACAATTCACTGCACTTCACATAAATGATTAATACACTAACAGAGGGGCGGCGATCGAGCACACCTGTCTGCTATTGATTAAAAACTATTTATACAGGAAGTTGAGTAAACAGCTACCAGCTTATTTAGCAGGATACAACTGCGCGTAAGTCTTTGCCTTGTAGCTTTCGAAGTCTTGCTTTTTGTGATAATCTTCTCCGAAAAAGGTAATGATCTGGTGAAATTCCCTGGCTTTCAAATAGCCGGGCAGTGGCTGGATCATGTTGAAATGATCGTCCAGGAAGACTGTGGTCGGATAGCTTGGCTGGTTGTTGGTTAAAGCCAATGCGATTTCATTGATACCGCGACCGCCCTGTTCGAGGTACTTGAACTGCTTGTCACCAAGTTTGATCGTTCCCTTTTGCTCTGCGTCAAGCTTTACGGCATAATATTTCTTATTGATATATTCGGTTACGGCCTTGTCTTTGAACGTTTCACGATCCATGACCTTGCACCATCCGCACCAGTCGGTGTAGACGTCGATCAGAATTTTACGGGGCTCTTTCTGAATTTTGGCATATGCTTCTTCAATGGTCAGCCACTGAATTCCCTCAGCAGGTACCCCTGGGGTTGGCTTGTTGCCGGTATCAGCCTTGAAACCGGCGAGAAATACAAGCATTACCGGAAATATTATCAGCGATGACAGGAGTCGTTTCATGGTAATTTTTTAGATTTCTTATCTTAAACAAGCCTCGGCCTTAAATGATTGCGAGATGCAGGCCTCTAAACAGAATTGACATGGAAGCCCATAAAATCATTCCAATTTTACGCATTTTTGATGAAACCAAAGCAAGGGAGTTTTACATCGGCTGGCTCGGTTTCCAGATCGACTGGGAGCACCGGTATTCGGATGACGCACCACTTTATATGCAAATTTCGCGCGGCGGCCTTACACTTCACTTGTCGGAACACCATGGCGACAGTACTCCCGGCGCTAAAATATTCATCGAATGCACCGGCGTGCGGGATTTCCACAGAGAGCTAAACGAAAAACAATACAAATACAACCGCCCCGGCCTTGAACAGGAACCCTGGGATGCCATTTCGGTCACGGTAATCGACCCGTTTATGAACCGGCTGGCGTTTAACGAGCGGCTTTAAGCTCTTTTGATTTTAGCCAGGGACACCATAATGCCGCCCGCGATGATCAGTAACATGCCCGTCAGCATCGACAGGGAAGGAATAGCTTCTCCCATTAAAAACCCGATTAGCACCGAAAAAAGGATATTGGAATAACCCACCGCAGCGACGCGCCCGGCCTTATCGAACGTGAACGACTGTGTCAGCATTCTTTGTCCCAGGAGCGCAGTAAGCCCCAATGCGAGGAAACCAAGCCATTGATAGGCATTCTGCGGCCATTTGAATGTCCCTATCAGAAAATCGAGGTGTTCCATGGGGTAGTAAGTCCCGACCAGCATCGACAAAATAGGCATAACAATGCCGCTGAGCATAAATGAAAGGATAATCGCCCGGGTATCGTACACGACGCCGAGCTGACGGATCGAGAGGTAGGAGACGGCTGTCAGCAACGCATTCCCCAATCCCAACGCATTGTCCCGCAGGGAAGACGACAGATCAGGCCGGAAGACGAACAAAATACCCGTAAAACCGACGAATATTGCCATCCATTCCTTTCCGTTGAGCGTTTCGCCGATAAGCAGCCAGGAGAAAAGTGCGAGAAATATAGGATAGGTATATTGGTATGTCGATGCGCGCCCGAGCCCGAGGGTCTGGATCGCGTAAAAAAGCATATAAAGTGACAAAGTACCCACTACGCCCCTGAAAATGAGTAGTCCCAGCTTCCCACCCTCCTGCCTCAGCGGCCGTCGCCAGATACTGCTGATGATAAATACTACCCCGACAATATTCCTGAAAAAAACCAGCTGAACAATGTGAAAGTCCCTGCCGAGCCATTTCGAAATCGCCGATGTGAGCGAGAAGAAAAATGCAGCTCCCAGCATAAGGTAGATGCCTTTCAGAGAAGATGAGTTCGAAAAATTTTCGGTAGAAGCGGCCAACGGCAATCGGAATTTGCCACAAAGATAGCGGTTATCCCACACAACCGAAAGTCGGCGGAAATGCCTAACTTTGCTCCTGCTTGGTGCCATAAGCTGCTTCTATCCAGCGATTAGGCTTAATAGGGAATTCCGCGAAAGCCGGAAGCTGTCCCCGCAACTGTAAGTCTGCCAATACGCGTCCGATTCTTCATGCCACTGTCCTGCGACGGGAAGGCTCCGGACGCGAAAGACGAGCCAGGAGACCTGCCAGAGCATTTGATCGGATCGTTTTCGGAGGAAAGACGGAAGATCGCCGCCATCATTGCGATTTAGAGTGATTACCGACCGGAGATTTGTGTGTTACTGGATATTATGGGCAAGTTTTGCACTGGCGTTGCCCGGTTATGCACAAAGAGACTCCATTGAACTTGATCCCGTTACGGTAAGAGCATTTGTACCGGAAAAATTCATGAGCGGCCTCAAAATCCAGCGCATCGATTCCGCCTCGCTTGCTCAGGTACGGTTTCAAAATATCGGCGACGTTTTATCCGCTTACACGCCAGTTGCATTTAAAAACTACGGGCCCGGCCAGCTGAGTACGGCATCCTTCCGCGGCACCTCCGCAAACCATACGGCAGTTCTTTGGAACGGACTCAATATCAATGCCCCTACCCTCGGGCAGACAGATTTTTCGACGATCCCCGTGGCTGGTTTTGATCAGCTTTCGGTACAGTACGGCTCAGCGGCAAGTATTGTCGGTTCCGATGCCGTGGGTGGTAGTATTTTGCTGGGCAGCCGCGCATCTGAAAAGCCATTTCATGTGTCTGTTGGCAGGCAACAGGATACGTTTAACAATCCCCAGACTCAAACCGACGTCCGGTATGCCTGGCCGGTGAACAGCCAATGGGCATTTTCGGGCAAAACGGCGCTTTACGATGGCAGAATGAACAACGAATACCCAAAACCGGTCCGGAATACCTATACGCTTCTGCCTACCGAAACTTTTCAAAAAGGCATTGTGCAGGACCTGTTTTTACATTCACGGAGCGACGAGGAAATCTCTGCACATGTCTGGCTTACCGACAACAAACTAACGCTCACCCCTGACGATGAGCAAGGCCGCGAAATGACCCGAACCACGGCATACCGCACCATGGTCCGCTATCAGGTTCGGACGCTCACGCTCCGCACAGCCTGGGTACGCGACATCATCGATTATGCCAAAGGCGACCTCGCCCGTCCCGACCATTCGGTAACTGATAAGTTTTCTTCAAGAATCGAAAAGGACTTTACATTAAATCTTGGAAGCAATGTTAATCCTGTTTCGGTCAAAACCGGGGGAGAATGGACGCATTACCGCTCGCGTGTGCCCGGGTACGCACAGTCGCCCGCGACCGAGAATCGCACTGATTTTTTCTTGCTGACCCGCTGGCAACCGGCGGATCGGGTGACGGCATCCGTTAATCTCAGGCAAGGGCTCGTTACCGGCTTCAATCCGCCATTCACGCCATCCATTGGTTTGGAATACCGTTTAATTCAAAAAACACTTTACAACCTTTTGCTGAAAGGCTCTTATGGCCGGAGTTACCGTGTTCCTACTTTGAACGAACGTTACTGGAAGGACCTTGGGAATCCTGAGATCCGTCCCGAAACAGGCTGGAACAAAGAGCTTGCCCTCGAACAGACATTCAAAGCGGCATTTGGCGGCACACTGCGTACCTCAGCGACTTTTTATCACAACCGCATCAAAGACTGGACTTACTGGAACCCTTCCAGAAACTACCGCGTGGAAAACCTGCAACAGGTGCTGGCGAGGGGAATCGAATTGCAGTTAAATTATCACCGCCAAAGTGGCTCCTGGCAAACCGGACTGGATGCCGGTTACGCATTCAATAGAAGCGGCCAGGAAAAAGCCTATGATAATTATTCGCAGGATATCGTGGGTAAGCAGCTGGTATTTGTACCGGAGCATTCAGCCAATGCCAATGCATTCGTCCAATTCAAAGCCATGAGGGTTACAGGCCAGTTGCAGGCGGCTGGCAAGCGCTATACAACTTTCGACAATTCACAGTTCCTCGATGGATATGGCCTGGTGAACCTGCTTGCTGCGACGACCTTTACGCTCGACAAATTCAGGTTGGTTTTACAGGGGCAGGTACGTAATGTCACCGACACGTTTTATTTAAATGTCAGAAATAATGCGATGCCGGGAAGAAGTTTTGCATTAAGTTTAACCTTTAGTTACGATTCTCAATAAATCAATGAAAATGAAAAAACAGTTAGCCAGTTCATTAGCAATAGCCTTTTCAACCCTTGCGGTATGGTCCTGTAACCAAAGCGACCCAGCTCCGAAGGGCGATTATGTGAGTGGTGTTTTTGTAATGAATGAGGGTAATTTCTCCCAGAACAACGGTGCGATTTCCTATTTCGCACGGGAAAACACCACTGCTACCGCCGACATTTTTGCCATAGCAAATGGAACGGCGTTGAAGGGCGGCGTGCAGGATTACGCGGCCTCCGAAGAACAAGGCATTATCCTCGTCGATAACTCAGCGGCGGGCCAGGATAAGGTGCAGTTCGTAGAGCGCTACACTTTCAAAGATGAAGGTTCGATCGGCGCACCGGATATCGAGAATCCCCGCGAAGTAGTGATCGTCGGCAGAAAGGCATATGTTTCGTGCTGGGGAACCGACGTTGCCAAGTATTCGACCGGCTACATTGCGGTTATCGACCTTACTACCAAAAAGGTTACTAAAAAGATTAATGTGGCCGACGGACCAGAAAACCTGGTCTACGCTAATGGCAAACTTTACGTTGGAACTACCCAATGGGGTGCCGGAAGCAAGCTGGCGATTATCAATACGACTTCCGATGAATCTACATCTCCGATTGCCACATCAGGCAGTGCCAACCCCGTGGGCATCGATGCTAACGGGAAATTATGGGTAAATACCGGCGATAAGATGCTGCGCATTAATACCGAAACCAATGCAACCGAAGCAACGCTGGCTATCGCTACCGGCGGTAGTAAAACACCAGGTAATTTTACATTCAGCAATGACCTGAAGTCAATTTTCTTCGTGCTTTCGTGGTACGATGATGCTTTTAAAGAGCATGGCGCCACCTATAAGTTCTCCATTTCCGATACGCAGATCGCCATGGTAACGCCTCTTATCCCGCGTCCATTCGTCGGTCTTGCGGTCGATCCGTCGCAGGGATTGCTTTACGCAGGCGTGAGCCCATCGTACACGCAGGCAGGCTACGCAGTGCGCTACCGCGCAGATGGGAGCGTGGTGGATTCGATCAAGGTAGGCATCGCGCCGACAGGCTTCTTCTTCCAATGACATAAAAAAAGTCTCCCGCTTGGGAGACTTTCATTTTTTTAACCGCCAGCCCTATTTAAAAAATCCTTGCGGATCGGGCAACTTGGCTTTTAGAAGTTCTACGAAGTCGAGATTCAGCTGGTTGAAATCCAGCGTTCGCCCCTTGTGCAAATGATCCCACGACTTGTCGAGCTCGTTGAGATTATAATGCAGTAATGCCAGATTGTATTGGCCGAGCGCGTAGGTAGAATCAATGGAAACCGCACGTTTCAGCAATTCAGCCGCCTCATCCAACTCCTCTTTGCGGCTGGTAATCGCGTACAGTTTGAGTTCAACCGTCGATAAATCCACCAGCAGCGGTACATTGTCTCCTTGCAGGCTTACGCCCTTGCTCAGCATTCTTTTGGCGTCCACCCAGTTTTCGCGCTGGTACGATACAACTCCAAGCCCCCAGTAAGCCTCCACATTCTTGTCGTTCAACAATTGGGCGAGATTGAAGCGGTAGCAGGCTGTGTCCAGAGAACCTTCCTGCAAATATTCCCAGGCGCGGGTCGCGAAAAAGCTGCTGGCCTCTGCACGGCTGGAAAACGATTTGTCGCATTCACTCAGGAATTTGATCTCTTCATCAATCTGCTCCGATGTCTTACTCACTTCCCCGAAGAGCGGGATAATGCGCCTCTCTTTTAAATCAAGGGGCTTTTTGGGGGCAACGTTGGTATCTGTGCTTGGACCCGCGCTTGCCAGATGCGTGTTTTGAGCAAAGCTCATTACAGGTATCAAAAAGGCAAGCCAAATTACAACAGACTCTTTCATAATTGACTTTAATAGAAGAACAGGTTTCTATTGTCCAAGTTAAACGGTTTTATTGGAATAGTATTGCATTACCTTCGTTTACTTCTTCCGGCTGCTCCTCTGCGCCCCTTACTGGTATTCCCCGAAGTTTTCCTTGCCACCGGATAGTTGTGTTTTTTCTCATGAAATGCCCCTTTGAACGTCGGATCGTCCTTCCGCCGCTGGTTATCGATCTCGCGGAGCATATCCTGCCGCTCCTGGAAGGGTGTTTCGGCAATGTAAACTTCCTCCGGGAACTCCGCTCTCGGAATTTCCGTGCGGATCATCGCTTCAATTTTACGGATATGGTATTCGTCGGCAATGGTCATGAAAGTGATCGCATTGCCTACCATATTGGCACGGCCGGTCCGTCCGATCCGGTGTACGTAGTCTTCATAGATCAGTGGCACATCGAAATTGATCACATGGCTCACTTCCGTAATATCGATGCCCCGCGCTACCACATCTGTCGCGACCATTACCCTGATACTCCCTTCCCTGAACGCCTCCATTGCATTGATGCGGGTATTCTGGCCCTTATTGGCATGTATTACGCGGAGTTCCGCCTCTGGGACTACGCTGTTCAGGAGATTTTGATGCACGAGCCCGGCCACCTCGCGGCTGCGTGTAAATACGAGCACGCGTGTAAAGGTTTCCTTGTCCTCCAATAGGTAGGAAAGCAAATTGACCTTCGTGCGGAAGTTGGGAACCTCATAAAGCACCTGCGTAACCATCTCGGCGGCAGTAGCTTGCGGAGTTACCTCTATTCGGGTAGGAAATTCAAGGAATTCGTGAGAAAGGTTTTCTACTTTACCTGAAAATGTGGCCGAGAACAGCATATTCTGCCTTTTGCTGGGGATCACCTCCAACAGCTTGCGGATTTGCGGCATAAAGCCCATATCCATCATTTTATCGGCCTCGTCGAGCACCATTACATTCAGGTGCTTCACCACGATCTCTTCCTGGAAATACAAATCCATAAAGCGCCCGGGTGTGGCTACAATAATATCGACCCCTTTTCGAAGCTCTTCAATCTGGGTTTTCGGCCCCACACCGCCGTAGAGAACAACCGTGCGGATATCAGTATACTTCGAAAGTTGCGTGATAGCCTCGGAGATCTGCATCGCCAGCTCCCGGGTCGGGGCCATAATCAGTGCCCGGGGATGCTGTCCCTGAGCGTATTTGATACGCATTAATAAGGGTAATGTATAAGCGGCGGTCTTGCCGGTACCTGTCTGGGCGATGCCAAGAACGTCCTGCCCTGCCAGGGCAATGGGTATCGCCTGCTCCTGAATGGGTGTCGGTTCGGTGTAACCCGCTTCTTCAATCGCGTTGAGCAATTGACGGTTGAGCTTGAATTGTTCGAATGAGTTTTGCGTAGTCTGCATTCGGCAAAGTTACGAAAACTAAAACGGTAGCCGGTTATCAGCCCTTCACAACGTCGTCGACCAGGTTAGGCGAGCCAATGTAAATGGGCGATCGCTGATGGAAAGATTCCGGTGCAATGTCGAGAATGCTGCCAAAGCCGTCGCTCGCTTTCCCGCCCGATTTTTCGGCAATGAATGCCAGCGGATAGCATTCATAAAGCAGCCGCAGCTTGCCTTTCGGGTCTTTTTTGGTGGATGGATAAAGGTAAATGCCCCCTTTGAGCATGTTCCTGTGAAAATCGCCGACGAGCGAGCCGATGTACCGCGCGCTGAAATTTCTCGTTTTGCATTGCGCAATATATTGCTGCACAAACTTCGGATAGCTGTGGTAATGCCCTTCATTCACAGAGTAAATCTTTCCTTCCGCAGGTGTACCTATGTTTTTATGGGACAAAATAAATTCACCGAGCGAATGATCGAAAGTAAAGCCATTAACGCCGTCGCCGGTGGAGTATACCAGCATCGTCGATGAGCCATATAATATGTACCCCGCCGCGACCTGCTTGCGCCCACCTTGCAGGAAGTCCTCGATCGAAGCCGGGCCGTTGATAGGTGTTACCCTTCTGTAAATCGAAAATATCGATCCGATCGAAACATTCACATCGATATTGGAAGAACCATCCAACGGATCCATCGCTACCACGTATTTGCCGTGGTTGTTGCCGGTATGGATAATGTCTTCCTCTTCTTCGGAAAGGATTGCGCATACCTCCCCTCCGTTTTTCAATGCGCGGATAAAGCGGACATTAGCGACGATATCGAGTTTTTGCTGGTCTTCACCCTGCACATTCTCCGTCCCGTTCCCTCCCGCAATGTCGATCAGACCGGCGCGGTTGATTTCCCGGTTGATGATCTTTCCCGCGAGCGCAATGTCGCGCAGCAATTGCGACAACTCGCCCGTCGCATACGGGAACGCGCTTTGGCTGTGCATGATAAACCGGTCGAGGGTTACACCCACCGGCACCACCAGGTCCTGTACTGTTTTCGTCGCCATAGTCAATTGAATTACAATGAGATTGGAGGGAAATTTACACCCGTATTTTTCCTATTTCAAACAGTTTTAACTAATAAATTTTTTTAAAAATGAATATAATTTTATCTCCATTAATTCATTGATTAATCCTAAGGGTGAGCCATTTACGTGGTCGTCGCGTTGCACTTTTTAAATGTCCGCGAGACATTAATCGGTATTCTTGCATAATAAAAAAGCACAAGGCGCTAATGCCCTGTGCTTCATAAAAGAGTTGTATTCTATGGCGCTTATTTGAGCCTTGCCAGCGCCTCGGTCAACGTAGCGATCTTCGCTTCGGCATCGGCTTGCTTGGCCCGTTCTTTTTCGACGATATCGCCTTTCGCATTCGCAACGAAACGTTCATTGGAGAGCTTTTTCATCACCGAGTCGAGGAAGCCTTTGGTATATTCCAATTCACGCAAAAGATTCTCGCGTTCCGCTTCCACATCCAGTTCATCGGCCAGGTTCACAAAGAACTCATCCGACTTCACGCGGAAAGAAGTTCCTTCCGCTTCTCCCGCCACGTAGCTGATGCCCTCTACATTCGCCAGCTTTTCGATTAGCGGGGTTAATGCATTGTAACGTTCAGTCGATTCGGTGCGGATCGCCAGCGGCAATGCGGTTTTGGGGCTGATACCTTTTGCATTGCGCAGGTTACGGATCGAGGAAACGAGTTCGAACAACACGTCGAAATCATTCAGCAAAGCCTGGTCAAACTCGGCCGCCTGCGGGAAATGCGCAATACAGACCGAATCGTTTTCACGACGCTCGATGATGTTCTGCCAGATTTCCTCAGAAATGAAAGGCATGAACGGATGCAGCAGGCGCATTAACCGGTCGAAGAAGTCCAGCGTCGAATCGTAAGTCGAAAGATCGATCGGCTGCTCGAAGCCCGGCTTGATCATTTCCAGGTACTGAGCACAGAAATCGTCCCAGATCAGTTTGTAAACCGAATTCAATGCATCCGAAATACGGAATTTGGAGAAATGATCCTGCACTTCGGCCAGCGTCTGATTCAACTTGCTTTCAAACCATTGTACCGCCAGTTTCGAGCCTTCCGGAACAGGAATCTCACTATCCACCGTCCAGCCTTTTACCAAACGGAATGCATTCCAGATTTTATTACCAAAGTTCCGCCCCTGCTCGATCAGCTTCTCGTCATAAGGCAAATCGTTGCCCGCCTGCGAGCTGAAAAGCATTCCGGTACGAATGCTATCCGCACCATATTTATCGATCAGATCGATCGGATCGGGCGAGTTACCCAGCGATTTCGACATTTTGCGGCCCTGTTTGTCTCGAACAATACCCGTCAGGTACACATTCTTGAACGGATACTGGCCGCGGTACTCGTAACCCGCGATGATCATCCTCGCTACCCAGAAAAAAAGGATCTCGGGCGCTGTGACGAGGTCATTCGTCGGGTAGTAATAGTTTACATCCGCATTATCAGGCTCTTTGATACCATTGAAAACCGAAATCGGCCATAACCACGACGAGAACCAGGTATCTACCACATCCGGGTCCTGGGTAAGGTCTTCTTCGGTTAATGCAAAAAGCTGGTATTCGTGCTGGGCCTTGCGCAATGCCTCGCGCTTCGACTTTGCAACAATAATGGTACCGTCGTTCAGGTAGTATGCGGGAATGCGGTGGCCCCACCAGAGCTGGCGGCTGATATTCCAGTCGCGCACATTCTCCATCCAGTGGCGGTAAGTATTCTTGAATTTCGAAGGGATCAACTGAACGGTATCGTTCATGACATTCTCGAATGCCGGCTTGCTGATCTTCTCCATTTTCAAAAACCATTGCTCCGAAAGACGCGGCTCGATCACCGAATCCGTCCGTTCCGAATGGCCCACATTCGAGCGGTATTCCTCGACTTTCTCCAGGTTACCCGACTCTTCGAGCATTTTGATGATTTTTTTACGAGCGACAAATCGCTCTTCGCCAACGAGTATCTGCGCCTTTTCATTTAATGTACCGTCCTCGTTCAAAAGATCGATGATCGGCAGGTTATGGCGTTTTCCAAGCTCGTAGTCATTGGTATCGTGGGCAGGCGTCACTTTCAGGCAGCCCGTTCCAAACTCCATTTCCACATAGTCATCCGCGATAATTGGAATAGCCCGGTTAATCAAAGGAATCAACACCTTTTTACCAATCAAATGCTGGTAACGCTCATCCGCCGGATTTACACAAATCGCCACATCCGCCATAATCGTCTCCGGCCGTGTAGTAGCAATCACAACCCCTTCCTCCATACTCCCTCCTCCATTCTCCCCTTCCAAAGGATACCGGAGATAAACCAGCTTCTGATTCACCTCCTTCATGATCACCTCCTCGTCGGACACGGTCGTACGTGCCTGCGGGTCCCAGTTCACCATCCGGTGACCGCGGTAGATATCACCCTTATTATAGAGGTCAATAAAAACGTCGATCACCGAATCGTACAAATCCGGCTCCATCGTGAAGCGCGTACGGTCCCAGTCGCAGGAAGCGCCGAGTTTGCGGAGCTGTTTCAGGATAATGCCGCCGTATTTGTGCGTCCATTCCCAGCAATATTCGATGAATTCGTCGCGGGTAATGTCGCGCTTGCTAATGCCGCGCTCTTTGAGCATCGCCACCACTTTGGCCTCGGTAGCAATGGATGCATGGTCGGTGCCGGGTACCCAGCAGGCTTCCTTACCTTCCATACGCGCCTTGCGCACAAGAATATCCTGAATGGTATTATTGAGCATATGCCCCATGTGCAGCACGCCGGTGACGTTCGGCGGAGGGATCACAATGGTGTAAGGTTCTTTGTCCGGATTGGGTTTCGACTGAAAGAACTTGTTCTCGATCCAGTAGGAGTACCATTTATCCTCTATCTCCTGAGGGGCATAAGTTTTGGAAATCATTGCGTGTTCAGAAATTTACCGTAACTGTCGGTTGGTCATCTTAAAAAGACGGCAAGTTAGCGGTTACGGGCGATATTTCTAAACTAATTGCTCCTCTTTGCGGACCGGCAGCCAGATCGTAAATGTGCTTCCTTCACCCGGTTTGCTATGCAGGCGAACGGTACCTTCGTGCGCCTCCACCATCTTTTTAACATAACTCAGCCCAAGCCCGAAGCCCTTCACATCATGCACATTGCCGGTTGGTACGCGGTAGAAAGTGTCGAAAACGCGCTGCTGCTGGTCGCGGCTCATGCCGATGCCCTTGTCGGTAATGGACACCGCTATGCCGGCGTTCTCGTTTCTGGTATTAATGACTAAATGGAGCTTTTCCGGCGAATATTTGATGGCATTGTCGATCAGGTTATTTAAAATATTGGAGATATGCACCTCATCCACCGCCACCACATCTTCTTCCGCATCAAAGTTGAGATCGACCTCGCCTTCCTTCTGCTCGATCTGCACGCTTTGGCCGTTTAAAGCCGCACCAATCAGGTCGTGAATATTGGCGTTGGTTATTTTAAGCTTCACATGCCCCTTATCGAGCAGCGCCATTTGCAGAACCTTCTCGACATGCGTCCCGAGCCGCTTGTTTTCCTCCCGGATAATGCCCAGGTAGCGGTCCAGCCGCGCGCCTTTCGGGTGGTCCATTAATGAGGCCGAATTCTCATGGGCCATTTCCGCCGCCAAGGCGATGGTGGAAATAGGCGTTTTGAACTCGTGGGTCATGTTATTGATAAAATCATTCTTGATATCGGAAAGCTTTTTCTGACGGAGAATCGTCGTAACGGCCATATAGAAACAGGCCATGATCACGATGATCAGAATGCCGGAGCCACCAAACATCACGCCCATATTGCTTAGAATGTAACGTTGCTGATCTGGGAAGAACACATACAATGCACTCTGTGCACCCAGCGTCTCACTCGGGAACAGCGCCGCTTTATACGACCGTTCTTCCCATTCGCCCGGACGCATGCTCACGGTCGAGAATATCAGGCTGTCGGTTGACCGACCACGCATAGCGCCCTGTACAGCAAATTCATAAGGCAATGTCACCCCGTTCTGCACCAGTTGTTTTTTTAACAAAGTATCCAGCAAAAAGCGGTTCACACGCTGCTCGATGGGTCGTTTGGTATAAATAAAATCCTTCATTACCTCTTTCAGCAATTCGGCGCGGTCGGGTTCCGAAGAGCTGAGGATTGCCCGCGCTTTCTGCTTGCTGCTTTTGCCATTCTCCGGCAATGCGACTTTCCTGTTCGCAATGCTTTGGGCAACCGAATCCTTTTTCGTCCAGTCGCTGCCTTTCCGCCGAATATCGGGATTGGCCATGCCACGCATTGCATTCCCAAGACGGCGCTCGTCATCCATCCTGCGGCGTATAAATTCATCGATACCGGCCATGCCATATTGCTGGGCCTGGAAAAACTCTTCCATAATACGCTGCTGATGGTCCACCATCACCCTGAAATTCGGGCTGAGTACATCGGTAGGCACGGCTTCGGTAATGATCTGATAGTGGATTTCCTCGCCGTTCGGGCCGATGGCGATCTCCATCCGCGGCTGCATTCGGGGCGCTGCTTCCTGGACAGGTGTTTTCGCTCTCTGCGGAACCGTCTGTTTGATAGGCATTTCGCGCAGTTGCGCTATGCGGTCGAGCTTGCTTTTCCGTTGTTCGGTTTCGATGCGCCGTTGCAGCAAATACATCATTTCCTGCTTTTCCAGCCGGTGTACCACTTGCTGCACCGATTCTGAAACCTTTTGATTGAACTGGTCATTCTTGATCGCAATCGCCTCCCTGATCCAGTACCATTGAAAACCGATCAGGCCGATCAGGGCCAGGCACATCAGCCCTACTATGATTTGTATTTTCCTTTTGGTCATAATTTCCGCTTCCCATGTGCAACGCGGGCAGTGCATTTCCCGACATTTTGACAAGAACAAATTTAACGCTTCGCGCCCGGCCAAAGGTGTTTTTAACATTATTTAACAACGCCCCAAGCAACATAGCCATGGTTTTGCAATTCATTCAGACTCAAAACAAAAACACTTATGAAAACTGTATCTATTCAAAAACTGACATGGTCGCTGCTGCTCATAGTGGCACCGGCACTGCTATCCGTTGCGCAGGCGCAATCCGACAAAAAACCTAAAAAGGACGATGACGACAAAAAGACGAGCATCCGGATCAGGGTAACCGAGGACGACAACGGCAAAGTCCGCGACATCGAGAAGAGCTACAAGGTGGGCGCACTGAGCGATGACGAAAGGCAAAAGTTTATCGACGAGGTGCTCGACTCCCTGAATGTGGACAAGAAACGCAAGCAGACCATTTCGATCACTGTCGACGACGGAGCCGACGGTGTGATCGCAGCCAAAAAGCGTAAAAAAGTGATCGTCGATCACCGTGATCCGCGCGAGCCGATGGTATTTCACTGGGATGGCGATTTCAAACACGACCTTGATTGGGATTCGGATAAATTCAACGAAAACATGAAATCGATCCAGAAGAATTTCGATAAGAACTTCCATCCCAAAGCGAAGATGATGATGCGCGATATGGAGGATTTCGGGAAGAATTTTGGCAAAAGTTTCGATTATGCATGGGATAACCACGAAAATGGAAAGTCGGCCAGCATTCGTTCTTTAAATGCCTATACCAATAATCCCGCAGACGATGTCCTTAACCTCCGTTTCAGCGTACCGCAAAAAGGAAACGTGACAGTAACGGTAACCGATACCAAAGGCAAAGAAGTAGGTAAAAAAGAGATCCACGAGTTCGAAGGTGACTATGTAGGCCAGATCGAACTTAAGAAAAATACAAAAGGAACGCTGTTCGTAACGGTGGTTCAAAATGAGGATGGAGCGGTGAAAAGGGTGGTCATACCCTGATAGGGGCCACTTTTACGATAGCGAATCCCCTTTGTCAGCAATGACGGAGGGGATTTTTCTTGTAAAAATTATGCAACAATTTCGCTAACATATAGTAAGAGTTGTAATTTTGCCGCAAATTCACCATTCTACCTCGACATCAATTTTTGAAGCAACTATGCTGAATCTTATACTGTTTGGCCCTCCGGGAGCGGGAAAAGGTACCCAAAGTGAAAAAATAATTGCAAAGTACAATTTGATCCACCTTTCGACAGGAGATCTGCTGCGCTCGGAAATTCAGGCCGGAACAGAGCTGGGACTAAAAGCTAAGACTTTAATGGACCAGGGGATTCTGGTACCTGATGAAGTGGTGATCGGGATGATCGACAACAAGCTGAAAGAGCACCGTAGCGCGGCTGGCTTTATTTTTGATGGTTTCCCAAGAACTGTGAAGCAAGCCGAGGCGCTCGACAATTTGCTTGCCAGCTATAATGAGGGCATCTCGGTAATGGTGGCATTGTCGGTCGACGACGACGAACTGCTGGCACGCCTTTTGAACCGCGGCAAAACGTCAGGCCGTCCCGACGACCAAAACGAAGAACTGATCGCAAAGCGCATTCAGGAATACAACAGCAAAACAAAACCCGTTGCCGACTACTACCAGGAACAAGGTAAGTTTGTTGCGATCAACGGAATAGGCGAAATCGATCATATTTTCGGAGAAATCTCCGAAGCGATCGAAGCAGCCTGATCTCTCTTATTTTCACTATACTCACATGGCCTCCTCTAATTTCATTGACTACGTAAAAATTAATGCGCGCTCCGGTAACGGCGGTGCCGGTTCCCTGCATTTCAGGCGTGAAAAACACGTCGAAAAAGGCGGTCCGGACGGCGGTGACGGCGGGCGCGGAGGCCACGTGATCCTGAAAGGCAATTCCCAGCTCTGGACATTGCTGCATTTGAAATATACCAAGCACGTAAAGGCATTCGACGGCAAAGGCGGCGAAGGCGGCAGGCGCACAGGGGCGATCGGAAAGGACATTATCCTTGAAGTTCCGCTGGGCACGATCGCCAAAAATTCCGAAACCGGCGAACAACTCTTCGAAATTACCGAGGACGGGCAGGAAATGATCCTCCTCCGCGGCGGCCGCGGTGGAATGGGTAACGACCATTTCAAATCCGCCACCAACCAGACCCCACAATACGCGCAGCCAGGAGAGCCCGGTAAGGAAGACTGGTTTATTCTTGAACTGAAGGTATTGGCAGATGTAGGTCTGGTAGGCTTTCCGAATGCCGGAAAATCCACATTACTCTCGGTAGTCTCCGCAGCCAAGCCGGAGATCGCCGATTATCCCTTCACCACCCTGGTGCCCAACCTGGGCGTAGTTCCCTACCGCGATTATAAATCATTCGTAATGGCCGACATTCCGGGTATTATCGAGGGTGCTTCCCAGGGCAAAGGACTTGGCTTACGATTCTTAAGGCACATCGAACGCAACTCCATCCTTCTTTTCATTGTACCTGCCACCAGTGAGGACATTCAGGCCGAATACGAGACGCTGGTGCAAGAGCTACGACTATATAATCCCCAGCTGCTTGATAAAAATCGCGTCCTTGCTATCTCTAAAATGGACGTTCTCTCTGATGAAGAGCGGGTTACATTACAACAAAATCTACCTAACGGCATCCCAACGCTTTTAATTTCTGCAATAACCCAAGAAGGGATTGAACAATTAAAAGATAAAATATGGGAACTGATCAATTCGCCGTTTCCCGTACAATAATAATTTCTTGAAAGAGGCAACCTTTCGGTGCAATTTGTGTGTCCAAGTAGTTATTTCAAAGAATTTTAGTCACCATGAGACACTATCTACCGTATTTGTATTGGGTAGTATTTAGCATTATTTCTTTCACTGCACACGGACAAATCAATATCGATTTTCCTTCCGATCGGGCCGTTTTTCAACGTGACAAGGGTAACAACGCAAACATCAACATTTCAGGCAGTTACACAAAACCCATTGATCGTGTAGAAGCCAAGATCTCGGCTCTCGCGCCCGGCCAGGGCTTCGACAGGGACTGGAAGGACCTCAGCGATGCCAGCATCCAGGGTGGTTTTTTCTCCGGGTACATTCCCGCCCAAGGTGGTTGGTACCGGCTGGAAGTCAGAGGCTGGAAGGGCGATCAACTGGTGGATTCCAAAACAATCGACCATGTCGGGGTAGGCGAAGTATTCCTCATTGCCGGACAATCCAACGCACAGGGGTTTGCGGATACCCAGGACAATGGCTTCAAGTTTAACAACCAGGGAGCTCAGGACGACCGTGTTAATTCTATTGACAATAACGAATACGGCGAATATCCTTTTGAATTACCGGAACGGCCCAGATTTCATCACATCGACGCCCAGAGCAAAATTTCCCCCCGTGGCCCGGCCGCCTGGTGCTGGGGACGCCTGGGCGACCGTCTCGCGTCCCGGCTTAACGTCCCGATCTTGTTTTTTAATGTAGGCTGGGAGGGCATGTCGTCCGGCAACTGGAGTGAAAGCATTAGTGGCAACACTCAATCTGTCTACGCCCCTATTTGGATCAAACCAGACGGGATGCCTTATGGGAACCTGCGCAATGTTATTCAACGATATACTCCTATTACCGGCCTTCGCGGTGTCCTCTGGCTTCAGGGTGAGGCCGATAATTTCAAAGATATCAGCACGCAAGATTATTTTAATAACGTCAAAACCGTCATCGAAACCAGCCGAAATCAATCGGGAAGGAATATTTCCTGGATGGTTTCCATTACTTCCTACGACAACGGCCGCCTTAACGACGTGAACGTCACAAACGGGCAAAGGCAAGTAATCAGTTCTGTGCCTAATGTTTTCGAAGGCCCTAACACGGATCTTATCCAGATTCCACGCGAGAACAACGCCCCTTTTGGCGTCCACTTTATGGGAGATGGCCTCATTCAGCTGGGCGACGCCTGGGCCAACTCGCTTACGGACGATTTTTTCAACCGATCGGAGCCGTACCAAGCACAAAGACCTCTCAGGATCACCGCAAGCTGTGCGGGTAACGGTAATGTGACCCTTACCGCCGACCCTGTTGGATTGAACTCTTTTAATTGGAGCAATGGACAATCTTCCAACAGCATCGTAGTAGGAAACGGTACCTATTATGTGAAGGCCCGCGATGACAAAGGCAATTTCATTTTTTCGCCCGAAATACGTGTAAACGAACAAATCCAGCCTAATCAGCCTACTGTGACGGTCGAAGGGAGTAACCCGGTATGCATCGGCAACACTGCGACGCTGGTATCGAGCACTTCCGAGAATGCGGTATGGAACACCGGCGCAACGGGCGACAGACTCCCGGTAACAACCGGCGGCGATTACTTCGTTACGGTGAAGAATATTTACGGCTGCGAAGCGGCTTCTCAAAAAGTGAGTATGCAGGTACTCAATTCGCCGCTTCCCGATAAACCGAAGATCACTGCCTCAGGGGCAATCACCTTCTGCCAGGGCGGCGAAGTGAACCTGACGTCGGACTCGAAAGTAAAAAGTGTGTGGTCCAATGGCGCCAACAATGCCACCATCACGGTGGTCAGCTCGGGCGATTACCGGGTAAGGGCCCTCGACGCCGTAGGGTGTTTCTCACCAGAATCAGACCCTGTGACTGTGAAAGTGAACCCGCTGCCTGCCAAGCCTATCATTGCCCTGAGCGGAGAAACGACCTTTTGCGACGGCGGTAATGTCACCATGACTTCAAACTACGAAACCGGAAATATCTGGAATACCAATGCTACCACCAAATCCATTGCAGTAGTAACAACCGGGAAATTCACATTGAAGCAACGGGATGCCAATGGCTGCGAATCTACCTCGGATGAGGTAAATGTCAAAGTGAACCCGCTCCCAGCAACTCCCGTCGTGACCTCGCTTCGGCCGACTACCTTCTGTGAGCGTGACTACACCACATTGCGCAGCAGTGAGGCCTATTCTTACCTTTGGAGCAATGGCTCGACCAGCCAGGAGATCGAAATCCGTGCGTCAGGCAATTTTACTATTTCGGCCAAAGATGAAAATGGTTGCGTATCCCCTGTATCCCCGGTGGTTGCCGTAGTGATGAATCCGCTGCCGCCTACCCCGGTCATCACGGCCGATGGCCCGACTACTTTTTGCGCCGACCTGAGCGTTAACCTGACTTCAACCAGCGCAGCAGGCTATTTGTGGAGCAACGGAACGTCCTCACAGACCTTGAAAGTAACGGTTGCCGGTACGTATTCGGTGCAGACTATCAATCAATTCCAATGCTACTCCGATCCCAGTAACCAGATTTCCACGCAAACGCTCACGCTTCCTCCGGCACCTGTGGTAACGGCACGGCAGGCTACGACCTTCTGCGATGGCGATACCATTGTACTGAAAGCCACTAATGGCAGTGCATTCTACTGGAACAACGGTCTTGAGGGTGATAGTATCGAGGTTTTCGCAACGGGCAACTACGCGGCGCGTATTCAGGATCAACAGGGGTGCTATTCCCCCTACTCTACATCACTGCCGGTGGATGTGAAACCATCTCCGAGCGTGCCGGTAATCCGCAAGACGGGAGTTTATACGCTGTTCGCGGAGAATAATCTCAATGCGGGAGATCACGTGTGGAAGTACAATAATTCAGAATTAACAGAAACCAGCGCGACATTGAAAGCCGTGAAGGCAGGGAGCTACGTCGTAAATAATACTATAGTTTACAGCCCAACGCTTACGTGTTATTCCGATTTCTCGGAGCCGTTCCTGTTCTATCTCGACACGAATAACCCCGGTTTCGTGGCTTATCCTAACCCCAACGCCACCGAAAGGGTGACTGTCGAGACATTCGCCGATCTGGTGAATGCAGATGTCCAGATTATTGATAGCCGCGGGGTGATCCACCGCAGTTTCCGCGTTCCGAAGTTCGATAGCCCGAAGTATTTCAACCTGACAGGCCTCGCCAGCGGAATGTATTTCATCCGTATTAACTCGTCCGCATTGACTGCGACGCAGAAGCTGGTGATAGTAAGATAATAAACGGACTTGCCGAAAGGCAGGAAAAGACGAAGCGCTATGGATTAAACGCTTCGTCTTTTTTATATTTTGAAAATGTGCACCCAGTCGAACGGCGAGGCAGCGCCGATATCCCGATTGATCAAAAAAACGGAATAGTGATATTTTAGCGAAAATATTCCGTTACATTTGTGACCATTTTGTAATTGAGCATTTTAACAAAATTATACTTCGTTAGAGCCCAGAAAACTTTACCTGTATCAGAATTCCCAATGCATAGTAGATTTATTCTTCCGGTAGTGGCCAAAGCGTTGCTGTTGATTTGTATTTTTTCGTCGGTAGCATTTTCCCAAGAGAGATCCCCTATTAGAATTACTTCACCCGTTTTTCAGTCTGTCTATCAGAGAGACCAAGCGGGTCAGAGGGAAATTCAGGTTACCGGTATATTCACCCAGCCCGTAGAGAAAATCGAAGTAAGGGCGGTACCGGTTCTTCAGGGGCAAGGTGTGGATACACCCTGGCAAACCTTGCAAACTGCACCCGAAGGAGGTGTTTTTTCAGGAACGATCACTTTGATCGGCGGCTGGTACTCCCTGGAAGTCCGTGGTATTTCTGACGGAAAAGTGATTGGCCGCGATGTGTTGGCCCGTTTTGGTGTAGGTGAAGTCTTCATAATCGCCGGACAATCAAATGCGCAGGGCCTCAGATTATATCCTGGACCATCAGCCACCGACGACCGGGTTCTGTACGTTTCCAATTACAGCAACGACACCATCGACAGACTTACCGATCCAACCCCGCCGGAATTCAAGAAAATAAGCAGGGATCTTAACGTTGTAGCGCCGCGCGGTCTGTCGGCCTGGTGCTGGGGCCTCCTCGGCGACCAGCTCGTTTCCAAACTAAACGTCCCTGTTCTGTTCATCAATGCTGCCTGGGAGGGTACCTCCATTGACAACTGGGCAAGCAGTGCAAAAGGCCTTACTACTAAAAACATGTACGGCGGCTTTGTGTATTCTCCAGAAATGCCCTACGCAAACCTTCGCATAGCTGCACGCAATTATGCCAACCAGTATGGTTTGAGAGCTATTCTCTGGATGCAGGGCGAAACTGACGCATTATTTAATACGCCACCGGCGAATTACACCCGCGATCTTCA
Source organism: Dyadobacter sp. OTU695 (assembly GCF_038440355.1). Lineage (NCBI taxonomy): Bacteria > Pseudomonadati > Bacteroidota > Cytophagia > Cytophagales > Spirosomataceae > Dyadobacter > Dyadobacter sp. OTU695. Next base: position 292,079 of record NZ_JASATN010000003.1, on the reverse strand, counting down.
ATTCATTATGAACCGCCTTGGCTCTGATACCGGAAAACGCATTACCTGGGTAATCGCCCGGACATCACGGACATCGGCAGGCTTCAATATCGAATCGAGTGTGAACCCGAAGATCGTTGATGCACAAAACGCGGTCCTTAATACGCCTTTTAACCCTACCTACCCCGGCCCTGAAACCGATCCCCTGCTGCCGGACCGCGGCGATGGCACGCACTTCGTCGGGAAAGGTGTAAACGATACCGAGGGAACTGTAAAGGCACTGACCATCCTGGCCAACGCCTGGGCCGGAACACTGGATGCCAACTTCTTTTCGACCGTAACACCAGTGAGCCCCGCTATCGTACCTTCGGTTACCGCTGCTTGCGTTACCGACAACAACGGTGTTACATTGACGCTTCCGTCTGGCTATTCGTCCTATAGATGGAATACCAATGAAGTTTCCAGTTCTATCAAGGTCACAAACGCCGGTACTTACAGAGCTACTGTCAAAGACGGCTCCGGCAACTCGATCCTAACGCCAATCGTTACCCTGGACAACGGAGCCAGGCCGGTACAACCCAGCATTATCCAGCAAGGCCAGCAACAAGCCTGTGCGGACTCAACTTTTCAGTTTTCTGTTCAGAACGGGGGAGAGATTTACAGCTGGTACAAAGAAGGGTCAAATACAGCCGTTGCGACCGGCGCAACTGCCAGGCTCGGAGAAAGTGGCAGCTATTTTGTGAAAAGCCAGAACATTTTCGGATGCACTTCCGAAAATTCAACCGCGTCCTCGCTGATTATCCGGGCCAAAATTTCAAAACCGACCATCGAACCGTCAGGGCCTTTCAGCATTTCGGCCAGCATTCCAGAAGGAGGTGAAGTGAATGAAAGCTTTATCTGGAGACGTCCCGGCTATGAAAGCGATACGACTGCTACCCTGCTTAAGATCCTGAAATCCGGTGTTTACACTACGAAGGCAAAGGTTACCTACACAATCGGCAGCAATAACCTGGTTTGCTACTCCGATACTGCTTCCCGGGAGTTCAAAACCAATGAGCAAAACGAAGTGGTAATATACCCCAACCCAAGCCAGGGCGCTTACATTTACATCGAATCGAGGGATAATATCAAGGACGCGGCAATTGAGCTTTTCGACATCCGTGGCAACCTTATAAAATCCACCGCGCCTAAGCTGCTCGACAGTCGGATGCAGATCGAAGTGGGCCTTCTGCCAACGGGGAAATATATTCTCCGCGTAACCGGCCAGGGGCAGAGTCTTACGAAGCAAATTGTAATCAGATAAATATTTCTTCTTGATTAAGTACTAAATAAGCCCCGCCACAACGGGGCTTATTTAGTATGATACTAATTAGACAAAACAAAAAGGAAAGAATTTGATTGATAAATTTGCAAAGGCTAATTTTGAGAGACGGGGAGGAATGTAACCCTATGGCAACAGTTTTTACGGCTTTCCTGCCCCTTTGTAACCGGATCATTGTAATGAAAAACGAATATCTTCCTTCCGACTACTTACCCATCATTGTGCAATTTTTGCTTGCCGCCGGCTTCATTGGTGGCACGATGATTGTCACCCACCTCATCGGTCCGAGCCGCAAAAGCAAAAAGAAAGACGACCCGTTCGAATGTGGTATCGAATCGGTTGGCGACGCCAGGACCCCTATTTCGGTGAAGTACTTTCTGGTGGCTATTCTCTTCGTCCTGTTCGATGTGGAGGTCATTTTTATGTATCCCTGGGCCGTAAATTTCAAGGGTCTGGGAATGTTCGGATTTGTAGAAATGTTATTGTTCATGGCCCTGTTGCTGTCCGGCTTCTATTACGTAATCCGCAAGGGCGTGCTGAACTGGGAAGAATAGGCTTCGAACATTGAAATACAAAGAATTATGAAAGAAGTAAAGATAGTGGAGGCTCCGCAAGGACATAGCGGATCCGGTTTTTTTGCAACTTCATTCGACGAAGCGATCGGTCTTGCACGTAGCTACTCGCTTTGGCCATTGCCATTTGCTACTTCGTGCTGCGGGATCGAGTTCATGGCTACGATGGGCGCGCATTACGATATATCGCGTTTCGGTTCCGAACGCCCGAGCTTCTCGCCCCGTCAGGCCGATTTGCTGATGGTCATGGGGACCATCGCCAAAAAGATGGCGCCGGTTGTGAAGCAGGTTTACCTTCAAATGGCCGAGCCCCGCTGGGTTATGGCCGTTGGCGCTTGTGCATCGAGCGGTGGTATCTTTGATACTTACAGCGTATTGCAGGGTATCGACCGCATTATCCCCGTGGACGTGTACGTGCCAGGCTGCCCACCGCGCCCCGAGCAGATCATCGATGGTCTGATGCAGATCCAGTATCTGGCCCAAAACGAAAAGCTGCGTCGCCGCAATACCGACGAATACCAGGAACTATTGGCATCATATAATATTCAGTAACCCCCATGCTTACTAATCAGGAGGTAGCCGAAGGGCTTTTGGAAAAATTCGGGGACCAGGTTTTCAACTTTGAAGAACCTTACGGGCTTTTGACGCTCTCAACAACCCGCGAAGAGATTATTCCCGTAATGGAGTTCCTGAAAGACCATAAAAACTATCAGGTAATATTCCTGACCGATATTACAGGTGTTCAGTATCCCGATAATGCAGGCCAGGAATACGTGGTGGTTTACCATATGCACAGTTTCGTGCACAACTTCCGCATCCGCATTAAAGTTGCCCTTTCTGCGGCCGATATTCATATTCCGACAGCCACCGGCCTCTTCGCGAGCGCCAACTGGATGGAACGCGAAACCTACGATTTTTTTGGTATCTTGTTTGATGGACATCCGAACCTCAAACGCATTCTGAACATCGAGGAAATGGATTACTTCCCGATGCGCAAGGAATATCCGTTGGAAGACGCGACCCGTGAAGATAAAATTGACGCCCTTTTCGGCCGATGACCTATATTGAGTAAGATATGGCAGATATTGAATTATTACCGCATAATGTCCCTTCTCAAAGCGAGTTGCCCGAACTCGTAGAAGAACTGACCACCCTCAACCTCGGCCCGACACACCCTGCCACCCACGGTATTTTCCAGAACATCCTCAAAATGGATGGTGAAAAGATCGTTTCCGGTGAGCAGACGATCGGTTATATCCACCGCGCGTTCGAGAAGATTGCTGAAAGAAGGCCATTTTACCAGATCACCACGCTGACCGACCGCATGAACTATTGCTCCTCCCCGATCAACAACCTGGGATGGCATATGACGGTGGAGAAGCTGTTGGGCGTGGAAGTTCCCAAGCGTGCGCAGTACATCCGCGTGCTCATGATGGAGCTTGCGCGCATTACCGACCATATTATCTGTAACAGTATCCTCGGTGTTGACACCGGTGCATTCACCGGCTTCCTGTATGTAATGCAGAAGCGCGAGGAAGTGTATGAAATCTACGAGGAAGTTTGCGGGGCCCGCCTCACGACCAATATGGGCCGTCTTGGTGGTATGGAACGTGATCTTTCGAGCACGGCTATCCGCAAGATCAAGGAGTTCATTAAATCGTTTCCGCCGGTTTTGCGAGAGCTGGAAAAGCTGCTCAACCGTAACCGGATTTTCATGGATCGTACCATCAATGTAGGTCCGATTTCTGCCGAGAGAGCATTATCGTACGGCTTTACAGGCCCTAACCTGCGTGCTGCGGGTGTGGATTACGATGTGCGTGTGATGAACCCGTATTCATCTTACGAAGATTTTGAATTCGACGTCCCCATCGGACAGAATGGCGATACTTACGACCGCTACATGGTCCGTAATGAAGAAATGTGGCAAAGTCTCAAAATCGTTGAGCAAGCCATCAATAACCTTCCCGAAGGACCCTATTACGCCGATGCTCCCGAATATTACCTGCCTCCGAAAGACGAGGTTTACCGTAATATGGAAGCGCTTATTTACCATTTCAAAATTGTAATGGGCGAAATCGACGCACCGGCCGGCGAAGTTTACCATGCTGTGGAAGGAGGAAACGGCGAGCTGGGCTTCTACCTGATCAGCGATGGCGGCAGGGCACCATACCGTCTGCATTTCCGCAGACCAAGCTTTATTTATTATCAGGCATATCCTGAAATGTGCAAAGGCTCATCACTGTCGGATGCGATCCTGACGATGAGTAGCTTGAACGTGATTGCAGGTGAACTGGACGCTTAAAGTTTGTTAAAGACCTATTTAGAAATGACCGAATCACCTAATCTGGTTGCGTTCACACCCGAACGACTTGAAACAGTAAAAGAAATTATCGCACGTTATCCGGAGGGCCGCCAGAAATCGGCTCTCCTGCCTGTTTTGCACATAGCCCAGGAACAATGGGGCTGGCTGAGCAGCGAAGTGATGGATTATGTGGCAGGTATTTTAAGTATAGAACCTGTGGAGGTTTACGAGGTAGCTACCTTTTATACCATGTACCACCTCGACCCGGTGGGCAAGCACGTAATCGAGTATTGCCGTACAGGCCCCTGCTGCCTCATGGGCGGAGAAGATGTGTACGGTCATTTGAAGAAAAAACTGGGTATCGAAGCCGGTGAAACCACCGCCGATGGCCTGTTTACATTGAAAGAAGTAGAATGCCTAGCCGCATGTGGCTGGGGACCGGTTTTCCAGATCCGCGAGCAGTTCTACATGAACCTGACCAATGAGAAGGTCGACCAAATCATAGAAGAGTTAAGTAAATAAGCTTTCAGAAGCTGAAAATATTATCCTCAAATGGCTAGAAAAATTTTAACGGAGCATATTAATGTCCCCGGTATCGAAACCTTCGATGTTTATCGCAAACAGGGAGGCTATACTGCCGTTGAAAAAGCTATCAAAACCATGACCCCGGAAGAGGTTGTGGAAGAAGCGAAAAAATCAGGCGTGCGCGGCAGAGGCGGAGCAGGCTTCCCGATGGGAATGAAATGGGGCTTCCTGGCCAAGCCCGAGGGCGTTCCCCGTTACCTCGTGTGTAATGCCGATGAATCGGAGCCGGGTACTTTCAAAGATCACCATTTAATGAAATGCATCCCTCATCTGCTGATCGAGGGTATGATCATTTCCAGCTTTGCATTGGGCGCCAACAAGTCGTTCATCTATGTACGCGGGGAGCTCATGTATGTGATCCGCATTCTGGAAAAAGCGATTGCGGAAGCGAAAGCACAAGGATTTTTAGGTAAAAACATTCTTGGTTCCGGTTACGACCTTGAACTGGTCGTGCAGCCTGGCGGAGGCGCTTACATTTGTGGTGAAGAAACCGCATTGCTCGAATCTCTTGAAGGAAAAAGAGGTAATCCAAGAAATAAACCGCCGTTCCCTGCTGTAAAAGGACTTTACCAAAGCCCTACGGTAGTGAACAACGTGGAGTCCATCTCCAATATGCCGTGGATTATCAACAATGGTGGTGACGCCTACGCACAAATTGGAATCGGAAGAAGTACCGGTACAAAATTGATTTCAGCATCCGGTCATATTCAAAAACCCGGCGTGTATGAAATCGAGTTGGGTGTAAGTGTAGATGAGTTTTTGAATTCGGATGAATATTGCGGCGGTATCCGTAAAGGGCACTATCTGAAAGCGTTGGTTGCCGGCGGATCGTCCGTACCCATTCTTCCTGCAAACCTGATTACGAAAACAGCGGCCGGCGAAGACCGCCTGATGACTTACGAATCGCTTTCCGACGGCGGTTTTGCAACAGGTACCATGCTGGGTTCAGGCGGATTTATCGTCTTTGACGAAACAGCCTGTATCGTTCGCAATACCTGGAACTTCTCGCGTTTTTATCACCACGAATCCTGCGGACAATGCAGCCCGTGCCGCGAAGGAACAGGCTGGATGGAGAAAGTCCTCCACCGCATCGAGCATGGTCATGGCAGCATGCACGACATCGATCTGCTAGTAGATATTTCAAAGAAAATAGAAGGTAACACCATTTGTCCGCTCGGCGATGCAGCGGCCTGGCCCGTAGCCAGCGCAATCCGCCATTTCAGGGATGAATTTGTGTGGCATATCACCCACCCGCAGGAAGCAACACAGCCTGGCGCGGTTTATATGGGTGAAATGGTATTAGGTTGATGAACGTTAGAAGCGGACTTGTTTGGATTAAAGACAAATCGCTGTTGCTGTCGGTGTTGTTCGGGCTGCTCAGTGGTATTGCATTGCTGGTCGTAAAAATGCAAGCCGTTTTCAGCTACTCGCCCGACATTTCAGGAAGCGAGGCAAGCGGGATCGCCGCTATTCAGCTCCTGTTGGACGGTCAGGATATTTACACCGACCCGGAAAAAGCGCCGTTCAGACTAACCCAGTACACACCACTATACTTTACGATCGTTACGTTCTTCGTGAAAATCGCAGGATGGACAGCGACGGATGTCCACAAGATATATCTGGCCAGTCGCCTGGTATCGAACTTTTTTACATTAACTACCGTGAGCATAGCGGGTTATTTCATTTACCGGGTCACAAAACAAAAGATCACCGCCCTGTTAACGGGGCTGGCACTCTTTCATGTTTTGTCGTTCTGGTTTCTGACAACCTCCCGCCCCGATAGTCTCCTGGTATTGTTGACGACGCTTTTCATCGTCTCGGTATATTACGCATTCGAAAACAATGATCAGAAACTCTGGTTTTTGGCTATTTTCATCGGTGTTTCAGCATTTTTTGTAAAACAAAGCGGCTCCATTCTTCCCATTTCAGCCGGCGTATTCTGGCTGATCCGGCGGGACTGCAGGATGGTTCTGAAACTTACAGGATTTGGACTGCTGATATTCGGCTTGTACCTGGCTATCCTCCCCATCAATACCGTTGACCTATTCTTTCTCAACATTGTGGGCGGTGTCGCCAATTCGACAAGCTGGGGTTGGTTTTACGACTGGACATTACAGCATTGGCTGTTCCAATTCGCGCCTCTGATGGTGGTGAATATTTTGGTAAGCGCATATACGATCTATTATCGTCCCACAAGCTTTTACCTTTTTCTGGTGATCGCATCCGCGCTTTTCTTCCTGTTCGCAACCTCAACGGCTTTCAAAATCGGTGCGGGAGTAGGTTACTACCAGGATTACCTGATTGTGGCGGTCATCCAGCTGGTTCTGTTCTTTTCCATGAAGAGTGATTTGACCGGGCTTAAAACCAGTTTCGTCAAAACGGGCACAGCATTGTTGATGATTTTTGTGTTTCTGCATTGCTCCCTATATGTGTTTATGAAATACAAATCGGGTACGTTCCGTAATTTTGAAGCGCTTTATATAGAAGATCGTAAAGTGGCGGCGTATTTACATGAACAAAAGAACCTGAAAGCAACGGAACATGTGTACATATGCCCGGCAGAGAATTTTCAGGGATTCTTTTTGAGTTTGTTTCTATTTAAAAATAATTTGATTCCTTTCCCCGATCTGGTTTACCTTGCGGACCAGAACGGTACATTCAACTACGACGAGTTCAGGCGAATGGTTGATGAGAAAGGAATTCGTTACGTGATTTCACCAAAAGGCAAAGCTCCTGCAAACATTCTGGGTTATAATTTTGCGAATACGCTGAAATATAGCTCAACAATGGGTTCGTATGATATTTACGAGGCCGAAAAGAGATAGCATAATGTATTACTGGCATGGAAGAAGTTAAACCCCAATTGTTGAAAATTACATTCGATGGTATCGAGGTCGAAGTAGAACCTGGTACTACCATCATGCAGGCGGCGCGCAAAATCGCCGAGGCAGATGACAGCCAGGGGCACCTTGTACCGCCGGCGATGTGTTACTATAAACCGCTTTCGGCTTCCGGAGGTAAATGCCGTGCATGCCTGGTAAGGGTAGCCGCCGGTTCTGCCAAAGATCCCCGCCCGATGCCGAAGCTCGTTCCTTCCTGTATCACGCAGGTGCAGGATGGTATGGTAGTGGAAAACACGACCAACCAGGCTGTACTCGATACCCGCAAGAGCATTGTGGAGTTCCTGCTGATCAATCACCCGCTCGACTGCCCTATTTGCGACCAGGCCGGTGAATGTCATTTGCAGGATTTCGCATTTGAGCATGGTTCGGTAAAAACCCGTTACGAGGAGGATCGACGGACATTTGATAAAATCGATATCGGTCCTCACGTGCAGCTGCACATGACGCGCTGCATTCTTTGCTACCGCTGCGTGTACACCGCCGACCAGATCACCGACAAACGTGTTCACGGCGTGATGAACCGCGGGGATGCTTCGGAAATCAGCACTTACATTGAAAAAGCGATCGACAACGACTTCTCCGGAAACGTGATCGACGTTTGCCCGGTAGGCGCATTGACCGACAAGACTTTCCGTTTCAAAAACCGTGTGTGGTTCTCGAAACCCGAAGACGCACACCGCGACTGCGACAAATGCTGCGGCAAAGTGACATTGTGGTACCGCGGCGACGAGGTGATCCGCGTTACAGCCCGCAAGAACACCTGGGGCGAGGTGAATGATTTTATTTGCAATACCTGCCGTTTTGAGACCAAGCAAACCAGCTCATGGGTGTTGGAAGGCCCTACGAAAGTAAAACGCAGCTCCGTGATTTCTGCCAATAAATACCGTAAAGATCTGGTCGCCAAGCCTGATTTCGCATTGAAACTGGCAGCAACGCAGTTCAAACAGATCGACGATTCGCGTCCGTACGTTACCGACGAGGAAACGATCCGTCACCAGAGCATCGAGAATAACGATAAGGCCAACCACCGTTCACTGGCGGCCAACAATAATTAGGAGAATCAGTAAAAGCAGCCGGATAAAATTGCTTTCAAATGGATTTAGTAGAATTTCTTGTTAAAACCTCAACGATTGTTGTCGTTTTCGGCCTCACCCTCGTCATCGCCATGTACTCTACATGGGCTGAGCGTAAGGTAGCGGGTTTCATTCAGGACCGCAGCGGGCCTAACCGCGCCGGTTGGGGCGGACTTTTGCAACCGCTTGCCGATGCAGGTAAAATGTTTTTCAAAGAAGACTTTATTCCCGCATTAGCGAACAAATGGCTCTTTATCGCAGGCCCGAGCCTTGCGATGCTTACTGCATTGCTCGCCAGCGCCGTAATTCCTTTCGGCAGCACATTCCGCATTGCAGGCCATGAAGTGGCATTGCAGGGGGTGGAGTCAAACATCGGTATCCTTTACGTTTTCGGCGTCGTAGCGCTGGGCGTTTACGGCATCATGGTCGGTGGCTGGGCTTCCAACAACAAATTCTCGCTGCTGGGAGCGATCCGTGCGGCTTCGCAGAATATTAGCTACGAGGTAGCAATGGGGCTCTCCCTCATTGCCATCCTGATGATGAGCAGCTCTCTTTCGCTGGGCGAGATCGTGGCGCAGCAGCATGGCATGAACTGGAATATCTTCTACCAGCCGCTGGGTTTCATCATTTTCATCACCTGCTCTTTCGCGGAATGTAACCGTGTACCATTTGACCTTCCCGAATGCGAAACGGAGCTTGTAGGGGGTTACCATACCGAATATGGCAGTATGAAATTGGGTTTTTACCTGTTCGCGGAGTATATCAACATGTTCATTTCCTCGGCGATCATTTCGGTGCTCTATTTTGGCGGTTACAACTACCCTGGAATGGATTTCGTGTATGAGCAGCTGGTGAAGTCATTGGGTACTGAAACAGGCCATAACATTGCCACATTGATCGGAACGGCTGTTTTCTTCGGAAAAGCATTGTTCTTCGTGTTCTTCTACATGTGGGTACGCTGGACGATCCCGCGTTTCCGCTACGACCAGTTGATGAACCTGGGCTGGAAAAAGCTGATCCCTCTTGCTATTTTTAACATTATTATCACCGGTGCAGCCGTGCTTTTCTTGAAGCCTGCGATCACCGCGTGGTTGAATTAATTCCAAAATCGTATTGCCATGCAATTGACAAATCGCTCAAAGCAAGTAAGCAATAAACAAATGACGCTGGCGGAGCGCGCCTACCTGCCTGCTATTGCAACAGGTCTGGCGATTACGATCAAGCACTTTTTTGCGAAGAAAGTAACGATCCAATATCCTGAGGTAAAACGGTACCTGGGACCGGTTTTCCGCGGAAGACATATCCTGAAAAGGGATGCCGACGGCCGTGAGCGATGCACAGCCTGTGGATTGTGTGCAGTAGCATGCCCTGCCGAAGCAATTTCAATGGTGGCAGCCGAACGCGTGAAAGGAGAAGAAAATCTGTACCGTGAAGAAAAATACGCGGCGGTTTACGAAGTGAATATGCTCCGCTGCATTTTCTGCGGCCTTTGCGAGGAAGCTTGCCCTAAACAGGCCGTTTACCTGCGCCACGACGAGTTCGTTCCCGTATTTACGGAACGCGATCAGGTGATCTGGGGTAAAGACCTTCTCGTGGAAGATATGAACAACCGCTATACCCGCGAAGCGTGGACAAAGGAAGAAGCACGTGCGCTGGATGCCAAAAGAGCCAGCGGTGAGGTCACCAACGTCGTTCCCAGAGCTATTCCCTGATTGGTAAACCAAGACTGTCAGCAGTTACAAACATTATGAATTCAGCAGTATCGTTTTTCTACTTTCTATCGTTCCTCACCATCCTGAGTGCCGTGATGGTCGTGGTGTCGCGTAACCCCATTCACAGCGTCCTATATCTGATCCTGACGTTCTTTACGCTCTCAGGTCATTACATTCTGCTAAATGCGCAATTCCTGGCTGCGGTGAACATTATCGTGTATGCCGGGGCGATTATGGTACTTTTCCTCTTTGTGATCATGTTTTTGAATATGAAGCAGGACCAGGAGGAAGCGAAGACAAATCTGACCAAAATAGCCGCCACAATCGTCGGCGGGACGGTATTTGTGATCCTTTTCGGTGCTTACCGCAAAACTGCTATTGCTCCGTTCGATCCGCAGACTTACGATTCGCAGATCGGTATGATCGAAAGCCTCGGGCACATGCTTTTCCGCGAATACCTGTTGCCGTTTGAGCTGGCTTCTATCCTTTTGCTTGTAGCGATGGTGGGAGCAGTATTGCTGGGCAAACGGGAAATCGGCGAACGCCACTTTTAAGAGTTAATGAGTTCAAAGTCGATGAGTTTAGAGTTGATGAGTCCAGAACTTAAAGTTCAGCGTATCACAGCCATATCTTTAACCCTCTAAACTCATAAACCTTAAACTCATAGACTTTAAACTCATAGACTCTAAACAAAAAATGGAGATGCTCGAAAGAACATCTCCATTTTTGTTTTATCACTAAACCGGCTTACGCTTCTTCTACTTCTGAATAGGCTTCAACCGGGATACAAGAGCAAATCAGGTTGCGGTCGCCGTAAGCGCTGTCCACGCGGCTTACGCTTGGCCAGAACTTGTTGAAACGCAGGTAAGGCAACGGGAATGCTGCTTTTTCACGGCTGTAAGAGCGGGTCCAGTTTTCGCTCAGCAACACGCGGGAGGTATGCGGTGCATTCTTCAAAACGTTGTCGTTACGGTCTGCTACACCTTCTTCCACTTCACGGATTTCGTTACGGATGGCAATCATCGCATCACAGAAGCGGTCCAGCTCAGCTTTCGACTCCGATTCGGTTGGTTCGATCATCAACGTCCCGGCAACAGGGAATGAAAGGGTTGGTGCGTGGAAACCGTAGTCCATTAAACGTTTTGCCAAATCCTCCGCTTCTACACCAGCAGCCTTGAAGCCACGGCAGTCGACGATCATTTCGTGCGCACAACGGCCGTTTGTGCCGGTATAAAGCACTTCATAATGTCCGTTCAGGCGTTCCTTAATATAGTTCGCATTCAGGATGGCGAATTTGGTAGCATTTGTCAGCCCCTCGCCGCCCATCATCGCAATGTAAGCGTAAGAGATTGTCAGAATGCTCGCGCTGCCGTAAGGTGCCGCAGAAACCGCTCCGGCTTGTCCGGCTGGCAGATGTTCAGGTTGTGTACTGAAATTCACGTGTCCGGGCAGGAATGGCATCAGGTGTTCGGCAACGCCAATCGGACCTACGCCCGGGCCGCCGCCGCCGTGAGGGATACAGAATGTTTTATGCAAATTGAGGTGACAGACATCCGCACCAATGCTGGCAGGGCTTGTAAGGCCAACCTGTGCATTCATGTTCGCGCCGTCCATATAAACCTGCCCGCCGAATGAATGGATCATCGAGCAGATCTCAATGATACTTTCTTCGTACACCCCGTGCGTCGAAGGATAGGTCACCATCAAACACGACAGATCGTCGGCATGTTGCTCAGCTTTTGCCCGCAAGTCCTCCACATCTATATTACCTCGCTCATCGCATTTGGTTACCACCACTTTCATGCCGGCCATTACAGCGGATGCCGGGTTGGTACCATGTGCGGAAGAAGGGATCAATGCCACATTACGATGTGCCTCACCGCGACTTTCGTGGTATGCGCGAATGGCCATCAAACCAGCATATTCGCCCTGCGCACCAGAATTTGGCTGAAACGACATCGCCGCAAAACCGGTGATTTCACAAAGCCAGGTATTAAGCTCGCTTACCAATTGTGCATAGCCGCCCACCTGATTGGTAGGAGCCAATGGGTGCAGGCCGCCGAATTCCGGCCAGGTAAGCGGGATCATTTCGGCCGTTGCATTCAACTTCATCGTACAGCTGCCGAGTGAAATCATGGAATGTACCAGTGAAAGGTCTTTGTTTTCCAACGATTTCAAATAGCGGAGCATTTCGTGCTCTGTGTGGTGGGTATTGAAAACCGGGTGCGACAGGTACTCCGAGGTCCTTACCAGGTTTTCTGGAAATGCAAATTCAAGTTCCTCGTCGATCACCATTTCACCCTGGAAGCCCGAAACTTCGGCAAACACATTCAGCAATGCGATCACGTCATCGAAGGTCTTGGCTTCGTCGAACGAAATTGAAACAGTTTCGTCGCCCTTATAACGCAGGTTAATGCCGTATTTCACTGTTTGCTCACGCAGTTTCCGCGAAAGCGGCGTCCTGACTGTTACCGTATCGAAATAGGTTTCGGTAACAACTTCGTAGTTGAATTTCTTGATCGTATCTACAAACAATCGCGTCAGGCCATGCACGCGTGCCGCAATGCCTTTGATGCCCTCTGGACCGTGGTATACCGAATATGCGCCGGCGATAACTGCCAGCAATACTTGTGCAGTACAAATGTTGGAAGTCGCTTTTTCGCGGCGGATGTGCTGCTCGCGGGTCTGCAATGCCATGCGCAATGCGCGGTTGCCTTCACCGTCCACCGATACACCGATGATACGGCCAGGAATCTGGCGCTTGAAAGCATCTTTGGTTGCAAAGTATGCCGCGTGCGGGCCGCCATAGCCCATAGGTACACCGAAACGCTGGGAAGAACCGATTACTACATCAGCGCCCATCTCGCCTGGCGATTTCAGGAGTGTCAATGCGAGCAGATCGGCTGCAACTGCCACCGAAATGCCGAGTTCGTGGGCCGAAGCAATAAAATCGGTGTAATCGATCACCTCGCCGTCGGTAGCCGGATATTGAACGAGCGCAGCGTAAATGTTTTCGTCGGTAAGATCAACCGTTGCGTGGTTACCTACTACCACGTCGATTCCAATAGGCTTCGCGCGGGTATAAACCAGGTCGATCGTCTGCGGATGACAAAGCTCCGATACAAAAAATGTATTGGCTTTCTTTCTTGAAGCGCCTTTCAGAGCATGCAGCATGGTCATCGCCTCCGCGGCAGCCGTCGCTTCGTCGAGCAACGACGCATTGGCGATCTCCATACCTGTCAGATCGGTCACAACCGTCTGGAAGTTCAGGAGCATTTCAAGCCTTCCCTGCGCGATCTCTGCCTGATAAGGAGTATAGGCAGTATACCAGGCCGGGTTTTCGAGGATATTCCTCAGAATAACGTTCGGTGTGATGGTGTCGTAATAGCCCGTGCCGATGTATGATTTCAGCACCGCGTTTTTGGAAGCAATTTTTTTAATGTATTGTAAAAACTCCTGCTCCGATTTGGGCCTCGGCAAATTCAGTGGTTTTTGTAGGCGGATCGCGGAAGGAAGAGTCTGGTCGATCAGTTCATCCACTGACCCGGCTCCGATGGTCTTCAACATTTCCTGCAATTCCTGCTCATCTTTACCGTGGTGACGGTTTTCAAACTTGTCCTGGTTTCGAAGATTAACTTTCATTCAAGTTAGGCTGAGAATGCCGCTATTAGGTGATTTTAAAATACAAAAGTAAGCAAATCCAAGCAAATCTCTCAGAGATCGATGGCTATGCTTACTCTTGAATATGTACAAATTGTAACGGCTAGAAGTTCCTAGTGGTTAGGGCAGCCGCAATCGGTTTTCCGTTTGAATATTCCAAGGAACTTCTTGGACCTCGGTTTCTTGTAACCTTTGTATTTCTTCTTTTTACCAAACAGCTCCACTTTGGTCGCTCCAGGTGCTGCCGTAACGGTCGCTGCCGAAACCGGTTCTACGCCTGAAATACTGCAAATCAGCGCCAGAACTAAAAGCCAGGGAGTAATTTTCTTCATGCTCTTCATGCGTTGGATCGTCAAAGGTCATTAATGCAACGCATTGCACACTGGTTTCGGTATGCAATGCGCCAGTCCTTTCACAATTTTCCGAAAATTTTACGCCTTTACCAATTCGAGAATCGTGATTTCGGGGAGAATACCTACACGCCCCGGATAACCCAGATAGCCAAATCCGCGATTTACGTACAAATACTGGTCATTTTCCTCATAAAGCCCTGCCCATTGCTTGTAACGATACTGCACCGGACTCCATTTCACCTTGCCTATCTCCACGCCAAACTGCATTCCGTGCGTATGTCCGGCGAGTGCGAGGTCGATGTCCTTGTATTGCGGCAATACCTGTGCTTCCCAGTGACTGGGATCGTGCGAGAGCAATATTTTAACGGGATAATCATCCGTATGTTCATAGGCCTTTTCCAGGTTGCCGTATTTGGCGAAATTTCCCGCTCCCCAATTCTGGATACCAATTAACCCGATCGATTCACCGTCGACTGTAATGGCCCGGTTCTCATCCAGCATTAATTTCCAACCCAGCAATTCATGCGCCTTTTTCAGCTCTGCGAGGTTGTTGCTCTTTGCCTGAGCATCCTGCCATTGGAAATAATCGCCATAATCGTGGTTCCCGAGCACCGAGTGTACGCCGAGTGGGGCTTTCACCTTATCGAAAATATTGATATAATCCCTTACCTCCATCGCCCGGTCGTTCACAAGGTCGCCCGTGAAAAAAGCAATATCCGGTTTTTCCTTCATCAGCAATTCCACCCCACCTTTCACTGCGGTTTTGTTGAAGAAACTGCCCGAATGGATATCGGAAAGCTGGGCTATCTTCATGCCATGAAATTGCCGGGGAAGATTTTTCAAAGATACTTTTACCCGGCGAATCCGGTAATCGTGCGCGCCGGACAGAATTCCATAGGCGAACGTCCCCATTAGTCCCGCACCGGCAACCACGGCCGTAGTCGCGAGAAATTGGGAACGGGGAATGGTAGGCTCACCTGTCTCCGGGGAAGGCGTAGCCACGGAAGGGGCAAAAAAGCTGATAATCCATTGGAAAAAGCGGCGAACATCATCAATAAGCAAAATTGCAACCGCCAATAGTTTCGAGAGATAGGGAATGGCGATGAACGCAACCACGAAAGTCCGGGTGGTGCTTTTGAAGTAATCGGGCGGGAGCAGCTGCATGCCGATATAAGCGCCGAGCGTAACCAGGGTAAGTGCCCAATATGCCCCTCCGATCCAGCGTTGAGTTAAAGGTGCGAGGCCGCGAATGGCCAGTTTCAGACCTTGCCAGACATACCAGTCAATGGCAAAAAGGATGAATGTAAGTATGATAAAAAAGAAGGTTCTGTTCATTTTAAAATGATCGTTGTCATATCAACGACAAACACAGGCAAAACCTTTCACGTTCAGTACCGTGTAGGGATTCTTGCCGATTGTACAGAAATGGATAAAAGTCCGGGCCGAAGGTTAATTTTAGTTGCTAAACGGTTTTCGGTATTTTTGTGCCTTATTCCATATCAGTATGCCCAATTATGACTTCAAACGGTTCCACATTCGCTCGATGAATGCGGGATCCGACCAGGAACGAGCGGAGATCAATCAGGAGTTGAAAGACCTCTATGCTTCCCTGCCTGACGACGAGAAAAAGATCTTCAACGAAGAGTTACAGCATTTCCTCACCCACGAGGTTGCGCGGATCAAATCGGACTATGAATCGGTGAAGGGATTGAATCAGCCTAACTAGCCGATTTTTCAGTTAAGGCGTGGATCGATAGGATAATGCGCGATGGAACGGTATTCACCGCCCATATTCCGAAGGATTTCGCGCCAGAAGTTGCCCGGGGGCGTTGAAAACAGGAAATCGGATGTGGTACTGGAAATGATCCAGGAATCCTGCCTGATCTCATCGTCGAGCTGCCCCCCGCTCCATCCGGAGTAGCCGATGAAAAACCGCACGTCCTCCTGTTTCAGCGTATTCAGGTTCAGGAGCGTCTTTACGACATTGAAATCGCCTCCCCAGTAAACATCTTTCATGATTTCCGTTCCGCCTGTAACGAGGTCGGGACGGCGATGGATAAAATGCAGTGTATTCTTTTCCACGGGGCCGCCCAGGTGGAGCGTGATATCCTGGTAAATAGTCTCTTCCAGCACATCCCCGAGAAATAAGTCCGTTGTCTGGTTGAGTACAAAACCGAAACTCCCCTGCTCATTATGCTCGCACATCAGGATTACCCCTCTTTCAAAATTGGGATCGCCCAGAAAAGGCTTTGCGATAAGCAGGCTTCCTTTTGAAACTTTGGCGGCGGACGGCATAACCTTGGCAGATTGTTAATTCAACAACGAAATATATTTATTTTTCGCACTGAAAAGCGGATATTGCCCAAAATATAATAAAAATAAGATCATGGCATTGATAAAATCAGTCCGAGGACACCACCCGACCTATGACGAGAGTTGCTGGTTTGCAGAAAACGCCACGATTGTAGGTGATGTGGTAATGGGAGAAAATTGTACTGTATGGTTCAATGCGGTGATCCGTGGGGATGTCAACAGCATCCGTATCGGCCACCATTCCAATGTCCAGGATGGAGCCGTGATCCATTGCACCTACCAGCGTTTTGCAACGACCGTCGGCAATTACGTTTCCATCGCGCACAATGCCATCGTGCACGGCTGCACGATCGAAGATCACGTGCTGATCGGAATGGGGTCGATAGTGATGGATGGGGCGGTTGTGGGTGAAGGTGCGATTATAGCCGCAGGTGCGATCGTCACCCAGGGTACCAAAGTGCCCCCGGGAACGATCTACGCCGGAAATCCGGCCAAATACCTGAAAGATGTTTCGCCTGAACTGAATGCGGCCATTGACCGGACGGCGAATAATTATCTGATTTATTCGGGCTGGTTTAAGGAAGAGGAAGGTCAATAGGCCTTACTCGGCCATCCCTTTTCGTGCATTCAGATATCCTTTGATAACCGTGAATGTCGTAATGGCCAGGAAGAATAGTATAATATACTGCACGTAATCCACGATCCACGGGAATTTCTCACCGAAAAGATAGCCCCCGCCGGTTAATGCGAAGATCCAGATCGCTCCGCCAACCACATTGTTGATCAGGAACGAGGGAAACGACATTTTCACCAATCCCGCGAGAATAGGCGCGAACGTGCGCACGATCGGCAGAAACCGGCTGATGATCAGTGTCCGGCTCCCGTACTTTTCAAAGTATTTCCGGGTGGTATCAATGTGTTTTTTCTTGAAAAAGAAGGAATCCGGACGGTTTTCGAACATATCACCGAAATATTTTCCGAAAATATACCCGACCAGCGAACCTAATATCGCGGCTGTCAGCATGCTGATCAGCAAAATGAGGATCGGCACGTCGAGAATGCCTGTGCCGCAGAACACGCCGGCTAAAAATACGAGATAATCGCCCGGCAGGAAGAATGCGAAAAACAGGCCGTTTTCCGCAAATACTATGAAAGTAATCACCAGGAGCCCGCCAGTACGGATAATTTCCTCTGAATTAAGAATGTACTGAAAAAACTCGACAATTGAATCCATAATTTATAATCTGAGAGTCGGTTTACGGCTCGCGGCTACCATTTGTTGACTTTTAAAATTAAGCATTTTCCGACAGTTCCAGCCAGCGCATTTCTTTCTCCGCCTGACTGTCCGTAATCTCTTCGATCTGCTTCGACCATTTCGCTAGCTCTTCGTGCGAGCCGCCATTATTCAGGCTCTCCACAAGTTTCTCCTTCGTTTGCTCTAATTTGGCAATATCCGCTTCGAGCTGCTCCATTTCCTTTTGCTCCTTGTAGCTCAGCTTCCGTTTTGCAGGAGCCGCTGGCGTGGCGACAACCTCCTTCGGCGGAGCGGCTACCGGCGCGGCGGCTTTCGCTGGTGCATTGCTTGCGGCCGCTTTCTTTTCAGCCTCCTGTTCGTCCTGGTAATCCCGCAGTTCGGTATAATTACCCGGGAAGTCGCTGATCTTACCATTTCCGTCGAACACAAAAATATGCTGCACGAGGCGGTCGAGGAAGTAACGGTCGTGGGAAACGATCATCAAACAGCCCGGAAAATTAAGCAGGAACTCTTCGATTACATTCAAACTGTCGATGTCCAGGTCGTTCGTCGGCTCATCGAGGATCAGGAAGTTCGGCTGCTTGATCAGAATCAGCAGAAGCTGCAAACGACGCCGTTCCCCTCCGCTGAGTTTAGAAATGAAATCATATTGCTTCGAAGGCGAGAACAAGAATGCCTGCAACAGGTGCCCTACCGTAACGGTTTCGCCCGTGCCCAGTTGAACCACTTCCGCGACGTCCTTCACAATGTCGATCACCCGCTGATTTTCATTGAATACCAGATCAGTTTGTTTGTAATAACCAAACTGAACCGTTTCGCCGGTACTGATCTTTCCTTTGTCAGGCTGCAATTCTCCCGTGATCATATTCAACAAGGTCGATTTGCCCATTCCATTTTTCCCGACTACTCCAATACGGTCGCCGCGACGGAAAGTATATTCGAAATTTTTGATCAGTTCGCGATCACCGAAGCCTTTGCTGATGTTTTCCAGCTCGATGATCTTGCTGCCCAACCGCGAAGTCCGCACGTTGAGCTCCATTTGCACATCAAATTTTTTCTGGCTGGCTTTTTCTTTCAGGTCCTCGAACGCATCGACACGATATTTTGCTTTCGTACCGCGTGCTTTGGGTTGTTTTCTGATCCATTCCAACTCCTTGCGCATGAGGTTGCGCGCCTTATCGATGGTAGCAGCTTCGAGTTCTTCGCGCTCTGCCTTCTTTTCGAGGAAGTACGAGTAATTTCCTTTATAAGAGTATGCCGAACCATGATCCAGTTCAAGCATCTGATTACAGACCGTGTCGAGGAAGTAACGGTCGTGCGTTACTACCAATAATGTCGTATTGGAAGTATTGAGGTATTCTTCCAGCCATTCGACGGTATCGAGGTCGAGGTGGTTGGTAGGTTCATCGAGAATAAGCAGGTCCGGATCTTCGAGCAGGACTTTGGCCAGTGCTACGCGTTTGCGCTGGCCGCCGGAGAGTGTTCCGTAAAGATTGTCGGTATGATGAATGCCCAACCGGCCGAGAACTTCCTTCGTTTTATATTCGAAATCCCAGGCATTGAACTTGTCCATATCCTCCATCACTTCCGCCAACTCGTCGTGGTTGTCGCTTTCGATGGCATGCTCGTAGCGCTTCACGACCTGCGCGACCGGATTATTGGAAGAAAATATCACTTCCAGCACGGGTAACGATTCATCGAATGCAGGACTTTGGTCGAGATACCCCACGCGGATATCCTTACGGACACTTACTTCGCCCTCATCTGCAGGAATTTTACCTGTGAGGATATTCAGAAATGTGGTTTTCCCCGTCCCGTTCGTTCCGATCAACGCTACCTTATCGCCCTTACTGATCCCAAAACTAATATTCCTAAAAAGCCACCGGTCACCGAATGACTTTGCGATATTTTCCGCCGAAAGATAATTCATGATTAAATCTAAAATTCTGTATATGCAAAGGTAGGACAGATATCAAACAACAAAGAAAAAATTCGCTTTCATAGGGTAAATAGGCTAATATTGCCGCTTATATTCTGTTAGATGGTTCCATTGAACACATTCATTATCATGTCCAAAACATCCCTTTACCTAATCTTAACCGTTTTTCTTTGTTTTAAAGTAGCAGCGCAGGACAGTAATTTTAAAAGTTATACCCAAAAAATCGGAGGCAGCCCTCAGGTGTACGACATGGTAGCAATACCGGGCGGCGAATTCACGATGGGTAGCCCGGCCAGCGAAAAAGGCCGCAGAGCCGACGAAGGTCCCCAGCACAAAGTCAAAATTGAGCCCTTCTGGATGGGCAAATACGAAGTGATCTGGGACATTTACGATTTGTATGCTTTCAAGAACATGGAAAAGGAAATGGGCGCACGCCACCCGGATCCTGACAAGAGCGTTCAGAAAACCGATGCAAGTACCCGCCCTTCTCCCCCTTATGTAGATATGTCTTTCGGAATGGGCCGCTCGGGTTATCCGGCGATCAATATGACGCAATATGCGGCGATCTATTTCTGCAAGTGGCTTTACGAAAAAACCGGTGTTTTCTACCGTCTTCCAACCGAAGCCGAATGGGAATATGCCTGCCGTGCGGGTTCTAAAACTCCTTATTCGTTCGGTGAAGAGTCGAAAATAGACGAATATGCCTGGTACCGCAAAAACAGCGACGCTGCTTATAAAAAAGTAGGAACCAAGAAGCCTAATGCGTGGGGCCTCTACGACATGCACGGAAATGTAATGGAGTGGACACTCGACCAATATATTCCTGACTACTATGCCAAAAAACCCGCTGGCGAAGCTTTCGCTCCGGTAACCGAACTTTACCCGACATCTGTCCGGGGTGGTTCATGGGACGACGAAGCGGCCGATCTGCGCAGCGCTGCCCGTGTCGCTTCGAAACCTGAATGGAAAATTCTCGACCCGCAATTGCCCAAATCGGAATGGTGGATGACCAGCGCATCGTTCGTGGGTTTCCGTGTTGTAAGACCGCTCAAAACGCCTTCGCCAGAAGAAATCAAAGCCTATTACAGTCCTAAGCTGATTGAAGACTACTGATCATTTTTAAACTCTTATATTCGAAATGGAACAAAACAGACGTAATTTTTTGAAAGCATCGGGCCTCATTGCGGGTGGTGCCATTCTGAACCCGTTTACCGGCTATGGTTATAACAGTGCCGTGGGTGAGACGATCAAAGTTGCGCTTATCGGCTGCGGCGGTCGTGGTACCGGTGCTGCTGCGCAGGCACTGAGCACTGCGCAAAACGTGCAGATCGTGGCTATGGCAGATGCTTTCAAGGACCGTCTTGAAGATTCCTACAAAAACCTGACAGCTAAGAAATATAAAAATGCTGCGGGACAGCCAGTCGACATCAAAACCAAAGTAGATGTTCCCGAAGACCGGAAGTTTGTAGGATTCGACGCATTCAAAAAGGCCATCGCATTGAAAGATGTCGATGTTGTGATCCTTGCAACGCCTCCGGGCTTCCGTCCTTCGCATTTCGAAGAGGCTGTGAAGAACAACAAGCATATTTTCATGGAAAAACCGGTTGCTACCGACGCGCCGGGTATCCGCAAAGTGCTTGAAGTAGCAGAAGAAGCTAAAAAGAAAAAATTGAACGTCGTGGTAGGTCTGCAGCGCCATTACCAGGCAAACTACCGCGAGGCGATCAAGCGCATTCACGATGGCGCGCTCGGCGATATTGTGGGCGGTCAGGTCTACTGGGTAGGAAGCAGCCCCTGGATGAAGGAACGCCAGACTAACCAAACTGAAATGGAGTACCAAATGAGAAACTGGTATTACTTCAACTGGCTTTGCGGCGACCATATTTCAGAACAACACGTTCACAATATCGACGTGGCCAACTGGGTGAAAAAAGGATATCCCGTATCGATCCAGGGCTCAGGCGGTCGCCAGGTGCGCACCGGAAAGGCTTACGGTGAAATTTACGACCACCATACGCTCGACCTGGTTTACGCAGATGGAACGGTTATTTCCAGCCAATGCCGCCAGTTCGAGGGAACCTGGAACCGCGTTGACGAAGCTTTCGTAGGTACCAAAGGCCGTATCGACAGCTTTGATGGTAAAAAGACCGTCCTGAAAGACTACAAAGGAGGGGTGATTTACCAGCACGACGACAAAGGCGATAAAAACCCATATCAGGTAGAGCACGACGAGCTGTTTGCGGCCATCGCGAAAGGTGAATACAAATTCGCCGATGCCGAAAACGGTGCGAAGAGTACCATGACCGCTATTATGGGACGTATGGCTACCTATTCAGGCAAGCAGATCAAGTGGGAGGAAGCGTTGAACTCGGATATCAACCTGTTCCCCGACAAACTTGCGTGGGATGCATCCCCGAAAATCCTGCCAGGTCCGGACGGGCTCTATCCAGTTGCAATCCCTGGTAAAACTCAGGTGATATAATCAAGACCAAAACGAAAAATGGCCCTCGCAGGGCCATTTTTCGTTTTTATAGTATTTCTCGAAGTGAATAGCTATATTCGGTAAGAGAATTCTTGACGATACTTATTGTAGAACGAAATATGTAGTCGGTGAAGCTTAGCCTGAGAAACGCTGTACTTATTCTTCTTGCCGGCATGATCGTGCTGGCAACCGGTTCGTTTTTAAACTCTGCCAAGACCCAGTTCAGCGACCCCATCATTCTGAGCGGGCTTGCGATCGAGTTCATAGGTACAATCTGGCTGGTGCTATACCTTAACCAGCGGCGCCGGCGCCATAAAGCCTGATCACAACTTCGCCGATCGGTTTCTCAAATAAAAATCCGCCAGAACCAATGCAGCCATCGCTTCTACGATAGGAACTGCGCGCGGTACAACACAAGGGTCATGACGCCCCTTCCCCTGCACGATCGCCACATTACCGAATTGGTCGACGCTCTCCTGATCCTGCATAATTGTAGCCACCGGTTTGAAAGCCGTGCGGAAGTAAATGTCCTCGCCATTTGAAATCCCGCCCTGAATACCTCCGGAATGGTTCGTACGCGTGTGTACATGACCGCTTTCGTCTGTATAGAACGCGTCATTATGCTGCGAGCCGGGTAGTAACACTCCATCAAAGCCGCTTCCATATTCAAAACCTTTGACCGCGTTGATGCTCAGCATTGCCTTGCCGAGTTCTGCATGAAGTTTGTCGAAAACAGGTTCTCCCCAACCAGCCGGCGTGCCTTTAACCACGCAATTAACCACCCCGCCGATTGAATCGCCCTGCTTGCGGACGCCGTCGATGTAATCGAACATCTGCTGGGCCATTTCCGGGTCGGGGCAGCGCACTGCATTGTTTTCCGTTTCCGCAAGATCGAGTTCCTGGTAGCTTTTTTCAAGCTTCATCGTACCCACCTGCGATACGTAGGCCTGAACGGTGACGCCCAGTTCAGCCAGCAGCAGCTTCGCGAGTGCGCCGGCGGCTACGCGTGCGGCCGTCTCGCGTGCAGAACTACGCCCGCCTCCACGATAGTCACGAATACCGTATTTGACCTGATAAGTGTAATCAGCATGGGAAGGCCTGAATTGTGCCGCTATATGCGAGTAATCCTTGCTGCGTTGGTCTTCGTTCCGGATCACCATTGCAATGGGTGTACCGGTCGTTTTTCCTTCGAATACGCCGGAAAGGACTTCAAACTCGTCCGCTTCTTTTCGTTGCGTCGTGATTCTCGACTGCCCCGGCTTTCTGCGGGTCAGTTCGCTTTGTATAAAATCAGAATCAAATGGCACTCCCGCAGGACAGCCTTCAATCACTACACCGATCCCTACTCCGTGCGATTCGCCGAAAGTGGCTATTTTAAAAATCTTGCCGTATGTACTACCCATTAAACTTACTTTCTAAATACCCAAATCATTGTTACCAACAACACTGCAATCACGATGTTGGTTAAATCTTTCAAAATCTTTTTATAGTCGATCGTATCACGGCTACTATCGAGGCTTTCGAGGTTATCGTACAAACCGGACGGACCGGATAAGGACAAATTAGCCAGTTTATAGTCGTCTCCCCTCACCTCAAGCGACGCTGCAGACGTCAACGTATCATATTTCTGTTTTTCAACATCGAAATAGATCCAGTGAAAATACCTGCTTAGCGGGAATTCTCCATCTTTTCTTGGAACGACAAAATAATTGAACGTCTTTTCTCCCACAACGCTCTGATAGCTCCGCTTTATAACCTGACTAACCTCCGGCGGATAAATGTCGAATGAAGAGCTTGCCTGGATCAGCGGGTCAGGAATCGCCGTAATATTACCAACTCCCTCCACTTTAAACATATATCTGACGCTTTCGCCCGGGTATACGAGATCGCTCGACAATCTTTCTCTCAGGCTATACTGCCCCACAGCCACCTGATCGCGCAACGGGTGGTCGGGAAGTTGCCTCACCACCACTGTTACAGGCCTCGAATAAAAGCCTCTTACCAATTTTTTATCGACGTTCACCGCCCCACCGCTTTCTGTCACCAGCATATCGAGCTTTACCGACGGCAATACAATATCTTCGGTCGTAATGGGAAAGAGCCTGGCCTGGTACATGTTGTATTCGGCATATTTCCGTCCGCGGATCGTGACCTTTCGTTTGATGATCTCTTCGACGCCAATGTTCTCCTCCCAGCAATTCACTGGTCTTACGGCTTTCAGAATGCTTTGCAACTGCTCGTTAAACCGGTAAAATTCCATTTCCACCGGCGCGTTCTCGGCAATATAAAGCGATATCCTGACGGCAAAGCCCTGGCGGATGTAGACTTGCTTTTTGTCCGTCTGCACCGACAAAAACACGGATTGACTATTGTCTTCGACTTCGGTCACCGCTACATTGTCGTCAAGCACATTCCCGCTTTCGTCGCCGGCCTTAGCAAAAACAACCATCGTTTCATCCGAGTGCAGTTTGACATTGTTAACGGTCAACGTAAACTCCGGAATTAGGTAGTTTCCTGCCTTCTTTGCATAGTATTCCTGCGTGATAGTTTGTATGACCACCTTCCGCCCGTCGACCGTATTTACTGAACTCGTAGCCGACTTACTTCTCTTTTCCAAGTCCTTGATTTCAGGGAAGATAACCGACGGCCTGGTCTCCACATCCCGCAAAACTACGGAGATTAGGAACGGCTGGTCTAATGTCAGGTTTTTCGAGCCGTATTCAATCGTCGCAAGGTTTTCGGGGGACTGCGCCAAGACTATACTCGAAAAACACAAGAAAATATTTAATAACGCATATAATTTCATTTCAGTTTTTCGTTATCTTTATTGGAATTGCTGAAAACGAAGCGTTTGTAAGGGTTTCTTTTGTTTTAATCGTTGTCCCTAAACCACAAAACTACATAATACTATGGCCTCGATGCTTGAATACATTAAAATTATTCTCCAAAAAGTCAGCTTCGACCGCAAATTATTTGAAAAAGAACTCCGCAAAGCGATACGCATGTTAATGCCTGCTGAGATCAAAAGACTTAGACAATGGTGTTATGACCATTATGCGACGGTTCACCTACCAGTGTTGAACACATGTTTTGAACGACTTTCCGCGTTGAACTAGCAACCTACTAAAATTACAATTTGATAATCGAGAGCTTAGAAAAATAAGAAAGCCGCCCGGATTCGGGCGGCTTTTCTACTTTTATCCTTATTCGGAATTACTTCTTCTTAGGTGCTGGCTTCGTTGCCGTACCAGCTGCTGGCTGTGCTGCCGGCTGAGCCACTGCCAATCCTAATGCTTCTTTTGCAGCAGCATTATCCGGATCTACTTTAAGCAGTTTCTCCCAATATTCCTTCGCTTTCGCCTGGTCTTTCAAAGTCGACTGAGCGTGGAATGCGAGGTATCCGTAAGCCAGTTTCAGATAAGACTTGTACTTGCTTGGATCAGGATCTTTCTCTGCCAGTTCCGTCAATTTCAGGTAGTATGGTTGTGAAATACCCTTGTCGACGTTCTCCTGTCTGTCGTACGCGTTGTAAAGCGTACTTGCACGCCAGTAGTATCCGTATGGCCAATCCGGCAATTTACGGGTTACAGTAGCGAAGATCGAATCAGCTCTAAGGTACATATTACGCTTCTCAGTTGCGATCTTCACGCTGTCTGCGAAGTTAGGATCGCCACTTTTTGGAACGATGTAAGTCTGTGCAGTCTGGAAGTTAGCAAGACCCTCGTAGTAGTAGTCATTAGCAGTTGCTTTCGCTGTATCCAGGCTATTACCTTTTGAATAAGCAGCAGCAGCCTTAGGATAATCTTTCGCAGCATAATACAAACCAGCTACCTCCTTGTAAGCAGCAGCAGCTTCCGCTTTGCTGGTATCCATTTCGGCACCTTTTTTGATATACTCCATACCCAATGAGTCATAACCTTTGCCGTCAGTTGATTTGGCATTAAGAGCGCGGCCAAGGTACTTGTAGTCATCACCGATCACCTTATCAGGAGATCCTTTGATAAATTCGTCAAGGCTTTTGATTGCTTCGTCAGGCTTGTTAGTCTTGAAATAAGCCCATCCGTACATACGCTTGATGATCGGGTTGTTGATCTTTCCTTTCGCTTCTTCGAGGAATTGAAGAGATTTTGTATAGTCATCAGCAGTAAATGCGAATTGTGCACCGCGAAGTTTCATTTCAGGATCAGTACTGCCGCTTTTTTGCAGATACAGGTCGAAGTTTTCGGCAGCCTGCTTGTATTTCTGAGCAAAGAAGTAGAGCTCAGCCAGATCTTTATAGGCAGGTGCGAAGTTAGGATCAGATTCAATTGCCTTCTTGTAGTTCTCCAACGCAAGGTTATAGTTCTTACCACGCAGGTAAACAGAACCAATTGCATTATGAGCAGCCGCATAATTTGGTTTTGCGGTCAGAGCATATTCGTAAGCGGTTACAGCGTTACCACCTTCATTCCGCAACATCAAAGCGTCTCCTTTGGCAAGGTAAGCGTCAGCAAGATTTTTGTCCCGAGCGATCGCTAGATCCAGCAAACGGATCGCTTCTGCCGGGTCGCTGTTTTTTTCGAAAAGTGTATAGGCCTCACCTATTCTGAAAAGGACTTCGGCATCTTTCTTCTTCTTCTTTTCTGCTTCATCGAAAAGCGCTTTCGCCTTTGCGCGATCACCTTTCGCAAGGGCAACCGTTCCAAGACCTACCTGGTTCAGGTAAGATTTCTCGTCAATCGAAACCCCCTTTTCAAATGCTTTTTGCGCCTCGTCCAATTGGTTGGTTTTGATATAGTAATAACCAAGGTAATATTGGTTATCAGCAGAAGGGCTTCCTTCGGCAAGTTTTTTGAACACGTCGCCCGCCTCATTATAACGTTCTCCGTGAATTAATGCCAAGCCGTCCTGTACCGTCTGTGCGTGTAAGTTAACAAACGCTAATAAACCAAATACCAATGCTACTAATTTCATTCTCATGTTTCTGTTCATTTTTTACCCGGTTAAAATAATGATAAAAAACTTGGTTTTTCAATAACAAGCCCCAAATCTACTAATTGTTTATTGTACTATAACTCTGTCTTTATTTCCAGTTCTCTCGGATAAACTACGGTTGGCAGCAAACCCATTTTCTGAATGATCAGCCCACCAACGTCCCGGGCAATGTAGGTCATCAACCCACCGCCAAGACCCGAATATCCTTCCCGGCTGATAATATACAAGTCTCTGTAGAGCGGATAGCGCTTAAACTCCAATCCCGCCTGAAATGGCTGAATGTAGTCTGATAGTGAATCGGGTTGGGCGTCTTTGGCCACTCCCATAACCCTGATACCCCTCGAAAGCTCTTCCGAAGCCAGCGAATGGCCGTCACTGATCCAGTTCACCCCGATAAAACCGAGATGGGTCGGGTTTTCCCTGACGTCCTTGATTACATTCTCATTTGATCCTGCCGAAATAATCCTCAGCTTCTGGATATCCTTAATGCCGAATTTGTTAAGCACGAAGTTCAGGTTGCTTGCATTGGCATTATCGAAAACCAGCGTGATCAACCCCTCTTGCCCACCTTTGATCTGCGACCAGTCGGTAATTTTACCTTCCATGATCGCTTTCAGTTCCGGAATCGTGATGAGACTATCCGAATTGCTCTTCCCAATCACAAGAGCGAGCCCGTCCGTTGCAATGTGCTGGAATTTCTGGCTCCCCTTTTGCTTTCTGATAATTTCCAGTTCCTTTTCATTCAACTGGCGTGTTGCGAAAATGATCCTCGCACTGTCGTTTAACAGTTGCCTGATCGCTTCCTGCTCCGGTTTGTAGTCCACCTTAAAATGCGCGTCAGGATAAATTCCCTCATAGGCACCTGTCAGCGAATTGACCAGCGGCTTGAAAGATTCGTCGGCCGCGATCGTGATCGTTCCTTTCCGAGGATTGTCCAGATCACTGTTGGACGAAGTACATCTGAGTAACCCTGCTATACCGAGCGTTAGCAACAGCAGCAGTCCTGCCAATCTCTTTTTCATGACTCTTCGTCCTGGTTTCTTCTCAACACTCTGTAACCCCGGTAAGCTCCATATAAAATAAGTATGCCAGCAAAAGCATACCTCCAGACGCTGCCGATCGGCAGCAATCTAAATGAGAAGGAGGAGAGGATCAAAAAGACCCCTCCTCCTACGTATGCCAGAGCCATTACCGAAGAGGTCAGATCACCGAGCTTTTCATGCAATGGTTTCTCCCTCATGCCTTACTCCAATTGGAAGTTGATCGGCAGGTTGTATTTTACACGAACTGCACGTCCTGATTGCTTTCCAGGCTTCCATTTCGGCATAGCTTTCACTACGCGGATCGCCTCTTCATCGCAACCAAAACCCAACCCTTTCAAAACCGAAACATCCTGGATACTTCCGTCAGTGTTAACAACGAAGGACATGAAAACCCTTCCGGAAACGTTAGCACGGGATGCTGCACTTGGATACTTCATGTTCTTTTGAAGGAACTTGTACATTTCTGTGGTACCTCCGGGGAATTCAGGTTGTTGCTCAACCACTGTAAATACCTTTTCAGGCTCAGGGGCTGCCTCTACTACTGTTCCTTTGCTAGGCGCTGCAACAGCTTCGGGTGCAACAATGATTTCATTCGCATTAGGATCCCCCTCGATGGTTTTGTCAGCAACAACAGCTTCTTTGATTTCTTCAACTGTTGGTGGTGGTACCTCTTCGGGAACCTCTTCATCTTTTTTAACCTCAGGAGGCAAGAATTTCACCGTATTAACCTTTGGTGCCTCCACGGGTGGTGGTGGCGGTGGTGGTGGTTCTGCCGGGTCTATTGGTGGCGGCGGGATTTTCATCAAATCCACTTCAACCATTGGTGCTTCTTCTTCCTTACCTGCCGTCAAGCTGTTGATGATCGACGGTGTAAACATAGCAAGGACAAAAAGAGCAGCTCCAAGTAAAGTGGCCTTCGTCACATCTCTGCGATAACCCTGACGAAGTGAAAATGCACCGTACGCCTTATTGCGATCCGCAAACACTATATCGTCCAGTGTTGCATTCGGGCTGATTTCTGCCATGGCGCTGTGATTAATTTTGTTTGAAACTAATTTTTAGGTTTTACTTTGTCACCCAGGACTTTCTTTTCCGCGTCGGTCAGAGCGTCCACAAGTGCATAGCGTTTCGTTTTTGTAATCGCCATTTCATCCAGCACGTCTACCATATTCTTATAAGTAGATACTTCCGTTGGCTTGATTACTACCACAAACGCTTCATTACCGTCTTTATCCTTTGGATTAGCCGCATTAATGCGTTTCTGCGATGCGAAAATCACACTTCTGAGATCAAACCCGTAGCGGGTTGTTTTCAACTCGGTTGGTGCTTTATCATCATCCGCAGCAATACCATCCAGGTAATACACGTCGTCGTTCGCTCCCATAAACAGGGTTAAAACTTTTGACGCTTTCAAAGGTTCCGTCGGCTTTTCCTGATCTTCGGTTTTGTCAGGCACAGCGAGCGACATGGATGTCGGTTTCGACATGGTTGTCGCCAGCATGAAAAAGGTGATAAGCAAAAATCCCAGGTCTACCATTGGGGTCATGTCCACGCGGGTGGACATTTTCTTGGCCCTTACCTTACCATCACCTTTACCGTGCCCACCACCACCGGATTCTTCAATTGCTGCCATTTCTTCTAATTATTAAATGATAACATTATTCGTTTGTGTAACCGGCCGGTGCTTGTTCGCTACCTGTAATCAGGTTGAACTTGTTGATGTTCTGCGACTGCAGGTTTGCAAGTACGTCTTTGAACGCAGGGAATTTCGACAGGTTGTCGCCCTTCAATGCGATACGCAATTGACTATCCGCCTTACGTGCAGCATAAACCCAGTCTGCCAATTCGCTTGCGCCTGTCGAGTCTACCGGGATCCCTGGTTGCTTCACCTGGCTCATTTGCTCTTTTGGCATGTTCAACCAGGGCTTCAACTGATTCAGAGGAAAACCAAAGCTCGACTGCAGTGCAAACTTTGCCTTCTCCGTGTCAGTAAAAGTGATGCCTTTGGCTTGTCCGATGTTGTCCAGCATCGCAATGCGAGTAGGCTGGGCATCCACACCAAAGAACACTTTCCCTGCTTTGTCAATGCTAATGACCATGATCTTATCATCTGGCACTTTGATCTGCGAAATCGATGTAGGTGTTGTAATCTCTGCATCGTTCGACTTGAAAGTCGCCGTCATAATGAAGAACGTCAAGAGCAAGAAGGCAACATCCGTCATGGCCGTCATATCAGTATGCGGCGCATGTTTCTTAGGCCTTACCTTTCCCATACAAATATATAAGTTTTTTTTATATTAACGAAACTTCACTATAAAATAGTTCAGCGAACTATCAATAATGCGCAGCAAAGTTCGACTGAAGGCTCATGCCAATTTCGTCGATGCTGTAAGTAAGATCGTCAACACGGCTGTTCAGGTAAGCGTAAGAGATTGTAGCGATAGCCGAAGTACCGATACCAAGAGCGGTATTGATAAGGGCCTCAGAGATACCGGTTGCAAGAGCAGCAGAGTCAGGAGAACCTGATGTACCAAGAGCCGCGAACGCCTTGATCATACCGATTACCGTTCCAAGAAGCGCCAAGAGGGTAGATGCACCCGCCAATGTAGCGATAATGGTAAGGTTTTTCTGAAGCATTGGAAGTTCAAGTGTAGTAGCTTCTTCGATCTCTTTCTGAAGAGCCGCCAGTTTTTGCTCTTTGTCGAGCGCAGTTTCAGTAGTCAACTGCTTGTATTTCAACAGACCTGCTTTAATTACGTTACCAACAGATCCTTTTTGTTTGTCGCATTCTTTGATAGCCTCTTCGATTTGGTTTTTGTCAAGCAGGCTTCTCACTTTACGCACGAATGAATCGATGCTTCCTGTTCCGCTTGCTTTGCTCAAAGTGATCAGACGCTCGATTGTAAAGGTCAATACAACAAGGAAACACGTCATCAAGATCGGTACGATAGGACCTCCCTTGTAAACGATTCCGTAGTAATCACCATCGATAGGTCCTTTTTCGTGATCGCCGTCTTTAAAGTGTTCGGGAGCTCCCAACACGAAAATGTAAACGCAAAGTGCAATCGCAAAAAGTAGAGGGATTACCAATGCCGGGTTCAAACCGCCTTTGCCTTTTGTTGCTGCCGCAGCAGGCTTTGGAGCTGGTGCCGGACTTGTAGCTTTCTTTTCCATCAGACTTACTTTTAAAGGTTAAATTGAGATTTTGGTTGTGAATTAAATAAAACTTTTGGTTTAAACTGGTTTTCGTAAAATAAAATTTTGAATGCTTTTCGGATAAACGACATCTACAAAAGTATGAGTTTTCCTTTTAAAAAAAAGCAAGCGTTTCGGCAGATTTTTTCTCAGATTTTTCGCAGAAACGGTTCCGAATTGCATAATTTAAAGAATCCCCTCCCTTCTATTTTTAGTACAAATTCTAGTTTTAATACTGATCCATAGGAGTATACCAGCCATGCCGGAACCTCTATATAATTGCACTCTTTGCGTTCATATGTAGCAACATGTTTTTTAGTGAGGAGATTTGTGTTTCAAAATATTTCAAGATTACCTTAGAAAAGCAAATATTATTTTTCTCCTACTATGTGTCTTAACAACAATTTTAAAATTCGGTGCCCGGGATTTTCCGCCGCTTCCTAAAGTTTGACTAAATCAATCCACCATGCTTCCCGGTTTTTTCGCCGTTGCAACCGCTCGTCACTCAATTTCCCGGAGCGTACCACTGGGGGAATGACAAAAATCCGGTAATTTTGGCTTTCCACAGTCAGTGTGTCCGTTAACTTAACAAATTCTTAAAATACATGAAGATCGATCAGGAGTCGCTCAAAAAGATCGCGCACCTCGCACGATTGGAGATCAGGCCCGGGGAAGAAGCAGCGCTCTTACAAAGTATGGACTCGGTTCTTACCTGGATGGACCAGCTCAATGAAATAGATACGCAGGGAGTGGAGCCTTTGACGCACGTGCTGGACGAAGAAAATAACTGGCGGGATGATAAAGGCGCAAATACGCTTACGCGTGAGGAAGCGCTCTCCAATGCGCCGTCGAAAAACAGTACCTATATAATGGTACCCAAAGTGATTGAGTAAGTATAGGACACAATGTCCTATACCTCAACAACGGATTTCGAAGTCATCGGCGTCAGACAAGGCAGGAAAGCTCTGCCGGTATGCGTTCAGATCTGCTTTTGAAATGTGGACGATCTTTTCCGTCTCCTGGTTCGTGAGCATTGCCAAAGGCTCGCCCAGGTAATCGAGCGCGACGGAGTCCCCCCGGTATTCCAAACCGTTCCCGTCGGTCCCGACGCGGTTTACCCCGATCACATAGCATTGGTTTTCGATCGCCCGTGCCTGCAAGAGCGTGCTCCACGCATGCGCGCGGCGCGCGGGCCAGTTCGCTACATATAATAGGATGTCGTAAGGATCGCTTTGCAGGTTGCGGCTCCAAACCGGAAACCGGAGGTCGTAACAAACCAGCGGGCAAATTTTCCACCCCTTCCATTCAATCGTCAGTCGCACATTGCCGGCCGTATAATGGTTGTTCTCCTCCCCCATCCTGAAAAGATGTCGCTTATCGCTTTGCGCGCAGGTCCCGTCCGGGCGTACGCAAAGCAGCCGGTTAAAGAAACTGCCACCCTCACTTACCGCGAAACTTCCCACTACTATTGCATGATACTGTTTGGCGATTTGCCTCATCCAGCGGGTCGTGGTCAGGTTCATCGGTTCGGCAAGCGCTGTATCCATCGTGAAACCGGTGTTAAACATTTCCGGAAGCACGATCATATCGACCGGCTCCGGCAATGTTGCCAGCTTTTCTTCGAATGCGGCAAGGTTGGCCGTTACATTTTCCCAATGCAGGTCGGCCTGTACCAACGCAATGGAAAGGAGTTCCTTATTTTCCTGCATGACCGGATACTGGTGGTTAAAACCTATTTGCGGCTTGGAAAACGCATGCGGTAATCGGCATCCACGTTCCCTTTGGAAATATCGGTCAGTTTCTTCTTGATAAATTGCTTTTTGAGCGTCGGCAAGTAATCCACGAACAATTTGCCCAGCAAATGGTCGTACTCGTGCTGGATAATGCGCGCCGCCATGCCGGAATAGGTCTCTTCATGCTCGTTCCAGTCCAGGTCGCGGTAGCGGATGCGGAGCGTTTCGGGGCGGTACACATCGCCGCGAATGCCGGGAATGCTCAGACAGCCTTCCTCGAATGCCCATTCTTCACCGGTTTCTTCCAGGATCTCAGGATTGATGAATGCTTTTTTGAAATCGACCAATGACAAATCCGGCTCGTCCTCTTCGTCTTCTTCATCTCTTTCGGCAAACGGTGTACCGTCGACGACGAAAATGCGGATGTTCAGACCGATCTGCGGGGCGGCCAGGCCCACGCCATTCGCGCCGTGCATAGTTTCGAACATATCCTCCGAAAGTTTCTTCAAATCCACTTCATCTTTTTCGATAAAGCGGGTTGGTTTTCTCAGGATCGGGTCACCGTATGCAACTATTGGATAAATCATGTTTATTAAAACTTTTGCTTCCTATATAATATGTACTACTTACAAATTCTACCTGCGGCTTTCCATGAAAGACTGAAGAATAATCGTGGCGCTGATTTTATCGATATTACCCTTCTCCCGTCTGTCGCTTTTTTTCGACCCGGAAGCAATCATGGATTGTAACGCCATCGACGACGTAAAACGCTCATCGTGTAAATGCACCGGGATTTCAGGAAATACTTTCTGTAATGTTTTTACAAATGCAGTAACCCTCGCGGCATTCTCGCTGTCCGTATTATCGAGCTTTTTAGGCATTCCAACGACAAATGCTTCCACCTCCTCGGTCAGCATATACTTCTTGAGAAAATCGGGCAGCTGATGCGTGGGGACGGTATCGAGCGCGGTAGCGATGATTTTCAACGGGTCCGTAACGGCTATTCCGGTGCGTTTGGCACCGTAATCGATCGCCAGAAGACGTGGCATGGGCTTAAAATATGTTAATAGTTTGCAAAGATAAGACCTTTCGGTTAGCTTTTCCCGATTGCCCGGCCGATTGCACATTTTGGCAGCAAGCATTCCGGAAACCGATTATCTTTGCCCTATGATTGAAAAGCGCTGGATACATTACCCTCCCTTTACCCCTGAACAGGAACAAGTTGCACAGAGGCTGGCCGAATCACTGAAAGTAAGCCCCTCGCTGGCAACACTTTTGGTTCAGCGCGGCATCCTCGATTTCGACCAGTCCCGCGATTTTTTCCGGCCCGACATCAAGCATTTGCATGATCCGTTCCTGATGGCGGATATGGAACGAGCTGTGGAACGCCTGATCAAAGCGATCGATTCCAATGAGAAAATACTGGTTTACGGCGATTACGATGTTGACGGTACTACTTCCGTGGCTTTGTTCTATGGTTTTCTCAAAAGGATTTACCCGAATCTTGATTACTACATTCCCGATCGTTACGAGGAAGGCTACGGTGTTTCGTGGCAAGGTGTGGAATGGGCCGGCGCCAATGGTTATACATTAATAGTAACCCTCGACTGCGGTGTAAAGTCGGTGGACAAAGTAGCCGTGGCAGCTCAAAAAGGTATCGACTTCATTATATGCGACCACCACCGTCCGGGCGACGAGCTTCCGCCTGCGGCCGCGGTACTGGATCCAAAGCGGGAAGACTGTTTATATCCTTACAAAGAGCTGACGGGTTGCGGCGTGGGTTTCAAACTTTTGCAGGCATTTTGTATCAAACAGGGCCTCGATCCCGAAACACTGTACGATTACCTCGACCTGCTGGTTGTCAGCATTGCTTCTGACATCGTTCCTATTACGGGAGAGAACCGCATATTAGCATTTTACGGATTGCAAAGGCTCAATGCGCAACCGCGAACGGGCATTAAAGCCTTGATACAAATTTCAGGCATCAGCGGTGCGCTGGATATTACCAATGTCGTTTTTGGACTTGGACCTAGGATCAATGCGGCAGGGCGGATCAAGCATGCAAAAGAAGCCGTTCGATTACTACTTTCCGAGATCGAGGAAGAGGCGATGGAATTTGCGGAAGAAATCAATAAGCATAACAGCGAACGCCGCAATTTCGACTCGAGCATTACCGAGCAGGCACTTTTTATGATCGAAAACGACGAATGGTTTTCGAATGCGAAAAGTACCGTATTATATAAGGAAGACTGGCACAAAGGGGTGATCGGAATTGTGGCAAGCCGTTGTATCGAAAAATACCACCGCCCTACCATCATTCTCACCCAATCGCATGGAAAAGCAGCCGGTTCTGCCCGTTCGGTACCGGGGTTCGATGTGTATGAGGCGATCGAAGAATGTGCAGACCTTTTGGAACAATATGGCGGGCACACATTTGCTGCGGGACTCACTTTATCGCTGGATAATGTGGATGCATTCAGAACGCGGTTCAACGAAATCGTTAGCAGCCGCATCCAGCCCGACCAGCTCGTGCCGATGATTAATGTCGATATGCTGCTTGAACTGGAAGCGATTACCCCAAAATTCTATAATATCCTTCGCCAGATGGGCCCATTCGGGCCGGGGAATATGACGCCGGTTTTCGAGTCACGGAATATGACGCTGGTTGGCCGCCCGTTTTTGATGAAAGAAAAGCATATCAAATTTGATGTAAAACAAAACAACTCGGCTGTCTTCACGGCCGTCGGCTTCGGAATGGGCCATTTTTATCCTGATATTGTCAACGGAAGGCCCTTCTCGATCTGCTATTGCCTCGAAGAGAACAATTTCCGCGACAAGAAAACCTTACAGCTTTCGTTGAAAGACATTAAGCTTCATTGAAGGAAGAACTTAAACGAACAATGATACTAAGAACTGAAAACCTCGTCAAAAAATACGGGGTTCGTCTTGTTAATAATAATGTAAGCTATCAGGTCGAGCAGGGCGAGATCGTAGGGCTGCTTGGGCCGAACGGTGCCGGCAAAACCACTTCCTTTTATATGGCGGTAGGCCTGGTGAAACCCAATAGCGGCAAAGTTTACCTCGACGACAAGGATATCACGAACCTGCCCATGTACAAGCGCGCGCGCCTAGGGCTAGGCTATCTCGCGCAGGAAGCATCCGTATTCCGGACGTTAACGGTGGAAGAAAATATCAAAGCCGTCCTTGAAATGACTGATCTTTCCAAAGCGGATCAGAAACATAAGGTAGAGGAGCTGATTGAGGAATTTCACCTCGGGCACGTCCGCAAAAGCAAGGGGATGGTACTTTCGGGTGGCGAGCGCCGCCGGACGGAAATCGCGAGATCGCTTGCTGTGGACCCGAAATTTATCCTGCTCGATGAACCGTTCGCGGGCGTCGATCCTATTGCCGTGGAAGATATTCAAAGCATCGTGGCGAAGTTGAAACACAAGAATATCGGCATCCTCATCACTGATCACAACGTAAACGAAACCCTCTCGATTACCGACAGGGCATATTTGCTGTTTGAAGGAAAGATATTGAAACAGGGATCTGCCGAAGAACTGGCCGAAGACGAGCAGGTGCGGCGAGTATACCTGGGGCAGAATTTCGAATTGAAAAGGAAGATCTGAAATGTCTCCAGCATAGAAAAGGGAACGCTCAGGCGGCACTCCCTCTCTTACAATTATTCACCATGAACTGTATTACTAGTCAAAAAGAGTAACAACGATGCTACTTCCTAGGGCACTTTTTACAATGCTTGCCCTTCTTCTTATATTTCTCGCAACACTTCTTAAACACGCATTCGGTGCTGTCTTCGAAGCTTTTCATCCAGAAACACCCCTGCTCCGACCCCGCATTGTAATCATTAATTGTAAAAGCGCTCATCCACATTGCCGTTAAAACTGAGGCAAATATATTACCTATTTAGAATCATTCAAATGTTTAGTGAAAATTATTTTGAATAAATCTAAATAACTAAACGGGCACTTTGGTCACTTAAGATGTCCTTTGCTTTTCAAAACCGCCAGAATGTGCTCCGGCGAAACCTTCTCCTTATAATAGGAAAGGGTTACCGATTCTGGTTCAAGGGCTATACTTCCTTTCCGGATGCCTTCGATTTCCCGCAAGTCTGCCAGTAGTTCCTGCGCATTATCCGGGTGAGTCAGCTCAATGCGGAGCTGTCTATGGGATTTGAAACGCTCAAAATGCTGCTGGGCCAGTACCTGTTCCTCGCTCTTGAATGGCTCCCAACGGCTGATAATTAATCCCGACAATGCGATAAACCAGCCGAGGAAATACGACAATGTCTCCGTCCGGCTATGAAAGTTTTTATTCCAAAAGTAAAAAGCAGCTAACCGGGCGTTCAGCGCGATAAATACTACCCATTGCAGAACCGTAAGCATTGTCTGATGCCTGGCCAGAAATCCGGCGTCAAAAATCGGCAAGGACGCCAGGGATAATACGGGAAGTATGCAACAACCCACATGTAAAACGGTAATTATTAAACTGAAAGACAGGGAATAAAAGCCTCGCATAGCGAAAGAAATGGACGCGATTCTTGCGTGTTAAAAGTATTTAAATCATTTTTGCAACATCGTTGCATTTAATGAAGTTCCATCCGAAATGAATCTTATCCGCCCTATTTTTCTGCTGGCCATTTCCCTGACGGCCGCTGCCTGCACCGGGAAAGAGAAAAAAAGCCCTCAGCTAATTGAAGCTAACCGCTTGCATCTTGAAGCCATCAAAATTTCAAAAGAACTCGAATCAAAGCTCGAAAGCCTGTCGTCGCACGCGGGAAGCGATGCGAGGAAATCACAAATCGATAGTTTAAAGAACCTGATTGAAATGTGGGAAGAGAATATGATCGAAGTGCCGGGATTTGCGCATGCACACGATCACGGGCATGATGCGCATGAACACAAGTCCGCCCCGCCTATGACCGAGGAGTCGATGCTGGATTATCAGCGGCAATCCAAGGCAGCCATTGATGAATTGAAAGAAGCGATTGCAAAACTTGATAGCCTGTAATATGAACCGATTCGCTATCCTGCTTATTCCGTTGCTCGCTTTTACATTTCGGGCAGAACCGCTGCAAATCAGTTGGAAACGGCTTGCCGACGTTCGGTTTACCCGGAAACTTAACAAAGAGCTGAGCATGTATTTCCTGTATCCCACTTTCGGACCGTCGGTGAATGCGTTGCAGGGCAAGGAAATCACCATCCGGGGCTACATGATCCCGGTGGACGAAAACGATAACATTTACGTGATTTCCGCCAAACCGATGGCAGCTTGCTTTTTTTGTGGCGGAGCAGGCCCCGAATCCATTATAGAACTGCAATTCAGAAAGAAAAAGCAACGTTTCCGGACCGATGAAGTTGTGACGGTCAGCGGCAAACTGTTACTAAATGCAAATGACGTCGACCACCTCAACTACATTTTGAGAGACGCCGCGGTGACCGATTGAATATCAGGGAATTTTCTCCCAGATCTCGTGCACAGGCTTTCCGTCGCTGCTCTTGCCGCTATGCTCCCAGCGGCCATTGTCAAGTTTGTAGTCGAATTTGAGAGAGGAGCCCACCCGATTATTATCCTTGGAAAAAAACTGGATATTTTCGGTGTACTTCCCGTCTTTGGCCGTGTAAGTACCGCCCCCTGTGGCATAAAACCCCTTCACCGCCGGATCGATAGCAAACCACTGAAAACGGGTTTTTGACAGCAACTTCAAGGTTTTCCGCGTACCATTCTGGTGTATTTTGACTAGTTCCCCATTCCCGTTATCACGCTCCGTAATATGCCAGGCACCTGCCATCGGCACATTGTTGGCGTCATCGACCCGCATCCACACCATCGCTTCCTCATAACGCAGTGTCAGAATATCATCCTTGACGGTCACGGTAAATTCAATAGGAACCCCGACTTTCGCCGTGTCCGCGGAATTGAACTCCGGCGTGTAGGTCATTTTGTCTCCACTCATCGTAAACGGGCCGCCTTCGGTTCTTTCAAAATACTTGTTACCAATGCTGTAAGAAGCGATAACGAGGTAATTATCGGCCACAATGAGGGTCGAAGCGCTACCCGTCGGTTCCTGCGACTTCCATGCACCCTTGGGCGCTTGAGCTAACGAAAGGAAAGCGATCAACAAAAAGGCGGTCGTCAGTATAGATTTCATTGTTATGGGTTTGATGAGAGTTACCATATACGTTATCAAAATTATGCCAATTCGGGTGCGAAGCAATTTTCAGCGCAGAACTTCCCGCAAAACATCCAGCGATCTGACCTCTCCCAGCGCGTCCATATGGATTTTGTAAAAGAAAATGAGCTTTTCCAGAATGCTGATCCGTCGCACTCTGTCCAATGGAATGGACAAACCGTAGCCATTTTCCAGCATTTGTACGGTGGCTGCGTGCTCTGTTGCATCGGGCTGGCCCGGAAAATGATTGTCTTTCAACTCACTTTCGAGATCATCGGCTGTTTCTACGCCAAAGCCCAGATAATGTGCCAGTTGCATCAGGAACTGAATATGGAAATTCTCAAAATCCGTTTCGGCCTCATCGAGATACAGCACCGATTGCTCAATAAAATGAAACAATGGCTCGTTGTTTTCCTCCTCGCGCAAAGTTTTCCCAAGCATTTCGGTCATGAAAAGCGCCAGGCCTGATTTTATTACGTCAAAGGGTATCGAAAAGAATGGCGAGTAGCATTTGATCTCGGAAATCCGGTGGATAGTGTCTTCTTTGTTTTTATGATAAACCACCAGATCGAGCAACGTGAGCGGCTGGAAAAACGCGATCCGGTTGGTTTTGGACTTACTGCTCCGGACGCCGTTCACAATATAAGTCTGTATACCAAAGGCTTCCGTGTAGATCTTCGCGATAATGGAAGATTCCTTGTACCGGATGTAGCTCAATGCGATACCGCGTGTTTTATGAAGCATATAAAAATTTTAATATCCTATTGATCAAAAATAGTTATCTTTCTAGTAATTGACAGCTTATAATGAGCTTGAATCAGGCGGTTGAAACATCATGGAGGAGATGGGATAGGCCTATAATTTCTACCATTATAGCACCAATGCCTTCCAGGCGCTTTTAACCGGCGAGCTGATTTGAAAAATTGAACAAATTTTGGAGTTTTTTAAGCCAAAGGATTTGTACCTTTGTGAGAAATAACGAACTAAACAAGAATTGAAATTCGTTAGGCTAATATTCAGGGAATACGCTTTGCATACCAGCAAACACCAATATCTCTAACAGCACAACTCTTCTTATGAGCGACGCCATTAAGCATGAGTGCGGCATAGCACTTATCCGTCTTAGAAAGCCTTATCAATACTACATCGACAAGTACGAAACGCCGCTGTATGCTGTCCATAAGCTTTCTGTAATGATGGAAAAGCAGGTCAACCGGGGCCAGGATGGAGCCGGGGTAGCCAATATCAAGATCGACGTCCCGCCGGGGAAACGTTATATCAGCCGATACAGATCCGTAGAACCTCAGCCACTTACGGATATCTTCTCTAAAATCCACAAGAAATTCCGAAAAGGCCTTAAAAATAACCGGGACCATGCTGCCGACGCAAAATGGTTGCAGGAAAATCTGGCTTTTACGGGGGAAGTTTGGCTGGGACATCTTCGTTACGGCACACACGGCACTAATGAAGTAGAAAACTGCCACCCGATGCTGCGCCAAAGTAACTGGCGAAGCCGTAACCTGGTGATGGCGGGGAACTTCAACATGACCAATGTGGATGAGCTTTTTGGCAAACTGGTCTCATTGGGCCAGCATCCAAAAGAGAAAGTCGATACCGTAACGGTAATGGAAAAAATTGGACATTTCCTGGATGAAGAAAACCAGCGGGTGTTCGAACGCTTTAAGGGGATTTACGAAAACCCGACATTGTCCGACGTGATCGAAGACAATA
Source organism: Dyadobacter sp. OTU695 (assembly GCF_038440355.1). Classification (NCBI taxonomy): domain Bacteria; kingdom Pseudomonadati; phylum Bacteroidota; class Cytophagia; order Cytophagales; family Spirosomataceae; genus Dyadobacter; species Dyadobacter sp. OTU695. Next base: position 250,761 of record NZ_JASATN010000003.1, on the reverse strand, counting down.
TCGACCTGCCGCGCTTGCTCTACCGCTCATGCCGCGACTTCGACGGCGGCTATGCCATGTGCGGCCTTACCGGCTATGGCGCGTCATTCGTGATCCGTGACCCGGCAGGTATCCGCCCAGCATTCTACTATGCTGATGATGAAGTAGTTGTAGTAGCATCTGAAAAGCAGGCTATCAAAGCTGCATTCAATGTAGATTATAATCAGATCACGGAAATCACGCCGGGCTCTGCATTGATCATCGACAAGAACGGCGAATACAACGAGTTTCCGATTTTGCCCCGCCTCGAAAAACGCTCATGCAGTTTTGAGCGCATCTATTTCTCCCGCGGTACCGATCCCGATATTTATAACGAACGCAAGCAACTAGGTAAACTGCTAATCCCGCAGATCCTTAAAGAAGTTAACTACGACCTCGAAAACACCATTTTCTCCTACATTCCGAACACGGCTGAAACGGCTTTCCTTGGAATGATCGAAGGTCTGGAAGAATATCTGGCCAAGAAACGCAAGCAGGCTATCATGGAAGGCATTCTTTTCGAAGCCGATCTTGAGAAAGTGCTTTCGTTCCGCCCGAGGATCGAGAAACTGGTGACCAAGGATGTAAAATCCCGCACCTTCATCACCGCCGACGCCCTGCGCGACGACATGGTTTCGAGTGTGTACGATACAACTTTCGAGGTGGTACGTAAAAATGTCGATACGGTGGTAATCATCGACGACTCTATTGTTCGCGGTACCACGCTGGAAAAGAGCATTCTGACCATGCTCGACCGTTTGAAACCGAAAAAGATCGTCGTAGCCTCTTCGGCACCGCAAATCCGGTTCCCCGACTGCTACGGTATCGATATGTCGAGAATGAAAGATTTTGTCGCTTACCGTGCGGTATTGAAATTGCTCGAAGAGCGTGATATGGAATATATGCTGGAAGATGCTTACACGCAAAGTGTAACAGCGTTGGCAACGAAGAATCCATACCATACCAACTATGTGAAAGCACTTTATGAGCCTTTCAGCGATGAAGAGATTTCACAAAAAATCGCGGAAATCATCCGCCCGAAAGGCTTGAATGCCGAGCTCTCAGTAGTGTTCCAAACTGTTGAGAACCTTCATAAAGCGTGTCCAGGCCATTTGGGTGACTGGTACTTCACCGGAAACTATCCAACACAGGGTGGAAATAAAGTAGTAAACAAGGCCTTTACCAACTCTTACGAAGGCAAATTGGAGAGAGCTTATTGATCATAGCAATGTGAGTGTATAGCCGGCTTGGAAACGAGCCGGCTATTTTTTTACGCTACATTTCTATTAATTTGCCGCCTCAATTCACAACCTAAATCTCATGACCCAATCCAACACAATCCGGTTAGTAAAAAAAACCTGTCTGGCATTTGCCCTGGTATTAACGGCAACTTTTGCTCAGGCGCAAGGTACCCTGAACGACATCGCATTCCTTGACGGCCGCTGGCTGGGAACCTATAATGGGGGACCTATCGAAGCTTCCTGGACTGCTCCCAAGGGAAACAACATTGTCGGCTTCATCCGGATGATTAAAGATGACAAACCCGCGCTCTACGAGATCTTTGCGTTCGAGCAGACCGAGAATGGCCCTGTGGCGATGGTGAAGCATTTCAAACCCGGCATGATCTCCTTGGAAGAAAAAGAGGTAGCCGACCGCTACAAATTTATCGAGGCTAAAAAGAACCAGGCTTTGTTTGAAAAGGACGACGCGTCGGTGCGGATCATTTATGAAAGACGGTCCCCTACTCAACTGGTCATTCAGCGCGGAAAGAAAGAAAATGATAAATGGAGTTTTGTGGATCTATTCATTTTCAACAAAATCCCCTGAGCATTTCGAATGTTTTCAAAGCAGCAATCCAAAAGGTTGCTGCTTTTTTATGTCCTAATTTTTTAGGATAAGATATACACCACCCACCAGCAGTACCGTGCCCAGAATACGTGGCAAATTCATATGATGCACGGCAAAGCCCTGTAAACCAAAATGATCGATGGTCATTACAGTCACCATCTGGCCGGCAATAACGAGACACATCATATTGGCCGGACCAATGTTGCGCACGATGAAAATAACGGTGATGACGTAGAATGCACCCAGCACGCCGCCCATAAATCGTGTCCAGGAAACCTGTTTGAGGTCTGCCAAAGAAGGGATCGGATTTTGATTGAAGCATGCGAATGCAATGGTAAGGACCATTAACCCCACAAAAAATGAGGTCATTGCGGCGAGAATCGGGTTATTGATCGACTCGCGGAGCTGCGTATTCACGCCCGATTGCACGGCGTTGCTGATACCAATGAGAAAAGCGAAGATCAGGAAAATCCAGTTCATGCAATGGATGGGATTTTTTAAGCTATTGCTTCAATTCATTTACCTTGTCGGGGTCGACGGTTTTGAAACGGCCGTAAACGCGCAGAATAATCGCCAGCGCCACGGTTACTTCGGCGGCCGCAACGACAATCACAAACAGCGCAAAAAGCTGCCCGCTTAATCGCTCCGTATCGTGCCGGCCGAACGCTACCAAATTTATATTGACTGCATTAAGCATCAGTTCGATCCCGAGCAGCATGCCGATAAAATGTCGCTTGGTAATAGCAATAGCCAGTCCAATGCAAAACAATGCAGCTGCGACGACCAGATAATATTGTACCGGTATGGTTGTCATGCGGTCGGATTTCGGTTTAATGCGAGATAGGCTGCACCAATAAGCGCCACCAACAACAGGATTGCGGCTATTTCAAAAGGTAATAAATGACTGGTCATCAGCTCCACGCCAATAGTCCTGATAGTCGATTTGGTGCTCATTTCCGCGCCAGCCATCTTAAATTCCGAGGACATAATCACCTTCAACAACAATCCGAATAAGCCTGCACTGACGAAAAAGCCCCAAACTTTCCTCGTTATAGGTACTTCAATGCGGTTATGCCGTGACGAATCATCGCTTTTCTCTTTCTTCTGCGTCAGCATGATCCCGAATATGAGCAGCACCAGAATACCTCCCACGTAGATCATGATCTGCGAAACCGCAAGGAAATCCGCGCCTGCGAGCACATACAATGCAGCTACCCCCAGGAGTGCCAGGAACAGAGCGAAGGCCCCGTAAATCAGGTTTTTAGAAAAAAGAATAAGTAGTCCGGCTGCGAGGGTCAATGCAGAAAATACATAAAATATAACTGTTTCCATGATCGCCTATTCCTTGGGTTTCGGTTTCATTGTCGGGCGGAACGGTGCTTTCGCTACCGGTTTCTCAACAGGCTCCGAAGGCGTTTCTGCTGTCGGTTGTTCCACATTTTCATCCGAAACAACCTTTGGCTTCATTGTCGGGCGGAAAGGTGCTTTCGCTACCGGCTTCTCAACGGGCTCAGCGGGCGTTTCTGCAACCGGATTTTCCACATTTTCATCCGAAACAACCTTAGGTTTCATCGTCGGACGGAACGGTGCTTTCGCTACCGGCTTCTCAACGGGCTCAGCGGGCGTTTCTGCAGCCGGTTTTTCCACATTTTCATCCGAAACAGCCTTTGGCTTCATTGTCGGGCGGAAAGGTGCTTTCGCTACCGGCTTCTCAACAGGTTCAGCAGGTGTTTCAGAAACCGGTTGTTCCACATTTTCATCCGAAACAGCCTTTGGCTTCATTGTCGGGCGGAACGGTGCTTTCGCTGGCTTCTCAACAGGCTCAGCAGGCGTTTCAACCACAGGTTTTTCGATTTGCGAGGATTCCTGTGCCGGTAGCTTATCCATCTTTTTCGGTTTTATAACCGGCCTGAATGCAGGTTTTGGTGCAGGACTTACCGGCTCGGCAGATTCGGCATTGTTATCTTTCGCGACGGGCTCTTCCGCCGGCTTGGGTTTTATGGTAGGTTTGAAAACCGGGCGCGCGGGGGCTGCTGTGGTAGCCTGTGCAGGAGCGGGTACGGCCGCAGGGGTAGCCTTGGCTGCTTTCATTGCCTCTTTTTCCTTCTGGAACTGTTCTAAAAGCATGCGCTTTTCCTCAGCTTGTGCCTCGGTGAGATTGGAGTAATTGTAAACCATGTCCCGCACATCCAACTCGCTATAATCGAATGTCTTCGTCATTGTAAGGCATTCTGTCGGACAAACCGTCGTACAAAGGCCGCAGTAGCAGCACTTGGCCATATCGATGTCAAACTTCGCTGCATACAGGCGGATTGGTGAGCCGTCTGACGCACGCCCGACGTCCTCCACCGCCTTGATCGGCTCAATATCGATACAGTCGACCGGGCATACCTTCGCACATTTGTCACACACAATACAGTCGTCCATCTCATTATGCAGACGGTACCTGCCATTGTCCGGGATCGGAATGGTTTCCAGCGGGTACTGGATCGTTACGATGCCATCCTGCTGATCGTAGAAATTGGATGAGCGGATATCTCCGGGTTTACGGCTCTTACGGGCATTCCAGAGGTGCCGTAACGTCAGTCGCATGCCCGTGAGGGTCGTACTGATGCCTTCGGATATATTTTTAAAGTATTCTGACAAAATCCCTGTTCGTTGGTATTGCGGTTACCCTATGACAAATATAGAGTAAACGGTTCAAAAACTCACTTATCCACAACGACTGCTTCCAAAAGCTCCTGCAATTCATTTTGCAGCGATTCCGTTTTGTCGGCAATGTACCAGCGTTGGATATCCTCCGAAAATTCGCTGTAAGATTTCACCGGATTGGCTTTGTATTCCCGCAAGAGCGCCTGCGCGCCTGCCGGACGTGGACCCCAAGTAAAAAGCTCGTTGAAATCTTCATCGACAGCGATCAATTTCGGTATCGAACGTCCGCCGTTCGTCAGGTAAGCATCCATCAATTCAGGGTTTTCATCCCGAAGCAGAAATCTGACGGTAATCAAAGGGTTCGATAACGAAGCGGCAACGATCGTGGGAAGGTTCTGGGCGGCATCTCCACACCAGGCTTCCGTGAGGATGTACCAGGTTTGCGGAATGTCGACCTGGCTAATGGCCTCCCGCAACGACTCATGGATAGCTGCTGTTTTATAGAGCCGCTGCATGCGTGCCAGGTTCAACTTTGTGTAATGGCTCAGTGCTTCGGATTGTTTGGGCCCGGTTGTCCTGTTTTCCTGAACTACCGTTTCCATTAAATGCATATATGCTGAATAGGTATATTCCCTGTTTCTGACGGATACAGGGAACAAATGTGCTACGTTTCTCATAGGATTCTCATTTATTAGAAAACCCTCTGACGGTGCTTTCAGTTCACTTTTTAGTCATCAAAAATTGCACTTTCCCTTGTCACTTCAAGTTGATTTTCAATGTATTCCAAAAAGTATTTTGCCAATTTTTCACGATCGAAATGCTGGTGGACAAACCGGTAACCATTTTCACCGTGTTTGGCGAGAAGCGCCCGGTCTTTCATGTAAATTTCAATCTTATCCGCCAGGTCCGCAGGGTTTTCCGGCTCTGCAAACATCCCAGCTTCCGCCTGTTCGACCAAATCCCGGGAAATACCGTCGATTGCCATTAATACGGGCTTTTTGCAGGAGAAGTAGTCAAAAGTCTTGTTACTGTAAACCGTTTTGAAAATAGCTGCTTTTTTCAAAACCGCTACGCCGACATCCGCCATCAAAATATATTCGAATATTTGCTCTTTTGATACGGGTGCAAGGAATGAAATATTGGTCAACCGCCTGGAATGGACCTCTTCGATCAACATTCTTTTCTGCATTCCATCTCCTATCAACAGAAAGTGAGCATTGGTACCGCGAAGCAAGGTACCGGCCTCCACGAGCTGCATTAAATCGTTCGCCACACCATGGGCCCCGACGTAAATAATGACGAATTTTCCTTCCAAGCCCAGTTTCCCACGTAATCCGTTCGTGCATACGCTGTGCAGCGCCTGCTCGCTCCAGCGGAAATCGGCCGCATTGGGAATCATAATTATTTTACCTGGCACAACGCCTTTGTCACGAACCAGCCGCTCCCGGAACGCCGGAGTGAGCACATTGATCAACTTCGCGCGGCGATAGAGATATTTTTCAAATTTATAAGACAGGTTGATCAACCACTTATTCCTCAAAAGCCCCATCTCGATTGCTGATTCCGGCCAGAGATCCCGTATTTCCAGTACCAGTGGTACGCCTTTCCACTTCGAGAGCAACACCCCTGGAATGCCCACCAGGAGCGGCGGCGACGTCACGATAATGCGGTCATAGTTAGCATTCGCGAAACTTATTCCAGCATAGGCCGCCATCCACGCAAACGAAATGTAGCCCCAAAGCCTTCCCCAAAAGCCGCGATGATACCGTCCGGATGTTTTGCAACGGATTACCCGAATGCCGTCGCTGCTCTCATTCATCCAAAAACGTCTACCGTCGTTATTCCCCGGTTTCTCCGACATATAATGTACATCCCCCGCGATTACCGTCACCAAATGCCCCTCCTTCACCCAAAATCGCGCCATTTCGTTCCACCGCGACCCTCCGCCGGCATCGTCTTCGAGAAAATATTGGTGAATGAGTAGAATTTGCATGCGCGAATATGGTTGCCCACTGCTATATGACGTAAAGCGAATTTGTTAACTCAACACTTTCAATAACTGTCCGTATAAGATTCTCGTTAGTTTCAAATACTATAATATCACATCCCTGCCTGTTGCCGTAAACCTCAGAATACCATCCTCTTTCAAAAACCATCGGAAGCTCACGGCCTTTTTCGTCTGTTGCTTCAATCCGGAAGTCTTCCCCAAATTTTTCGTCAGGATGCCACAACTGCCGGATTTGCATTCCTTTTGGCACATTTAACACATAATCCTCAATCAGCCAATGCAGCTGATTTGCTTTTTTGACGACACGGCGCCGATGCACAATGCCCTTGCCAACATGTCGAAATCCTTCAAATTCAGCTTCAATCCAATACGCTCCATTGGAAGAACCCGCTTCGCCTTTTGCATTCACGACCCAATGTGTCCAGATGAAACGGTGCCGTTTTTGCATTTGGTCGAAATTTCCGATCATGACGGTGTTATGCGAACGCGTGCCAGAGAAATAGCGGGTCGATTCATCGTCGGTATTGTACAGCCAAGTACCGGCATCGCGCAGGATATTGCGACCTCCTACCCAAATGTCGAGATGATTGTTGTCGGCCTGGAATGGGCGGCTGCGATAGCTTCCGCAGCGCAGGAATGTAACTGTGGAAGCGTCACGAACGACGTAGTAACCTTCTTCCTGGAAATTAAAAGCTCCATCCTTTATCGCTTCGATTTGTTCTTCCGTATCTATTGCCTGTCCGGCTGCAAGCCATTCCTTTTCTTCATTCAAAACTGGATCGGAATCTTTCAGATGATACAGGACGGACTCCAATGCTATTAATTGAGGCCTGAAATCCCGAAAATCGCATTCGGAGAGCGGGAAGAACAACGCTCCGTCGTTGTGTCCATAATGAGGTAATCGGCCGTTTGTTTCGTCCATGCAAATTCGTAAGAACCTCAAAGACGCATCGGCTAGCTTATAAACCATTTCAGAAAAACGCTCATCATTAAGTTCTGCCCCAGGCCATCAATTGAATAACTACCCTGTGATAATTCATCGAGAATTGAAGGTAGGTACCCTCCGGGGTAATCTGAGAGCAGATTTCCTGCTCGAACAAGCGCTTTCCATGAGTACGCCATTGCTCACTTTCCGGAAAACATGGAAACTGCAATCCGGTCGTAAAGAGCCCTAACGCCTCTGTGAGTACATGATTATTCCGAACCGCGATTTCTGAAAACCTGATGTTGGATTCGACATGACGCATTTGATCGTAAATGCTGCAAAGGATCCTGTCCAGTAACGACTGATTCAATGTTGGTGAGAGCCGATAGTAATGTAGTGCAAACGTCCAGTTCAATACCCGCAAGGCTATTTCCTGGCTGCATTTCCAGTTCGGACCGCAGTTTACGGGGTTATGGTCGATCCAATCGGCTATCAGTCCGAGGACGGTTGCAGATTGATCTTCCGAGAAGTGAAAGTCATAGCGAATGAGGTCATACAAAAATGTGAACCGCGATTTCTCCCACAGATATTTGATATCACCCGCTTTCGGCGAAAGGTCATTAACCTTTGACCAGTGCTGTGATTTCGGATAAGCAAAGCCTGTTATTGGGTTAGTATGCCAATCGGGTACTTCGAACCATTCCCCGCTGAAATAGCGAAACATCCCCGTCCTTATTTGTTCCACCCGCCATTTCAAATCAGTAATACCTGCATTTCTTTGCACACTCAGTTTATCGGGATCGAAGAGAAATGCTGGTGTCTGGTTACGCCACTCCTGAATACTTATAAATGACTTTGGGGTGGCGCCTTTCGGAAAACGGAGGGTGAGCAGGCCGGTTTTCGCCTGCAACCAATACCCCGCACGGAATAGCACATAACGCCAGCCCATTTGGCGGCCGATATGCCAGAGTAATATCAGATACCGCACTGCTTTCATAGCACTTTCACCCAACCGCCAGTCCACATACTATCCCGCGCCGCTAATGTCGCGTGGCTTGAATTCCAAATGTCTTCCAGAGGCATTATCGATCCTGTACCGTTTGAAATACATTCGAACAGCCTGTCGAACTGCTCCCGATGGCCCTTACCAGCGTTCGTTTTCATTTCAGAAAATCCTTCGAAACCATATCCCCGCAGCACTTTGTAATTATCCAGAACGATTGTCCGCCCGAGCGAATGTACTTCGACTCTTTCCTTTGGATAACTGTTATGGCCATTGGAAAAATAATGAACTGCTCCAGTAGAGCCGTTCGCAAGTCTTAGCAGCACGCTTGCATTCGCGGAGCTCATGTGGCCCTGGACAGCCAATGCATTAGTGCAAACTTCTGTAATGTGGCTCTGCGCAATCCAGGCGACCAGGTCAATAAAATGGCATGCTTCACCAACGAGCCTCCCTCCACCCCGTGCACTGTCGTCTATCCAGGCATTTCCCAAAATAAACCCGGCATTGACGGTAATCACTACATTCATAGGGGCACCTTCCAGCAACTCCCGCATTCTGGTAATATGCGGTGCATATCTCCGGTTAAAACCTACTGTGAGCGTGACCGGAAAAGGGGCCTTTTCAAGTGCCGATCTGACTTTTTCAATGCCGACCAGATCAATGCTAAGCGGCTTTTCTACAAATACGTGCTTACCCGCACGGATGGCATCCGCCGCAATGGCAACATGCTGGTCGTGCCGGGTGGCAATAATGATCAGGTTGACTTCATCGTCGGCCAAAACCTCCCGGTAATCGGTGGCAATGAATGGGATATCGTACTTCGCTGCCAGTTCTGCCGCCCTTAGCCCGCCGGAACTGGCAATGTATTTGATGCATTTGCCACGAAGGCAGGGTAACAATGTCATGCAGGCAAAATTTCCGGCACCAACAATGGCCGCCACCGCCTTTTGCGCCACAAATGCATTGCGCGGATTCCGAATGATCGTTTTGTCGGGTTTACATTCACCGCTGTAATCGATCAGTACTCCAAGTGAGCGGCTATTTTTTTGATAGATGTCTGAATAGTTTTCCAACGGGACAATACTGGAAATCAATGGATTTACATCCAGTGAACCGTTGCCTAGCAGCCGCAGAATTTCATAAAAATTGCGGTTCTCCGTCCAGCGGACATACGGTAGCGGGTAGTCGATACCCCGTTCCTCGTACGCGTGATCGTAACGCCCGGGTCCGTAAGCGCACGAGACCTGGAATGTCAATTCTTTATGGTAAAAGTCAGATCGGTTCAAATGCAGGGGAACATCGCCTATGAGCACGATTTTGCCCCTTTTTCTGCAAATCGCAGAGGCCATTGAAACGATGTTACCGGATTTGGAGGAAGCGGCTAGAATCACCCCATCCATTTCGCCGAACTGCGCTGCGATCGATTTGTCGGCGGATTTTGCCGGATTAAAGGTTGTAATACCTTTTCCTTCCGCGATGCGCCGTCGGTCTTCATCGGGTTCAACTCCTATTACCTCACAACCCTGCGTACGAAGGATGTCAACAACCATCAAACCAATTAATCCCAACCCTACCACAGCTACGCGCTCGCCCAACGCCGGCGCGAGCAATCGAACTCCATGCAGGCCTATCGCACCCACGACTGTGAACACCGCCTCTTCGTCGGGCACATTGTGAGGGACTTTGGCTACGAGGTTGACCGGCACACATACCATTTCGGCATGAGCGCCATTGCTCACCACCCGCTCGCCGATGGTGTAGCCTTCTACATCCTCCCCTACCGCCACAATTTCCCCGACATTGCAATACCCCAACGGCAGGAGCTGATCCAGCCTGCGGAGCACCGAGCGGGTGGTTTTCCAGAAACCGTCTGTCCTGATTTTGTCGATCACGAGACGAAGCTTGTCGGGATGTTTCCTGGCTTTGAGAAGAAAATTGGCCTTGCTGAATTCGATCAGCATTCGTTCGGTGCCGGCGGAGACGAGGCTTTTGCGGCTTTTAATGAGCACGCAACCCTTTCGGGCGAGCGGAACGGGGATATCTAACAACAATGTCTCTCCCGTCCGGAGATTCTGGGCAAGTTGCTTCATGAAATATAGTGTGTAGTTTGAGTAAATGTCGGGAGATGGAATTTACGAATTAAATCCAATCACCAAGATTTGATAATTTTGACAAACCTGTATAGCATACAATCCTTAATCATACCAATTCCCGAATGAAAAAGCAGATCAATATCGGCATAGTAGGTTACAAGTTTATGGGCCGGGCGCATAGCAATGCCTGGAAAAAAGCACCGCTGTTTTTCGATACACCGTCGACGCCCGTCCTGAAAGCTGCATGCGGAAGGCACCAGGAATCGCTATCTGAATTTGCGGAAAACTGGGGCTGGGAAGAGACCGAAACCGACTGGCAGAGACTCGTCGAAAGGCCGGATATCGACATTATCGACATCGCATTACCCCAAAACCTGCATTATGAAGTAGCATTAGCCTCGGCGAGAGCTGGCAAGCATATTTTCTGTGAAAAACCGCTTTCGATGGACAGCGACCAGGCAGCCGAAATGCTGAAAGTATGTCAGGAAAACGGCGTTAAGCATTACCTCAATCACAATTACCGCAGAACTCCGGCCGTGGCACTCGCCAAAAAGATGATCGAAGAAGGCAAGATCGGCCGGATTTTCCACTGGCGTTGCGCCTACCAGCAAGACTGGATCGTCGATCCTTCTTTCCCGCTTACGTGGCAGCTTAAAAAAGAAACTGCCAAGGCCGGCCCGCAGTGGGACCTCAACTCTCACGCCGTCGATCTCGCGCATTTCCTCGTGGGCGACATTGTTTCCGTTTCTTCCCTGACCGCGAACTTCATCAAAGAACGCCCTATCGCCGACGAAACCGCTACCGGAAGCCTCTCGGGAGCATCGAAGGGAGACGAAATGGGCGAAGTCACCGTCGAAGACGCCGCATTGATGATGGTAAGGTTCCAAAACGGCGCCATAGGCTCATTTGAAGCTACCCGCTTTGCAACTGGTCGTAAAAACCGTCTTACATTCGAAATTTACGGCAGCAAAGGCAGCCTCGTTTTCGACCTCGAACGCATGAACGAGTTGCAGTACTATTCCAACGAAGACACGAAAGGTGAACACGGCTTCCGTACCATCCTCGCCACCGAATCGATCCATCCTTACGCTGGCCATTGGTGGCCTGCTGGGCACATTATCGGCTACGAGCACGCTTTCGTCCACGCCGTAGTAGATTTTCTCGATGCGATTGAAAATGATACGGAGATCAAACCGGACTTCGCGGATGGTTTGAAAATCATTCAGGTACTGGAAGCCGGATTACGTTCGGCGGAAAGCGGTACTGAGGTACGTATTTGATAGGGAGGAAGGAGGAAAGGGAAGATGGAGCAAAGCTTCCTCCCCTTCTTCCCTTTTTTTCCTACTTCCTTTTCCAACCAGTAAACCGCACTATGTAACTCCTTTTGACATTACATAATCCGGTCCTGGCCATGAAAAAAGTCTCTCTACTTGAATGGGCGGCAGTCGTATTGACGATAACTGCATTCGTTTTCTTTCTTGACCGGTCCGTTCTCAGCAAAGAAACCGTTAATCTGAGACCGCAGGAGCCCAAGCCGCCTTTTCCATACTATCAGGAAAACGTCAGTTTTGAAAACCCCGGCGCCAGGATAAAACTCGCCGGTACACTCACCTTGCCTGCACGCGAGGGAAAATTTCCTGCGGTGGTTCTGATTAGTGGCAGCGGCCAGCAAAACCGCGATGAAGAAATCCTCGGGCATAAACCTTTTCTCGTGATAGCCGACTACCTGACCAGGCACGGCATTGCCGTCCTGAGATTCGATGACAGAGGCACCCATCAATCACAAGGTAACTTCGCCACTGCCACATCCGAAGATTTTTCTACCGACGCCGAAAGTGCAGTTGCCTACCTGAAAACCCGGAAAGAGATTAATGCCCTGCAAATCGGACTCGCCGGTCACAGCGAAGGAGGTATTGTAGCCCCAATGGTCACGGCCCGGTCTGGGGATGTCGCATTCATGATCCTGCTTGCGGCTCCGGCAGTGCAGCTCGATACCCTTTTGCTGTTACAACAGGTTACACTGTACAGGATACTCAAATTTCCCGAAGCGGAAATTCAGCGATCCCGCAAGATCCTGGCTGGTGCATTGGCTATTGTTAAGAGCTCCACACATCCCGCAACTTTACGCAGTAAGCTGACAAGCTATATTAGAGCAAACCCGGACAGCTTGTCTGTTTTTGCGGCTCCGCACATGACTATGGAACAAGCACAGAACTTAACAATCAACTTATTGGCGACTCCCTGGTCACGGTATCTTCTCACATACAACCCGCTGCCTGCCCTAGAAAAATCGACATGTCCCATTCTTGCTTTGAATGGCGAAAAGGACTATCAGGTACCTCCAAGGGAAAACCTGGCCGGGATCGCAACCGCAACGCAAAAAAGCGGCAATAAAAACGTGAAACTTGTTCAGTTAGCCGGTCTGAACCACCTCTTTCAGGAATGCAAAACAGGTTCAAGTGACGAATACCAGCGGATAACGCAGACGTTTTCACCGGCGGCTTTAAAAGAAATGTCCGACTGGATAATTCAAATTGCGCGTTAGAAAACCTTTATTTTAAAAGTGCAGCCACTTTCAAATCCACAGCATTATCTCCGGTGTCGTAGCCGACATGCTGATCGATTACCTTGCCGTGGCCATCCAGGAGTACCCAAATGGGAATGGTTTGCAGATTGTATTTCTTGTCCAGCATCGCGTAAGTTTCGCCCACGGGCAACAGGAACTGTTTCCAGGGCATCTGCTCTTTCTGCATTGCTTTTTTCCACATTTTCTGATCCTTATCCACAGAAATGCTGACGACATTCAACTTTTCACGTTTATCATGGTAAAGCTTCTTGATCTGCGGTATTTCCATTCGGCAGGGGCCGCACCAGCTTGCCCAGAAAACGATCAGATTATGCTTGGATGAGTCAACGAGTACCTCCCGGACTGATTTGTCGTCAGTCGTTTTCAATGCGACTTCTATTGGGAAATCGCTACCGTTTTTGTTTTCATAATTCAGATAAGTCTTCAAAGCGATATAACCCGGATTTGAATGTAGTTCAGGGTCAAAAAATGAAAGTAGATGTTTGGCTTCGTGGTTACTGAGTGATGATTTACTATAATTCAATATACGCAGCAATTCCAGTGAATTGGAATTCTTTTGGATGAGGGATCGATTATAAGCTTGGTTATCCCCGACATTCTTTGAACCGCTTTTGAAATTGTAATGGTGGAATAGTGCGCTGGTTTGCCGGTTAACCTTCGCTATCCTAAATAACACCTCTTTGTTTTTCGGTGTAAATATCCGGATAGTATCGAGTTTTAGTTCCATTACCCCATTTTCGGCGTAGAAATTAACTTCGCTCGTTTTTTTGAAATAAGGATTTTTATAACCAACCACCTGATGCGGCCACTCGGGGTTTCCGGTTTCAAAAACAATGGCCGCTCTGAAGGGAACGAAGTCGCTGCCTGTTTTAAGCTTGAATTCAAATTTCCCTTCCCGAATAACCGCGGTATCCAGGAAGTTGCGGCTTTCGGCATCGCCGAGGTAGACTGTCTTGCCTTCCAGGAATGTGTCTGTACCTCTCAAATCACCCCGCACCACGATTTCCTGGCTTGTTCCGCAAGCAATCGCCATAACTATCATCAAAAGCGGCCCTACCATTCCGAAAAGGGCACGAAAAATCCGACTGTTTTCCATAGCACATTACAATTTTGTTGGTTCGCAATTGTAACTACTTTATTATAGAAAACAAAATATAAAATTAAATTATATATGTTTCGCGCTACTTGAAATACTGGACCACGTTGGCAATCGCCTTTTTTACACCATTTAACGTCATCTCGTTTTACCAATTCCAGTATTTCCTCTTGTTGCGATATTTTTCATCAGCTAACGGCCGATCCTCCGCATTACAGGATGTAAATATGCCATGCCCATCAATGCCGGCAGCAATAATGTTTTCATAAAACCAATTGATTGAAATCATGGCAACAAGGTACGGGGAGTTTTCAGTTATTGCTTTGCGGAATTTATGCGAATGCTAGGAAGATTTATTACTTCGCGTGAGATAAATGGGGCTCGAAACTCAACGGCAAGTGCCGAAGGCAAACAAAAAAAGCATCGATTTCTCGATGCTTTCTGTGGGAGTTGAGGGATTCGAACCCCCGACCCTCTGCTTGTAAGGCAGATGCTCTGAACCAACTGAGCTAAACTCCCTTTTTGTTTTCTTTTGTTTTCCCGTCGTTTGGGAGTGCAAATATGTGCGACTGAATTGAACTCTGCAAATATTCTTGAAAAAAAATTTAAAATATTTTTTAACCTCCTGAAAACCAATACCGGTTATTCGAAATTCAAATAGAGCGTCACGGTGTGTGTACGCATGCGGCTGATGCCGTTGGCCACAGAATTTGCTCCCGGCACGAGCATATTCGTTAATCCGTGTGAAAAACGCAGTTCAGGAGCGAATTTGAAGAACTCGAAGAACTGCTCATAGCCGATGCCATAGTCGATCGAGAAGTCGCTCGACTTCGTGTTAAGGGCGGTAGCTCCGCCGCCGCGGTTGCGTTTTACGTTCGTCTCGATCCCCAAGGTTACACCTGCGACCATGTACATGCGCGAGTTGACCCGGCGTAACGATTTGTATTTTAGCAAGAGCGGGACTTCGATCCACGTCGACTCGCGCTTTTCCGTGCGATCGGTGCCATTAGGATAGCTGAATTTGACATGTCGTTCATAGAGCGAAACCGCCGGCGTCGTGCGCAGGTCGAAATGCTCGTTCAGATATGCATTGACGGTAAATCCCATGCGAAATGCAGCATTGGTAGGCGACTGGATCACAAACGCCGTGTCCCTGGACACAAAGTCGTTGCTATGCTTGATATTGAACCGTGTAAACGGGACCGCGAAAAGAATGCCGTAATGGATCGGCTTGTCGTCGTAATATTCGAGGTGCTTGCGGCGATACCCGATGCCCTGAGACCGGGCTTCCTGCGCAGCCATGAGCAGCGCCAGGATGCCGATAATTACTTGTGTCCGACGTAAATTGAACAGATCCCGAAGGTAAGTGATATGCATTTGGTATTTATGAAACCTGCTTTTTTATAGATATCAAGAAAAGCTTCCCCGTCCGGAAAGGCCTGTACTGACTCGGGCAGATACGTGTATGCCGCGCTGTCCTTGGAGACCGTTTTCCCTATGATTGGTAATATATATTTGAAATAAAAGTTGTAAATCTGCTTGAACGGAAAGCTTTTAGGCTTCGAAAACTCGACCACCACACAAGTTCCGCCCGGCTTCATCACGCGGTTCATCTCTGTCAGTCCGGCCAGCAAATTCTGAAAATTGCGTACTCCAAACGAAACGATAATCGCGTCAAAATAATTGTCTGCAAAAGCCAAACTTTCCGAGTCGCCGCTTTGGAGGCTAATCACGTCCTGCTTACCCAGTTTCGCGATTTTCTCGCGACCGACAGCCAGCATACCCTCTGAAATATCGACGCCGATGATTTTCTCCGGCTTCAACGCCAGTGCTTCAATGGCAAAGTCACCGGTACCCGTTGCAATGTCGAGAATCACTTTCGGTTGTTGCTTTTTAAGCAGCTTAATAGCCCTTTTGCGCCAATATATATCCACACCGCCACTCAGGACGTGATTCAGCAGATCGTATTTTGGTGAAATGTTATCGAACATCTCTGCGACCTGCTCCCGTTTGGTCCCTTCCTTATCTTTATAGGGTACTACACTCATCTTTATATTGTATTTTTCAACTACAAGCAAAACTAACAGATATTTACGGTTATCGCATGGCAGGCGGGCATCTTATTGGTTCTACAAAAGGTGACCAAAATGAAAAGCGTACGTATCAATGGCTGAACAAACATTTCGTCCCAATCGATTCCAGCCATGCGTTACATTTTGCTCCTTGTCGCCTGTGCCATAACCGGCATAACATTCGCACAGTCGGCACATTCCCGCTCGTCAAACGGCATCAGCGACAAGAAAAGTTACGATCGCGGCGCAGCACAACCCTATTTTCTGAACCTGCGGTGCGGCCTTTCGCAGTTTTACGGAGAACTGAATGCCCAGGCAATGCACGGAATTGTCGGAATCGGTATTGGAAGGTCATTCAGCAAGCAATTCGCCGTTCAGCTCGATTACAACGCCGGAAGCATTGGTGGAGAGAAAATGGATTTTTTCAACTCCTATTTCGTCAATGAATATAACAGCGCGGAATGTCTGGTGAAATGGGACCTCTCGGAGCAATTCAGTGAAAGAGAGCCCGGGCCGGTACATGTTGCCGTCTATGCGGGATTAGGACAAATCTGGTTCAGCGCCAATGCTTTCGACCTGGACAACAACAAGCTGCTGCGCTTCACCAACAGCGGGCAAAGTGCCCGTAACCCCCTTTTTCTCCGGTGGGGACTACCCAAAGGACCAAAAGGCATCAAAAAAACACGGGAAGGAATACTCCCGCTCGGCACTTCTGTGGATTATGCTTTGTTAGAAAAATTGAAAATTACCTTGGAATACCGTTTTTATTTCGTCCGGACCGACAAGCTGGATGCTACTTCCGGCAGACGATTAATTAACCCGGAAGAAAGTGAATCTTACAGCGAAACACCAAACGATGCATTCAGTTTCATCGCTGTATCGCTGCAATATCATTTGGGGCAAAGGAAAAGATGAATGCCAGTTAACATTGTTAATTAATGATTTCTACCACTGTTAAGTACAAACTTTATCCTTCGCTGTTAAGCTGTTTCGACCGGTTTGAGCGTGGCTATATCAGCGAGCAGGAGTTACTCGACCGCATTAACCGCGTACCGGTGCCGCAAACCGAGGCCCAGTTTCGTGGCGTATCGTTCGAAGATGCCGTGATCAAAGGCATTGGCGAAGAAACATTCGACCCGGAAATACTGTCGAAAGTACGATCGTTCCTGCCTCGTCCGATGCTGAAAACGCAGGTATACTGCGAATATCAGCTGAACGACAGCCTGATTTACGGGTACGTGGATGTGATTGGAAAGATGCTGGCTGTGGACATTAAAACCACCGGAAATTACCGCGAAGGCTGTTTTGCTAAAAGCCACCAGAACTTTTACCTCCCGGCGTTGCGCACGAAAGGGATCAGAAGCCTGCGCTATGTCATCACTGATTTCAGGGATGTTTATCTCGAAGAATATGATCAAATGGCTGATCTCACCTATCAGGAGGAACAGGCCGCCCGCTTTTGCGAATTCCTCGAAACCTACCGCGACCGCATTACCGATTTACGGGTATTTGCCCGCGTTTAACACTGGTAACCAGTCTAGAAATCCAGTAAATGATATTTAACGGCAAATATCGCCAGGCTTACTGAGTTACTAGCACCGGTTTTTTCCAGCAAATTTTTACGATGACCTTCCACCGTCCGGTAACTGATAAACAGCTCATCTGCGATTTTGGCAGTATTGTAACCTTTGCAAATGAGCGCCAATACCTCCATTTCACGGTCGGTGAGGCCGATATTCAACGAAGGAATAGCGACTTTGCTACGGGAGGGCCGGATGTCGCCCGCTTGCAATCCCTGCCGCATTACCTGCGCAATGTCGTCATTAATGTAATACCCCTTGGTCATAACCTGTTCGATAGCCTCATTTAGAATTCCCTGATCGATGTCCTTGGGCAGGTAACCGTGCACGCCTACGCGCATGAGTTGCAATATGTGCTCGGGAGAATAGTTCATAGACAGAATGATAATTTTCACATCAGAATGCTGTTTCAGCAGCAGTCCGGCCACTTCTTTTCCATCCATTCCCTTCATATAAAGGTCCAGCAGCACCACATCGGGTCCGGCGCTTCCTATCTCTTCCAACAGTTCTTCGCCGGAAGCGGCTTCCAGCACTACCTGATAATCTTCATTTCTGGACAAAATCTGGCCTAGTCCCTGACGGAACAGCTTGTGATCGTCCGCTATCGCTATTTTTACCGGTTTCAATTTGTTTTGGGAAAATGTTAAACGGGCATTTCAATTTCGAAACGGGTGCCTTCGCCAGGAGCTGAATGCAGTTCGAGTTTTGCACCCAACAAGTCGGTCCGGGTCCGGATCGTGCTCATTCCCATCCCCGCGGCCTTTTGGCCCGAACGCATATCGAAACCCTTACCATTATCGCTCATGATCAAGCTTAGTTGCGACCCATTATGATGAAGGTCGAAAACGATTTCACTGGCTTCGGCATGTTTGACCACATTACCGATCACCTCCTGAATAATGCGGTACAGCACCAATTGCTGGTGGGACGAAAGCACTTCTGCCGGATCATCGATCGCGCAACGGATGTGCATCCCTGCGTCCTCCATTCTGCGCAGCAAAATTTTGACGGCGCCGGCAAAACCGAAGTTCTCGATAATTACCGGCGACAGGTTATGCGCGATTTGCCGCACATCCTTCACCACATCCCCGATAATCTGCCCCGAACGAGCAGCGAGGCCCTTCATTTCCTCCGGGGACTTTTCATACTGTATCTGGCTCACAAACAAACGGACCGCCGACAACGACGCGCCCACCTCGTCGTGCAGGTCGCGCGCGATACGCTCACGCTCATTCTCCTGCGAAGCCACAATCGATTCGAGTATTTTTTTCTGATGCACCATCTCCATTTGATGCATACGGCTTTGCTGGAAATGCAGTTTCCGCTGGTAAAGCAGCACGAAAATGACGATCGTGAGCGCCATCATCACCATAATGCCGATCCCGCCGAAAAGCAGTTGCGCAAATTCTATTTCCCCCGGCCTACCCATAATGCGATCGCATAAGTAATGTACAGCATATAATTCATCAGCGCGTGGATTACCCAAATCTGATCATTCAGGTTTTTAGAATACAGCAGAATGAAATTCATAAATATGAAAATCAGGAAGTTACCTGAAAAGAAAAGCAGTAAGCCCGCCGACACCCAGAAGAAAGGCTCGAGAAGCAGGTTTTGCACTTTCAATTCCTGAAAAACTTTATAGAAATACGCCAAGGCCATAAAAATCACAACCACACTCTCAATCGACCGCCCCGCATTATCGATCCATACCGACTGCCCCGGCTGCCCCAGCTCGCGCACAAGAACGATGCCCGTAAACGCCGCCAGCATCCAGCCGCGCAGGGTAATCAGCCACTTCCGATCGAGCACCAAACTATATATCCACGTCAACAGACCGAACTCTACCGTGATATAGATCGGCCAGAGAAATAGGTTGGATACTTTAAAAAACCAGAAAATGCGCGAAATACTCTCGATGAGCAATGCAAAGAAGATCAGCCAGCATAACAGTTTCACCGGGTGGTCGGCCCCGCGATACCTCCTTAACGCCATCCACGCCGCCACAAGCACGGGCAGGTACGTGAAAAGCACGATGAGTTGCTCCCTGGAATAATGCATGGTATTAGTCTGATGAAATTCAGGAATGCTGAATGCCTCGCCGGATTAGGTTCGACCGAGCATGAAAATATGGAAATAATTGATGACTTAGTGCAAGTTAGTTACATTTGAAATTTAGTACTCACCAAACTCTCTCTATGCTCTTTTCTACACGGTTTCTCCGGCCATGCAGGTCGGTATTTACTTTCCTTAATGCCATTGCGCTGCTTCTGTTTTTTGTTTCATCAGGTACATTTGTTTCTGCACAGCCGCCTGCTAAACTTTGGGATAAAACCATTGGCGGGAATGGCTATGAATACCAAGTGAAAGTAATACCAACCAGCGATGGAGGGTATATGGTGGCCGGCTCGTCTTCCTCCGATGCATCCGGTGATAAATCCGAAAATTCTAAGGGCAACCTCGACTACTGGTTAATCAAACTCAATGATTCCGGCGTTAAGCAATGGGATAAAACGATCGGTGGTAACGGCGCCGATTTTCTCGCGGATATCCGGCAAACGTCGGATGGAGGGTATATTCTTGCCGGCTCCTCACAGTCTGGTTTGAGCGGCGATAAAAGTAAAGGTTCGTTGAGCCAGGATGTGTGGATTGTTAAATTATCAGCAAGTGGCAGCATTGAGTGGGACAATACATTGGGTGGTTGGGATGGCGAAAGCGTACAAGAAATACGTCAGACCGCCGATGGCGGATACATTTTCATTAGCGATTCTTTTTCCGGAGCCGGCGGTGATAAGACCGAACCTTCGCGGGGAAGCTTTGATCTTTGGGTCGTTAAATTGAACGCCAACGGCAGCAAAGCATGGGACCGTACCTATGGCGGAAGCGACTATGAAATGAACGGAGCCATGTCGCTCACAGCAGATGGGGGTTGTATTATTGGTGGCATGTCTGGCTCAGGCATCAGTGGAGATAAAACGCAGGCAAACTTCGGTCCACCCGACTATTGGATATTGAAACTTTCATCATCAGGAGCGAAAGAATGGGACAGAACATTCGGTGGTGATAATTCCGACTTCTTTAAGCGTATCGTCCAGATACCATCGGGTGATTATCTGGTTGCCGGCGATTCTTATTCAGGTATAAGCGGAAATAAGTCGGCCGACAGGACAGCCCCTTCCAGCAGGGATTTCTGGGTAGTGAAAGTCGATGGTAACGGCAACAAGATTTGGGATAAAACTTATGGCAGAGGCGGCCAGTATGATGAACTTACTTCCCTGGCTATAACTTTCGACGGCGGTTTCGTGCTGGGAGGCTGGTCTTTAGCACTCGATCCCAAAGAGGACTTTGACTATGACTATAGGCTCACCAAATTATCGCCGGATGGCGCCTACCAGTGGGATAAGTCACTTGCCGGTCCGAAACAAGACGTGCTTTACAGCGTGCATCCGACCGCCGACCGCGGTTATATATTAGGAGGACATTCCTATTCAGACGCAGGCCCCGACAAATCTGAAAATAATAATGGCGACGGGGATTTCTGGATCATCAGACTCGCTACCGACCCATTGCCGGTAACGCTTGTCAACTTCGCCGCAACGAAAGAAGGCACCACCGCATTGCTCCAATGGAAAACCACCTCGGAAACCTCTTCCAGCGAATTTGAAGTCCAGCACAGCATCGATGGTAAGCAATGGAGCGCAGTGGGCTCAGTGGCTGCCGCAGGCGAGAGTAATGCCGAAAAAATGTATCAATTTGTACATGCACGACCGGTAAGCGGGCAGAACAACCTGTACCGCTTAAAAATGATCGACACCGACGGAAGTTTTGCACTGAGCAGTATCAAATCGATCTTTTTCGGCGAAACAGCTGCCGCACGCATCTATCCCAACCCCATCTCTGCCGCACAACTTACATTGGACGTCAACAATTGGGAAACCGTCCAAAAAGTGCAGATCAGCAATACCAATGCTCAGACTGTCTACGATTCCGGTGCACGCCCTGCACAGACTATAGATGTTAAAAGCCTTCCTGCCGGCTTATATATTTTGAAGGTTTTCAAGAAAGACGGAACGTCGGAGCAACACCGTTTTGTTCGTTGATAAGACTTCCATTAAAACAGCAAAAGCAGGTGTTGAGCCCGCTTTTGCTGTTTTATTCGATCAAGGCCAGTTACGAATAAACATGTACTTAATTTTCACCCAGCCTGATCCCCTGCTCTTCCAAACTCTGTCTCAAAAAACCCTTTGCCGACGCCTCTGAATAGTCATTCACAAAAAACTGTGCTGACCAGGTATCAGCGAATCTCACCACTGTCTCTAGCATGGGCTCTGTCCCGGTTAAACTGATCACAAGTGCCGTAATACGTACAATTTCTTCTCCCTCTTCATTGCGGTCACGATGGAGACATACTTCGGTTTGCGTTTCGGGGATGGTAATGATTTTGAAATTCATAGCGTGGTTGGTTATAATGTTGTGGTGATATTGTGTAGGTACTCCCTCGTTAGATTCATAAAGATAAGTAATATTAGCAAAATACAACGGATTCGTTGTGCTATTAGTCTGAATTTCCCATGTCCTTTATTGTCGACATGGAAAAGGATGATTTACTAATACGTCTTGGTCTTAGAATACGAGAATTGCGGAAAGTGAAAAACATCACGCAAGAGCAACTTGCGCATGCGATAGGGAAGGATCAGCAATCGATACAGCGTCTTGAGGCAGGGAAAATCAACCCGTCCTTTTTTTATCTACAAGAAATCGCCAAAGGCTTAGGCGTATCGATACATCAAATAATGGAGAATTTCTAATAGAAATCGAGAGTTCAGTAATTTCAGCTAGCTACCAAAACGGGTACACGTTCTCCAACACGTGGGTCAAAAATCGAAAAAATGACCCACGTTCAGTAAGACGTGGGTCAAAAATCGAAAAAATGACCCACGTTAGTTGGGAAATAGCCCTAAATTTGAAAAAATGACCCATGAAGTATGAGCGGCGAGATACGACTACCACAACTGCCTCTTTCCAGTGAAATAGAAACCAGGGCAGTACTTAAAAAGCTAAGTACCGCACGTGCAGCTTTGGCCGGTTTGAATGGTATTGCAGAAAGCATTCCCAATGAACGCATTATCATCAACACGCTTGCACTGCAGGAAGCTAAGGATAGCTCGGCAATAGAAAACATCGTAACAACGCACGATGAGTTGTATAGTAGTGACAGTCAGGCACATCAATTTGTAAGCCTTGCCGCCAAAGAAGTATACAACTATGCACACGCACTACTGGAAGGATATCAGCAGGTAAAGCAAACAGGCCTGCTCACCAGCAACAATATTATCACACTGCAGGCATTGCTAGAAGAAAATGACGCCGGATTCAGAAAAGTACCAGGTACGGTACTGAAAAATGAACAAACAGGCGAAGTCGTCTACATGCCCCCTCAAAATCACGTAGACATCGTCTCGCTCATGGGAAATTTAGAGCATTTTATCAACGACGACAGTCTTTCAGACATCGATCCGGTAATAAAGATGGCAATCATCCATCATCAATTTGAAAGCATTCACCCTTTTTATGACGGTAATGGACGGACAGGCCGGATTGTGAATATCCTATACCTCGTTAAAGAGGGCCTCCTCAAATTGCCTATCCTGTACCTAAGCCGGTTTATTAATCAAAACAAAGCTGCCTATTATAACTTGTTGCAACAAACCCGTCAGACGGAACAATGGGAACCCTGGATTTTATATATTCTGGATGCCGTCGAGCAAACAGCCTTGCAAACATCGGATATGATAAGAGACATTAAGGTTCTGATGACCAGTCACAAACAGAAGATCAGGACAGAGTTGCCAAAGGTGTATAGTCAGGATTTGATTAATAGTTTGTTTCGGCACCCTTATACCAAAATCGAGTTCGTGAAAAAGGATTTGAATGTAGCAAGAAAAACAGCCGCCCGATATTTGGATTCACTTTGTGAAATCGATCTCCTTCACAAGAAAAAGTTAGGCAAGGAAAACTATTATTTCAATGACGATCTGATTTCTCTGCTAATAAATGTGGGAAGTTTGAAACGTGACCAGGAGAGCGCTGCCATCATTAAAACGACTCACCGCTAGGTTAGGGAAGTGGCCAAAAAGCCAAATCATCAGATCCGTTAGTTCAGTTTTTTGCCCTAAAGCTGAACTAACGGATTTTTTAGTTTAGTTTTTTACGCATTTTCTAAACTAAGCGATTTGTTAGTTAACTTTTAATGCGAGGAGAAGAATTGGCATTACTCGAAGACAGTGCCTACATACAAATTCGCATTCATTCCAACAAAAAGCCGCTACAATTACTTGTAGCGGCTTTGGTTGTGGTGATGGACGGAATCGAACCGCCGACACATAGATTTTCAGTCTATTGCTCTACCGACTGAGCTACATCACCGTTTCAGTTGGTACCTTTTGGGACTGCAAAAATAGATATCTGCTTTGGCTTTGCAAATATTTTAATCAAATATTTCTCAAATAGTTTTATCAAAACTGATATTGTCTTGATTATCTTTTACTTAAAATGACAGATTATCATTTTATCCCTAAACCATTTGCGTCGGAATACATTTTTATCATACTTTGTTAGTATGCAAGCATACTAAACCAGCCCGTTTCGCTATGGCGATCATACAGCAAATCATCTTTATAGCTGCCTTGGGAGCAGCAGCCTGGCTGATCTACCAGCGGGTCGGCATTATCGGCAAGACGATCCGCCTCGGGAAGGATGAAGACCGTACCGACCAGCCCGGCAGGCGTTTGTCGATCATGATGCGTGTCGCATTCGGGCAGAAAAAAATGTTCGACAGGCCGCTCATCGGTTTTCTGCATTTCGCCGTGTATGCCGGGTTTATATTGATCAACATTGAAATACTGGAAATTATACTGGATGGCATTCTGGGGACGCACCGGCTTTTTGCCCGCGCCTTAGGTTCTTTTTATGGTGTATTGATTGGCTTTTTCGAGCTGCTTGCGCTGGGTGTGCTGATTTCTTGTTCCATCTTCCTCATCCGTCGCAGCATCCTGAAAGTAAAACGCTTCCAACCGGCTCGCCATCGCGAAATGAACGGATGGCCGCAGCTCGACGGCAAGCTGATCCTGGTTTTTGAGATCGTGTTAATGATAGCTATCCTCAGCATGAATGCCGCCGACAGCGCATTGCAGGATCTTGGCAGCACGCATTATCCGATCGCTGGCGATTTCTTAATTAGTCAGTGGTTCAAACCGCTTTTTGCAGGATGGAGCGAAAGCGCATTGATCGCCTACGAGCGCGTAGCGTGGTGGGTTCACATTCTGGGCATATTCGTTTTTGCCGTCTATCTTACCTATTCAAAGCATTTACATATCGCATTAGCATTTCCAAATACCTATTTCTCCCGCCTTGAACCCAAGGGCGAAATGAAGAATATGCCAGAGATCACCCAGGAAGTGAAAATCATGCTAGGGCTCGAAACACAGGCAGGCGACGCGGCGGTACCGGAACGGTTTGGCGCGAAGGATGTGGCGGATTTGAGCTGGAAAAACCTGATGGATGCCTATTCCTGTACCGAATGCGGGCGCTGTACAGCCGCTTGCCCGGCGAACATGACAGGCAAAAAACTCTCGCCCCGTAAAATCATGATGGACACGCGCGACCGTCTGGAAGAAGTGGGCCGTAATATGCTGGCTAACAAGGGCGAGTTTATGAATGACAACAAAAGTCTGCTCGGCGACTATATCCTGGAAGAGGAAATCCTCGCATGTACGACCTGCAATGCATGCGTGCAGGAATGTCCGGTGCTGATCAACCCGCTCGACATTATTCTGCAATTGCGCAGGCATAAAGTTATGGACGAGGCGCATGCGCCGGGTTCGTGGAATATGATGTTCCAGAACCTTGACACCAACCAGGCGCCATGGAAGTTTTCGCCCAGCGACCGTTTCAATTGGGCATCGGTAGTAGCGGACAGTGGATCGGAAAGCAGTTCAACAGCGTCATAAAAAAGCATTAAATATGAGTGAGATTGCATACCGAGTGCCTACAATGGCCGAAATGGCGGCGAATAACGAGACGCCCGAAGTTCTGTTCTGGGTAGGCTGCGCCGGCTCGTTCGACGACCGCTACAAAAAGGTGACGGTCGCTTTTGTGAAAATACTCAACAGCGCCGGTGTCAAATTCGCCGTACTCGGAACGGAGGAAAGCTGCACGGGCGATCCGGCGCGTAGGGCGGGAAACGAGTTTACGTTCCAGATGCTGGCGATGTCGAATATCCAGGTTTTGGATATGTATAATGTAAAGAAGATCGTCACAGCCTGCCCGCATTGTTTTAATACACTTAAAAATGAATACCCTGCATTGGGTGGTAATTACGAGGTTCTCCACCATTCGGAATATCTTCAACAGTTGATCGATGCGGGCCGTGTCCGCTTGCAGGGCGGCGAGACATTTAAAGGTAAAAAAATTACTTTTCATGATTCCTGTTACCTCGGTCGCGCGAACGATGTGTACGAAGCGCCCAGACACGTGCTGGAAGCTCTCGATGCCGATTTGGTCGAAATGAAGCGTTCCCGCGCA
Organism: Dyadobacter sp. OTU695; assembly: GCF_038440355.1. Classification (NCBI taxonomy): domain Bacteria; kingdom Pseudomonadati; phylum Bacteroidota; class Cytophagia; order Cytophagales; family Spirosomataceae; genus Dyadobacter; species Dyadobacter sp. OTU695. The sequence continues at coordinate 224,299 of NZ_JASATN010000003.1, read as the reverse complement.
AAAGGGCTGTGCTGCGGAGCGGGCGGTGGACAAATGTTCAAGGAGCCTGAACCCGGCAAAAAAGATGTGAATATCGAGCGGATCGAGGAAGCATTGCAGACAGGTGCCGATACGATTGCCGTAGCGTGCCCGTTTTGTATGGTAATGATGACCGACGGCGTCAAGAATAAGGAAAAAGAGCAGTCCGTGAAAGTATACGATCTTGCCGAACTTATTGCACAGGCAAAAGGTTTGTAGCCAAAAGTTACGAGAACTATGCCGTTAGCACGGTTGTTTTAGATTACCAATACGGTAAACCGTTTGACCGCATTTAACCCTTTTTAATCATGTATATTCCTTTTAGTGATATCGATTTTCAAGCCCGGGTATGGGTTTATCAGGCCAACCGGGAGCTGACGCCCCAGGAAACAGGGATTATCACCGAAACTTTGAAAGCTTCACTCGATACCTGGGAAGCACATGGAAAACCGCTTACAGCGTCCGGGAAAATATTTGAACACCGTTTCATCGTCATCGCCGTAGACGAGCGTGACGAGCTGCCAAGTGGTTGTTCGATCGACAAATCGGTGCATTGGTTGCAGGAAATCGGGCAACGGATGAACATCGATTTCTTCGACCGCTCGCTGGCTTTTCTCGACGACAATGGCCACGTGCAGACAATCCCCGTACCGAAGATCAAGCAAGCCGTCATTAACGAGACGATCCTGCCTAACACGACGATTTTCGATAACCAGGTGGCCACAAAGGCCCAATGGATGAACAGGTGGAAAATTCCGGCTTCCAATTCGTGGCTGAACCGTTATTTTACGGAACAAACCAGTTTATAAAGAATGATAAACAGGTACTTTTGCAATTCAACATATCAGAGTCTTTCATGAAGTTCTTCCGGCTGGCCGTCGTCGTCTTTTTTGTATCCCTTTTATCAGGTTGTGATAAAAACGTCGTCTATAAGGCCCACGAGGACATTGATGACGGGCTCTGGTATATTAAAGACAGGCCCTCCTTCAAAGTTGAGATCACCGATACAACTCAGGCTTACAACCTGTATTATGTGTTGAGGAATGCGCTTCAGTACCCTTACCATAACCTTTACATTACCCGGAACTTCACCGGTCCCGACGGAAAGGTCATTTCGACCACGCTGGAAGAAGTTTTTATTTCAAATGAAGTCAGCGGCAAGCCTTACGGCCACGGTCTGGGCGATTTGTTTGACCACAAAATCCCTTTCCTGAAAAACTACCGCTTCCCGCGTTCGGGAACTTACACTTTTACCATTTCACAATCCATGCGCCAGAACCCCCTGCCATTTATTATCAGCGTGGGCGTCAGCGTGGAGAAGGTTCCTGTAAAAGAATAACAGAACGGCTTACACAGCCGGGGTGGGAGGAACTTCGCCTTCAGGCTTCTTTTTCGGCCTGTTGCGGTTCCGGCGATAAGGCTTTTTCTTGAATTCTTTCACAACACCTTGCTCTCTCGCCATATCGGCCTTTTCTTCCGCTACCTCATGCACAGGCTCTCCCAAAAGAAATCCGTAAGGTTCGAGGCTCGGGACCGTGTCCATAATCACTTTCAGTATTGCGGTAACCGGCAGCGCTAAGATCAACCCGGAAAGTCCCCAGAGCTGGCCACCGAGAAACAATGCAACAATAGCTGCCAAAGGGTTGACGCTCACTTTCGACCCCACAATGTGCGGGGTAATAAAATTGCCTTCCAGGAACTGCACGAAGCTCATAATGCCGATTACTCCTACCGCATACCAGGGCGAATCCATAGTAACAATGCTCAACAGGGCCGGCAATATCGAGCCAATCAAAATTCCGATGTAGGGGATTAATATCAGAAAACCTGCCAGGAAGCCGAAAAATATTGCATGCGGAACACCCAGGATCAGCAAACCAACGCTATTCAGCACGCCCACAATGAGGATCACGAGGAACAAGCCCGAAAGATAACTCTGAATTACTTCATAGATTTTTTTCAGCAGCAAGTTCAGTTCTTCATTCGGTACGCTGCGGACTGCCTTGTGAACAAACATCCTGAAAAAATCGCGATAGAGCAGAAAAAAGAATATGTACAGCGGGATCAGCACAAATGTGGAAATCGCGCCGGTAGTTGTTACAAGCGTGTTAAGCAGCACGGCACGGCCTTCGCTTAACGCGTTGATCAGGTACTTTTTGGCTTCGCTTACCTGCTGGGTCCGGCTGATATTCAAATAGCGCTCGCCCATTGTCAACGTCTGGTCGAGGATTGCCTCCGCTTTTTCGGTAATGCGCGGAAGTTCTTCCGCGAAGCTGCCTATCTGCACCGAAACAACGTACACGAGAATCACAATCACCGTAAAAAGCGCGAGAATACTCAAAAGGATGGCGCCCACACGCGGTACTTTCCGCACTTCCAGCCATGCGCAGACAGGGTGCAGCAGGATCGCGAGCAAAATCGAAAATGCGAGCGGGATGATCGTCTCGCGGAGAACGTAGAGGATGTATACCGTCGCAATGAGCGCAACCAGGGAACTGGCGAGCTTTAAGTACACGGGGGTTTCCCTATCTTTGTTTGGAAGAGGACGCAACGTTGAATTCATGAACAAGTTGATATATCTGTGGTTAGCGGTCAAAACGGTGTTCTGTACCTGTCAGCCGGATCACAGAACAAATGATTTCAAGAAAGTTAAAGCGCATTACAAAAATAGCAAAATAGGAAAGCTTCCTGCGGTAGTGTCGGAAAGTTCGGGATTGGCGAAAGGAACACAGCCCGGGACATTCTGGACCCACAACGACAGTGGCGGCAAACCGGAACTTTACCTTTTCGACCTTAGCGGTAAATTGCTCGATACAAAAGCCGTTCCCAACGCAAAAAACACCGATTGGGAAGATCTGACGCGCGACAATGAGGGCAACCTTTACATTGGCGACTTTGGCAATAACACGGCCCAGCGCAGCACTTTCGATGTTTATCGCTTCAATCCGGAAAGCAACAGCTCCGGACATATTACTTTCCGTTACCGGACGGCACCTCCCGATTGCGAGTCTTTTTTTTATCACCGGGGAAGTTTGTATCTTTTTTCGAAAAACTGGGGCAAGAACAAATGGGTGAAACTGTATCGTCTGCCTGCTGAAATAGGCGACCATACTATTTCAGCCTCGGATAGCATCCGCATCGACGCTCAGGTTACGTCGGCGGCCATCAGCCCGGACGGTAAAACATTCGCACTGCTGACTTATGGGAAAGTATTGCTATTCGAAACAGCCGGTGACAACATCGATTTCAGTAAGCCAATGGCTTGTTTTCGCTTTTCAAGGAAGCAAACCGAGGCGATCGAATTTTTGAACAATACCGATATGCTGATAACCAATGAACAGGGCGGCATCTATCGAACTACTTTTCGATGATGTTATATTTGTGTTAACATTAGATTTCCTCATGTAATGTGAACATCACATCCGCTAATTTCGAATCGCGTTTTAATCATCAAAACAATGAGCACCGCCAAATCTGCAAACTCGGCTCCGAAAGTACTGGTAGTTGACGACGATTCCGATATAGTTGAACTTTTAGAATATAACTTAACCAAGGAAGGCTATTCGGTATTGACGGCTTCCAACGGTAGGAAGGCTATCGACATTGCCAAGGCATTCATACCCGACCTCATCCTCCTTGACATTATGATGCCGCAACTCGACGGCATCGAAACCGGCAGGATCCTCCGTCAAAACCCTGACATCAAAAACACCTATATCCTCTTTCTCACCGCCCGTTCGGAAGAATATTCGGAAGTTGCGGCGTTTGAAGTGGGTGCCGACGACTATATTACGAAGCCTATCAAGCCGCGTGCATTGATGAGCCGCATTAATGCATTGTTCCGCCGTGAAGCGCAAAAAGCGGAGTCGGGCGATACGATCGAAATCCTTGATTTGTCGATCAACCGGAAGAACTATACGGTGACCCAGGGTGGCGAGAAATCGACTGTTCTACCTAAAAAGGAATTTGAATTGTTGTTTTTCCTTGCGCAAACGCCCAATAAGGTTTTCAGCCGCGATGAGCTTTTGCAAAAAATCTGGGGAGCAGATATTTACGTGCTCGAAAGGACCGTCGACGTGCACATCCGCAAATTGCGCGAAAAGCTTGGCGACAGCTATATCAAAACTTTGAAGGGAGTGGGCTACATGTTCAGCAACGAGCGGGACTGACCGTCATCGCTCAATATCTTCCAGCTTTTTGACCTCAGACTCGTCGCTTTTGAACTTGTCCTTCTTCTTTCTGCGGAAGGCGAGTTTGATATTGACCTCTCCATTTTCATCGATCGCCCTGAGGAATATTTTCGAGCCATCCTTCTTTTCGGGATTATTAGGGTCTAATACGTAGGTCGAATCACGCTTTTTAAGATTACTGAGCGGAATTTGGATGTTGATATCGGTTTTATTGCCGAAACTGTAAATGCCGTCGATGTAGAGGGTGAGCACGTTGGATTCAATTTCCATCGGCGCAATTTCTATCTCCTGCCCGGTGAGTTTGAAATCGTTTCGAATCGGGGCGAACTTAACCCTTTCAAAATTCCGTCTTTTAAAAATGAGCTTTTTCATTTTCATAAACGGCTCGAAATTAATAATATAGGCATTTGTCAAATCGACTCTCAACAAGCCTTTCATACTCGAAGGCACCAGCTTCACATTGTTGTTAAGGGTCGACTCAAAGCTGAAATCGGTATTCAGGATGCCTTTCAGGTTCTCGTGTGTAAGTGTTTTTTGCCCGAAATCGTCGAATGAGTAAAAAACGGAATGTACATCCGCATTTACGATCTTTCCCCTGACAGCCATATGCGGCATTTTACCAGCATTATCCATTTCCCCGGAAATCCGTACATGTCCTCCGCCAAAGGCTTTCAACTGAAAATATTCGATACTTACCGTATTGTGGCTGATCGTAAATTGACCTTTCACATCCCGCCCGGTAAAATGCCGGTACTTTACCTTTTTGGCGTCGAGTTTTGCGACGATCTCCATTTTGTCAATCGCATCGTCGAGCAATTCTGAAAGTTTCAGCGGTTTTTTGGATTTCGATCTCGTGGTACCCCTGGCCGCGAGCAATGTTTCGAGCCAGTTGAGCTGCCATTCGGGAATGTTAATGTCGACATTGGCACGCAGCGGTTTGGGTGAGCCAAAAAGGTAAGGTATCAGATCGAGTAGCGTTCCGCGGACGTAAAGCATATTCTGGCCATCATGAAAACGAAGATTTGGCAGCACCATCACTTTTTCGTTGAAAGTAAGGTCTCCGTTAACCCTGCTGACCCTGACGTTTTGCGGCAGGTAGTCCATGGCGATGTTTTTAAGCATGACCTTACCCGTCACCTTACCATCGAAATTGTCGTTTTTGGCATTGTAGAACTTCCTCAGATTGCCGCTGAAATGGAAGTCGATACGGGCTGAGCCGTGCTTGAAACGGTAACGCGCTGGGTCCAGCAACGCGCCCATATTGGTGGAATCGGCTTCGATGCGGCCATCGATATCGGCCCTTGGGTTCCGGAAGTTATTCACAACCAGTTTGAATGCGAATGGGATGGTCTCGAAAAAGCCCGTGATCTTGGGAGCTATCAGCCTGGAATTGAACACATCCGCCAGCTTTGTCGTGTCGGCGCGATTGGTGAACGTACCGGAAGCCCTCATTTTCCGCAACACGCCCACCGGGAGATTATACCGGAAAGTATCGGTTTCAAAATGCACATCGACCTGCGGTTTGAGCCCCGGCCGGCCCAATATCCCGGCCACTTTGACCTGCGTATCCACATTCGTCTGAATCCCGATCGAATCGATCTGCTTTTGCAGCCGCTGATTCAGCAATGGTAATGCATTCTTAACAGCTATGCCTTTCGCATCGAAATTAAGGTGGAATATTTTAATCGTATCCGAAAAGTCGAAAACACCATTGATACCGATCCTGTCATGTGTAATACTTTCCAGAGTGGAAGGATAGATTTTCAGCCGTTTTTCATCATCGTCATAACCCAGCGTCAATGCCAGTGTCGTTTCCTGATTCTTCAGAAAAGCTCCCTTATCAACCCTGAAAGTCAATCCATTGAATAGTACGGCGCCCGTAAAACTGGCATTCGTGCTGGAATCGGTCCGCTCAATGATGTTGGTGACGTCATGGAAAAGCGCGCCGTAATATTTCTCTTTCACCGAGTCGGAATAAGCGAGGGCAAAGTTCACAAAGCGTATATTGCCCAGTTTTTTGATAATGTCGTCGGCGTCCTTTTTTGTAGACTTGTCTTTCTTTTGGTCGGCGGATTTAAAAATTGAGGAATTGGAATAACCGTCCCGCTGGACGAACATTTTAATGCCGCCATCTTCCAATACCAGATTTTTAATCTGAACATTCCCTGAAAAAATACGTTTCAGATCCAGCGCGACATGAATTTTCCCTGCCTGAAGAAACGGTTTATGGTGAACGTTATAAAGCGTGTCGGTCAGTTTTACATCATATAATGTAAAGTTCAGCCCAAAACCTCCGTAGAAAGGCCTGAATTTGAAATCCCCTATTTCAAGGTTTCCGTTAAGGTTTTCGTTGATCGTCTCCTGGGCACTTCTGAATAGCTTTTCCCTGTTCTTATAAACCCAGAACTCCACAGCTCCGAACAGCAGCGCACCAACCAGAGCGACGATACCGATGATTTTCAAGACTCTTTGAAACATGAAACGAACAGGTTTAGCGCTGCTGATGAAAGAGGAACAGTTCGCTCCGATTTACAATATAAGGAAGACATTAATAGCGTGCCAGAAATAATGTTCTACCGGCCATTACCGCATCTTACCGGTTTCCTCACTCGTTATTCAGGACAAAATGTAGTAGTTTTGCGCACTCTTTTGGAATACCTGATTCCATTTACCAATCCATTGCTGTAAGATGCTACTGAGCGAACAGGAAATACTGCGCCGTCAAAAACGCGAGGAACTCATGCGAATGGGCATTGAGCCTTATCCTGCGGAAGAATTTGTCGTAAATGCCTACGCGGCCGACATTCTTAAAAACTACGAAAACAACAAGATCGACTATAAACACGTGACGATGGCCGGCCGGCTGATGGGCTTCCGCATTATGGGAAGCGCTGCATTTGCCGAGTTCCAGGATGCCACGGGGCGTATCCAGCTCTACTTCCGCCGCGACGACCTTTGCCCCGGTGAGGACAAGACCTTGTATAATACCGTTTTCAAGAAGCTGCTCGATATCGGCGATATTATTGCCGTGACCGGGTTTGTTTTCACGACACAAACGGGTGAAATCTCCGTGCACGTGCAGGAGTTTAAGATATTGAACAAATCGCTGCGGCCGCTGCCGGTTGTGAAGCGCGATGAAGACGGAAATGTGCACGATGGCTTTACCGATCCCGAGCTCCGTTACCGTCAGCGTTACGTAGACCTGATCGTGAACCCAGAGGTTCGCGACATATTCATCAAACGTGCGCGCATTATCACTACCATGCGCTCCTATTTCGATGCAAATAGCTGGCTGGAAGTTGAAACACCGGTGTTGCAATCTATTCACGGGGGCGCGGCGGCACGCCCGTTCACGACACACCATAACGCGCTCGACCTGGGCTTGTACCTGCGCATCGCGACGGAACTGCATTTGAAACGCCTCATTGTAGGCGGATTTGAAGGGGTTTATGAATTCGGCAAGCTGTTCCGGAACGAAGGGATGGACCGCACCCACAACCCGGAGTTTACAACCGTAGAGCTTTATGTGGCTTATAAGGATTACCTCTGGATGATGAATATGACCGAGGAAGTGCTCGAAAAAGTGGCGCTGGCCGTCAATGGCACTACCAAGGCGAAATTCGGCGAGGTCGAACTGGATTTTGCCGGCCCCTACCCGAGACTGAGCATTACCGACGCCATCAAGCAATATACTGGCCTCGACGTAGAGACGCTTGACGAGGTAGCGATCCGCGAACAGTGCCGTGCGTGGGGAATGGAAGTGAATGAAAGTATGGGTAAAGGCAAGCTGATCGACGAAATTTTCGGAGAGAAAGTAGAGTCGAACATTATCCAGCCAACTTTCATCATCGACCACCCGGTTGAAATGTCGCCGCTGACGAAAAAGCACCGCACTAAAAAAGGCATGGTGGAGCGTTTCGAGCTGTTCGTGAATGGAAGAGAGATCGCCAACGCCTATTCCGAGCTCAACGATCCGATTGAACAGAAAGAGCGTTTTGAAGATCAGCTGCGCCTGAAAGAAAAGGGCGACGACGAAGCGATGGAGATGGACGATGACTTTATCCGCTCATTGGAATATGGTATGCCTCCAACCGCGGGTATCGGTATCGGTATCGACCGCCTTACTATGCTGCTGACCAACAATGTGAGTATCCAGGAAGTGATTTTCTTCCCGCAAATGCGTCCGGAAAAGAAAGCGGAGATCGCGAAAGAGTCGGATTACGTCACTGCGGGCGTTCCTGCGGTGTGGATACCGGCATTGCAAAAGATGAACATCCTGACAATCGAGCAGCTGAAAAGTGCAAATGCGAACAAGATCTTCAACGATTTGGGCGGGATGCGCAAGAAACTCAAAATAGATGAGAAAATGCCGCTCCTGGACGATGTGAAGTCCTGGGTGGAATAGCTTATAAATTAAAAATGCCGCTAGTGAGCGGCATTTTTAATTTCTCTTGCAAAAAAAATACAATTATATCTTTTTTACCTGCACAGCGTTAAGTCCTTTTTTACCTTCAACGACTTCGTATTCTACTTGGTCATTTTCACGGATAGTAAGTCCTCCCAATCCTGTCACATGGACAAAAATGTCCTTTTTTGTGTCGTCTTCCACGATGAAGCCGTATCCCTTAGCTTCATTGAAAAATTTTACAGTACCTGTTGGCATAATAGTTGAAATAAAAAAATTGAAATAAGGTGAAAATACAGAAGATATGTAGGCGTTTCAGTTAAAAGTCGAAATGGCTCCACCAAATAATTGAGGGAGGCTCAACGCATTAGCAAAAGAAATTTTGGAAATTCTCTCGAAGACATCTTGATTATAATGAACTACTTACAAAATCTTCAATCACAAAGAAACAAAAATTGTTTGTAAAACAATTTATTTGATTAAAGAATTTGAAAATTTAACGAGCAAGCGGTATTTTGCCTTTTTGGCTCATTTAAAGCAAATTTCACACAGCAGAATTGCATATTCCGGCGAAAATCGCTAATTATGAGGCAATTATCAAAAACCAGGTATGAGCAAGTTTAGGTACTTCGTTGAAAACCAAATATTTGGAGTTTGTGCGGAACTGGGGGAAAAGCTCAATTTCCCGGCTAGCAGCATCCGGAGATACTTTATTTATGCCACTTTCATGACTTTCGGCTCGCCGATTATCCTGTACCTGGTGCTGGCTTTCTGGATGGAACTACACCAGCACTGGCGCCGGCACAACAGCCCTACGATCTGGGAGCTTTAATAGGATCAATACCGGTAAGCTTCCCGAATTTGTGTTTTCCAAGCACAAAATATTCCCAAACGACACTTCTGTAATAAAGCGGTGCCCTGTACCGGGTTCGTTGCGTCTTCCGCGTTAGCTCCGGTATCATCGCGTAGAAGGCAAAATGTGCCCTTACGATGGCCAATACGTCGGGCCATGCGCCTGTTGCCATAAACCGCACGCTGGAAATACCGTCGAGTACTAACCTGATGAGGACCGTTTTCCATCTCCGGCCTTTGGGTAGGTTTTTGTAAAGCATGATCAGGTTATTGCGGTAGTTCAGAAACGTCTTCTTAGGGTTCGATTTGTGCAGAGTGCCCCCGCCAACGTGATAAACCGTCGATTTTCCGCAATAGGTAATCCGGTAACGCATATTGAGCAGCCGCCAGCAAAGATCGATCTCCTCCATATGCGCGAAAAATCGCTCGTCGAAGCCCGATGCCGCATGGAATGCCGAAGACTTTATGAACAGACAGGCGCCTGTGGCCCAAAACACATCCTTTTCATCGTCATACTGACCAAAATCTTCCTCCCGGGTATCGAAAATGCGGCCGCGGCAGAATGGGTAACCGAGGTAATCCATATAACCTCCCGCCGCGCCCGCGTACTCGAAGTGCGTAGGCAGGTCGTATGCGCGTATTTTTGGTTGGCACGCCGCAATGAGCGGGTCCGACTCCATGAATGCAATCACCGGGGCGATCCAGTTTTCGGTAACCTCGATATCCGAGTTTAGCAGAATGTAGTAGTCGGCCTGAATGCGGCGCAGCGCGTCGTTATAGCCTCCCGCATAACCTTTATTATGATTGATCCTGAGCGTATTAAGCTCAGGGTAATGCGTATTCAGCCAGTCGAGAGACTGATCTGTTGAAGCGTTATCGGCAATCCAGATGGCATGATTTCCAGAGTACTCGATGACTTTTGGAAGGAATTTTTCGAGATAATGCTGACCGTTATAATTCAGGATTACAATCGCAACAGAGGGAGTCATTGGTATTCGGTTATTTCATAAAACCGCCCAAATCCAGCCCTGGAATATTGGGAAGCACCCCATCCGTTACCTTTTGCAGATGTTGTTGAATTTTGGATTCGATATTCTCATTGGCTTTGTTGACAGCCGCAACAATGAGGTCTTGCATCATTTCCTTATCATCGGCATTGATAATGTCCTTATCAATATCCAGGCTGAGCAGCTTTCTTTTCCCATCGACAGTGGCCTTCACCATTCCTCCACCCGATTCGGCAGTTTCGGTAATGTAAACTAACTGCTCCTGTGCTTCTTTCATACGCGACTGAAGGTCCTTCATTTTGCCCATGAGGCCCATCATGTCCGCCATATTTCCAAACATAGCTGTACTTATTAAGTTTAAAACTTCAAAAACCTTACTTTACGGAAATAGTTCCTCACCGTAAAAGCATAAAAGTACCGCTTTTTTCAACAGTTTGATTGATGTCGTCGACGAAAGTCATCTTGTAATAGTAATAGCCGACAGGTGCATTAGTCCCCTCGACCGTCCCGTCCCAGCCTTTTGCAATGTCGTCGGAATGAAAAACAACCACGCCCCAGCGGTTCATCACCGACATGTCAAATGACTGTAACTGTTCAGATTTCGCTTCCAGAATATCGTTGAAGCCGTCGCCATTCGGGGTAAATGCATCAGGGACGAACACCCCTGCACTCCGTCGATAGTTAATGACGTTCGACAAACTCTCGAAATCGCCATCCGGGGAGACGGCCTTTATCAGGAAATTATATTCCAGGTCGCTCTGACTGTTAAGCTTCACCGTGTAACTCGTATTTTTCTGCACCGGAATATCCTCAGAAGACCCGGCAGATCCTGTTTGAACGACATTATATTCATCAAAACCACCCAGGATCGGGCTATCGGCAGTCCAGTTGAGCGTTGTCAGGTTCTTTTTCAAAAGTATCGTACAAATCGGCTCCGACACGGGCACCTTCTGGCCACAGGAGTTTTCGTAGCTCATGCGGTAGCAGTAGGATAGCTCGTCTGTTTTGGCGTTGTTGTCAACATAGGAATTCTCATTATACAAAGTAATGATCTTCTTGAAAAGCGTACTACCCGCTTCCGCACGTTCGATGGATAGCTCGTAAGACGTGTTGGGCCCTGCACCCGGCACATCGGCCTTGATGACAACACTGCTTTTGTCCAGAACCGAAACCGAACCGCCGGTAAGCGGCTTGGCGCTGCCTGTCTCGACTTTGATTCCAAAAGCCGCCGATGTGGAAGTTGCCGTTTTCAATCTCGCAACGACTTGATATTCAACGAAGGTTCCGCATTCTACATCCTGATCCGTAAACGTTGTTTCGCCAATAGCTGTGAAGCTTTTGATGATTGTCCCATCACGAAGCAGATCATAACCCTCAAACTGCGAGGCATCGGCATATTGGCTCCATTTCAGAGTATTCGCACCATCTATACTGGCACCGGAAAGTGTCATTGTTGCGAGTGGTTGTGTTTCGGTGGAACCTTGGCAAAGGTCTTCTGATGAAAGCCTCACTTTGTACGTCTGGTCCTTGTTAAGTCCTTTGATGTCGTATGGTTGGGTACCGCCGGTCAAGCGTTTTCCGGATGTAGTATAAGTCGAACCATCCGTACTGTACTGGATGTTGGTCGGAATACCCGCCACGCCTTTGTATGTAAGGCGGATTGTCCCATCATTACGCATTTCCACGGCCGTCATCTGAATTTCATTCAGTTGTGGGCGTTCAAATTTGATAGGCAGATTGTAGGTGACACCTTTGGAACAGGCTTTGCCGCCCGAATACAAACCGGTTATCGAAACCGTTGGAGGCGTTGCTACATTTGTGTAGCTATGTTCGAAAATAAGAGGATTCCCTTTTTGCCACTTAATCGTTTCCCCGTCGCCCCATTTTATCTCGATTTCATCGTACGCTTTCAATATTGCATCGTCAGTAAAGGACATAACAATTTTACCGCCGCCGCACGAAGAATATTGCGTGGTAACAGCTCTCGATTCGTATATCTTTATCGAAACACACTTGGAAAATTCTTCTCCGCTCTTCGTAACACCATATTGCAATAATGTAGCTGATCCCGCCTGCGGGTAAGTATAGCTAGTTCTGGATGTTAAAGTTGGCTCTCCACCACCATAAATCAAGTCGTAACTAACAAATGTGTAATTTGGGACATTGTTCTTCCATTCAACATATAGAGGCGCACATCCTTCGGTTGTGTTAATAGTAAAGTCTCCCCCGCCAATTCTACACCTGTTCTGGCCGTACGTGTTCAGCGTTGAAAATAAAAGAATGAAGAAGGAGAACGATAGTAGTGTTATTCTCATAAGTGTGGCATATTTAACCCCGACCTTTTTTCAAAGACGATAGATAGAACAATAAGTTTCCGGAATCGTAACGAATTCAAAAACGCAATAGCAAAAATAAGCTATTTAGGGGTGGTAATTTTGCGTAACTATTAAACGGGCATATTAAAAAAGTATTATCCGGGAGGACATTGTATTAAAAAAATCCTATCTTATTAGGAGAAAGCTCCCATTTTTGACCACGGTCTCGCCAGTGGCGGTAGTCACTTCAATCTTATAGAGATAATAACCACCCGGCGCCTTGCCGGTTTTAACGTTTCCGTCCCAGCCTTCCGCGATATCGTCGGAGTGGTAAATCACTTCTCCCCAGCGGCTGAAAACCGACATTTTGAAGTCCTTGACAAAATAAGCCTTCACCTCGAAACGCTCATTGTACGCGTCGCCGTTTGGCGTGAATGCGTCGGGAACGAGGAGGATTGCTTCACTCCTGAAATTCAGAAGATTTGACAAACTCGTAAAATTACCGTCCGACGATCTCGCTTCAATCCGGTAACCGAACTCCGATTGGGACGCAAGGTCGAGTGTATGGTTGGTAGAAAGCCCTTTGGATGTTTCATTGACCACATTTCCGTCCTGATCGACCTGCTGCAAATTATAAGTTTCAATCGTGCTGATGAACGGTGGATCGGGGTTCCAGACGATATCCGGCGTGTTGGTACTTAGCAAAATCGAACAAACCGGTGCGCTAAAAGATGGTGACTTCATTTTGCACGCGTTCTCATATTGGAAACGGTAGCAATAGGAGTTCTGCGATGTGTTTACATTCGTATCGTCCCACTGTAAACTCTGGTTATTGGCAGGCGAAACGATCTCGAAATTCGAGCTTCCCAGCAATGCCCGCTCCACGATCAGATTATAAGAACCGGTGAGTCCTTCCCCCGAAAGCTCTACTTTGGTCCCGATGGTACTGTTGTCCTTAACCGTGACCAATGCATTGGTAATATCGCCCGGTGCCGAAGTTTTAGGTTCCAGACTGATGGGCGCCGAATAGGAGCGAACGTCGTTTTCGACGATGGCGACGATTTCATATTGATAAGTATTGCCGCATTTAACGTCCGTATCCTCATACGAAAGGTTGTCCGAAGTAGTGAAAACCACGGCGCCGTTCCGTTTCAGCTGGTACTCTATCAGGCCGTTGGTATTGGGCTGGTTTTCCCATTCAAGCGAAATGATTTCGTCGAGTGATAAGCTCCCTTGCCTGATCGCAAGGCTGCTTACGATCGGACTTTTAACGACATTACCGCAAATGTCCGTCGACCAGAGCTGAAACCGGTAGACTACTTTCGGATCCAGCAGGCGCACCGTCGCAGACTGAGTGCCTGCTGTCTGCCCGCTTTGGTTGGTATAAATGAAGTCTTCGTTTCCCCTGGCGATGTAGACTTTCGTTTCAATGCCTTCCATGCCATCGTACATAATCTTCGCATCTCCGCTTGTGGGCATTTCAACACTTCTGATGCGGATAGCAGCAAGCGACTGCGGGGCACCGGCAGTCAGCGTGGTTGTATTGGATTCCGCACTGCACACGCCGTTGGTGTAGGAGCCTTTCAATGTAATGGCCGGCAGGTTGTTGCCCGATGCATAGGTATGCTCAAAAAAAGCCGTGGTATTTGTCTTCAGATTAACATTCTGTGTCTTCCCGTCACCCCAGTTGATCGTCACCATATCATAGGCTTTAGTCACCGGATCGTCTCCAAGCGTAACCCTTACCTTGCCACTTGGACAAGTTATCAGTTCTCCTTTTGGATTCCGGGTTTCCTTTACCGTCACATCTTTGCACATGGTAAACCCACCGACATCCTTAACACTGCCGTATTGGAGGATCGTATACACACCAGGCTCCTCGTATTTAAAGGTGGAATCCTGTGTTGTTTCGCTGATATTGGGTGCGGAATTCTGATTACGGTCGAAACGGAAAGCATAAGTAAGGCTCTCAGGTTTCGGCACGAGGTTTTTTACATTGACCGTCATCGGCGCACAACCGACCTCCGGCGTTACAGTAAATGCTCCCGTACTGCCGCAAAAACTTTGCGTAGCTTCCGTCCTCGCATTAGCGCCCTGACCCGAAACTTCCTGATTAACAAGCGAAAAAATGCCCAGAAGAAATACGATCAGTAGCTTATGTTTCATAGTGAGTAAAGTAGGTTCCCGCAAGGTACGCTTGTGCGGATTGCTTCGTTGAAACGGATCATGCAAATCCTTTGTTCAACTTGTAACGGGCGTTCAAAAATAGAACTTTCGACATTATCAACGTACCTTTGCAGAGTAAAAACGAGTTTTAGTTTAAAACTATTTTTTCATTAACCCGATTAATGAGTAACAATACGAACCCGATTGCGCTGGACTCTATTGAAGATGCCATCGAAGCAATCAAAAGAGGGGAGCTTATCATCGTTGTAGATGACGAGGACCGTGAAAATGAAGGTGATTTTATCTGCGCTGCCGAACTGGTAACGCCGGAAATAGTCAATTTTATGGCGAGGGAAGGCCGCGGGCTCATCTGCGTGCCCATTACCGAAGAGCGTTGCGCCGAACTTGAACTCGAAATGATGGTGGGCAACAATACCGCCCTGCACGAAACTGCATTCACCGTTTCCGTCGACTTGCTTGGCCATGGCTGTACTACCGGTATCTCGGCCAGCGACCGCTCGAAAACGATCCAGGCACTTGTCAGCAAAGACACCAAGCCCACAGACCTCGGCCGCCCGGGACATATTTTCCCATTGAAAGCTAAAAGAGGTGGCGTGCTTCGCCGCACCGGCCACACCGAAGCGGCAATCGACTTCCCGCGTCTGGCAGGTTTATCCCCGGCAGGCGTTTTGGTTGAAATTCTGAATGAAGACGGTTCAATGGCGCGCCTGCCTCAGTTGCGCGAGATCGCAAACCGCTTCAATCTGAAACTGGTCAGCATCAAAGACCTGATCGAATATCGCCTTCGCGAAGAATCGTTGATCAAACGTGAGATCGGGGTAGATATGCCTACCAAATGGGGCCATTTCGACCTGATCGCCTATCGCCAGATCAATACTGGCGACCTGCACCTTGCATTGGTAAAAGGTACCTGGGAAAAAGACGAGCCCGTGCTCGTGCGCGTACACTCGTCATGCGTTACAGGAGACATTTTCGGTTCCTGCCGCTGCGACTGCGGTCCTCAACTGCACGCGGCCATGGAAATGGTAGACCAGGCAGGTAAAGGAGTGATAGTATACATGAACCAGGAAGGCCGGGGAATTGGTCTTTTGAATAAATTAAGAGCTTATAAATTGCAGGAAATGGGCCGCGATACCGTGGAAGCCAACCTTGAACTGGGTTTTCCGATGGACGACCGGGACTATGGCGTGGGCGCACAGATTCTTCGCGACCTGGAACTGACCAAAATCAAGCTCATTACCAACAACCCGAAAAAGCGCGCCGGACTGATCGGTTATGGCCTCGAAATCGTGGATTCGGTAGGGATCGAAATCCCGGCCAACCCGTATAACGAGAAATACCTGCTCACGAAGCGTGACAAAATGGGGCACAACCTGAATAATCTGACTATCGTAGGACATAACAAAGGATTATGACGATCGAAACCGTCCGAAACGACGCCGATATCCTCAAATGCCGTGGCGCCATCCAGGCGCTGCGGCCATTGCTGACCGACGACATTTATACCGAAGCCGTCAGACAAACCCTCGCAGATAACCGGCAAATCATTTTCATCGAAGATGGCAGTCCGGATGCCGCCGCAGTTGCCGTTTTTGAAACCGGTTACAATCTTTTTCGTGGAAAATACATCTACATCGACGATCTTTCGACTTTGCCGACGCAACGTGGCAAGGGTTATGCAGGAATGCTGCTCGACTGGATCGCAGAATATGCCCGGAAGGAAGGCTTTAACGAAATCCATCTCGACTCAGGTGTAAATGCCGCCCGAACAGACGCGCACAGGCTTTATCTCAATAAAAGATTTCAGGTTGCCAGCCTGCATTTCGTTGCCAAGGTCTGATTTTTTATAGCAGATTTGCCGGCAATTTTTAGCACATAACTACATGACAATCGATCAGGTTTTTGAAGCATTTAATACCCTTCGTGTACTGGTAATCGGCGATGTGATGCTCGATTCCTATGTTTGGGGAAAAGTTGAAAGAATATCTCCGGAAGCGCCTGTTCCGGTGGTCAACGTTCAAAAAAGGGAGTACCGGCTGGGCGGCGCAGGCAATGTACTGCTGAACGTGCAATCACTTGGAGCAGAAGCCATCATATGCTCAGTAATTGGCACCGATAGCCCTGGCGACCTTTTGGAGAATAGCCTGAAAGAAAAAGGATTGAACTGCGAAGGCCTGATCCGCAGTGAACATCGCATTACCACGATCAAGGAACGGATTATCGCCGGCTCACAGCAGGTTGTACGCATTGATACTGAGACCGACAAGCCGGTTTCAAAAGCTGAAACCGATAAACTGGTCGCGAAAGCCAAGGAATTGATCCCTTCGTGCCAGGTCATTGTCTTTGAAGATTACGACAAAGGCGTGCTGACGCCGGAATGCATTGCCGAGATCACCGCATTTGCCAATGCGAACAATGTACCGACTGTTGTAGACCCGAAAAAGCGCAATTTCCTTGCCTATAACCACGTCACACTTTTTAAACCCAACCTGAAAGAGCTTCGAGAAGGTTTAAAGGTGGATTTTAATGTGGATAACCTGGAAGAACTCAAAGCCACTGTCCAGCATTTAAAAGATACGCTTCAAGCCAAAGGCGCATTGATCACCTTGTCGGAAAGAGGTGTTTTCATTGATTTAAATGAAGAAACGCACAAGCTTCCAGCACACATCCGTCAGATCGCTGACGTTTCCGGCGCGGGCGACACTGTTATCAGTATTGCTGCCTGCTGCGTAGCGTTGGGCCTTCCACCGAAAAGTGTCGCTGCTATTTCTAATCTTGGAGGCGGGCTGGTGTGTGAAATGGTAGGCGTGGTCCCCATCGACAAAAATCTGTTGAAGTCGGAAGCAAAGAGGCTCATTTAGCGCTTACTTCCGGGTGAAACGCATAACGCCAATGTCCCCGGAAATGAAGTTCAACGTATTTCCCTCACTCACCGAATAACTCGTCACTTTTTTGAGTGTTTCCACAAACTTGTTTTCCCCTTCTCCGGGGCAAAACATTTTGGTCATCATGAAAGGCTCAGTAAAGTCGATCTTAGACCCATCCGTTTTGAGTTTTCCCGCAAAGGAATTGCAGCTTGTATTGCCGCTGAACTTTTGCTCAATGAGGTCAAATTTGATGAATGGCTTCTTTTCCTTGTAAATTTCTTCGAAGGAACTTCCCGGAAGCATTATGTAATTCAGCTCCCATTCCCCTTCCAGTCTCGCTTTTTCAGACGTGCCCGTTTGCATGGCTT
This sequence comes from Dyadobacter sp. OTU695, assembly GCF_038440355.1. Lineage (NCBI taxonomy): Bacteria > Pseudomonadati > Bacteroidota > Cytophagia > Cytophagales > Spirosomataceae > Dyadobacter > Dyadobacter sp. OTU695. The sequence goes on along the minus strand of NZ_JASATN010000003.1, from coordinate 206,090 downwards.
TCGTTGTCTTACTTCCTTTACAAGCGACAAATCCGATCAGAAATGCAAGTAAAATAATCCCGAAAGTCCTCATAACGCTGTTCGTTAAGTGAATGAAGTACTGTTGTCGGGCCAATTTACAAATATTTCGTCCGGAAACTTACCAATTAATACCACCCTCCCCCAGGCTCATCCGCCGCATGAATTTCGACGAAAGCCTGGACCGGCTCGTGATGTAGCGCACGCTCGCCCCTATGTAAGGCGTGGTCGCGGGCGTGTAAGAAGTAAGGTTTTCACGGGCGCTGTTAAATGTGCGTAATTGCCGGAATGTCGTTACACCCGCTTCCACCGACACATTCAGCACCGAAAACAGGTGCACATTGGCCGCAACACCGGATTTGATCTGACGGTAATTTTCACGCCGCAATGCTTTTTCCTCCGGCGTTTGCACCTGGAAACCGCCGCTATAACCACTCAACCCGGCCAGAAAATCGACATTAAACCATTTAGTAGCCTTATAATTCGCATTCACCATGAACGGCAGCAATGCGGAAACGCGCCAGTGTTTGCCCAATCCTTTATTTACACCAAACACCGGAATGAACCGCAACTTCTGGTTATAAGCGAGTACCGAACCGTACATAAATTGGGTACGGAGCCCGAGAATGTGCATTCGCGCCGCACCACCCCAGAAAAATGGCTGCGGGCTGAAAAACGTCTCATTACTCTCCGTCATCCCCAATCCCCCACCATAAACCCAAAGCCGGTCCTTGATACTTGCCTGCAACCGGATCACACCGAGCGATAATGTTTTATAACCGTTGGATGGATCATTCTTACCATCGAAAGTCGGCTGGATCTGGGTATACTGCGCAATGGCAACCGTGTGAACGGCCCTCAGATCAAACTTTTTGCGAAGACTGTAACCAAGCTGCACCTCGCTCTGCAAGGGTATGATCCCAAAAAAGCCAGTCCTCGAAAAGCCGTAATCCCGTGTCCCGTCGAGGCTCGAAGGCACAGTATAATCCGCTTTGAGCGTCAGATTCGGGTAAAAGAGGCGGCTGAGGGAAAAGTGCTGGGCATGTGCAGGAATGATCAGGCACAGTAGCAGACAGGTTAACAGGTTGCGCGAGTTAGCCATGCAGGGAGTTAGGGGATGCGTTAAAATGTTGGCAAATAACGCGAAAAGGATTGGGCTATTGTGCTTCTGTTATTTGGGAAAACATTTGCTTCACACTTTTTTAGTCAAAACTGAATACATTAACAGGGTAGTACTAATTTGCATTCTGCAAGTACTAATAACCAGCTATTCAAGCCCTTAAAATCAACAGCCATTTATGAAAAATTTGTTCCTTCCGATCCTGGCAGCCATTTCTACGATCGCTTCCGCCCAAACCACCGAGCCCACCTACGCCGAAAAACTCGGCTATCCCAAAGGCAAAAAGGTGCTCATTATCCACGTCGACGATGTGGGCATGTCCTACGAATCCAATCAGGGCGCTATCAAAGCGATCCGTGAGGGCGTTGCCAACTCGTTGAGCGTGATGATGCCGTGCGGCTGGGTGCCGGGTTTTGTGCATTATTGGAAAGAAAATAAGGATATGGACGCGGGCCTGCATTTGACGATGACCTCGGAATGGAAGGATTACCGCTGGGGCCCGCTCGCAGGTAAAAACCAGGTAAAAGGTCTCACCGACACCGAGGGGGCACTGTGGCGAAGTGTGGCAGATGTGGTAAAAAACGCGTCTCCGGATGAAGTGGAAACGGAAATACGCGCGCAGCTCGAACGCGCACGCACTATGGGGTTCGAGCCTACGCACCTCGATTCGCATATGGGTACGCTCTTCGCGAAACCCGAGTTTTTGGAAAGATATTTGAAAGTAGGAATGCAGGAAAAGATCCCCGTAATGTTCCCCGGCGGGCACAATACCGCCATTCGTGGGGAAGAAAAGATGATTGACAAGCAGTTTGAAATGACCCAGCAGGTAGGCAAACAACTCTGGGCAGCTGGATTACCCGTACTGGATGACCTGGAAAACAGTAGCTATGGCTGGAAAGGCACCGAAAACGGCGATAAATCGGAAAAAGCGTTACAGAAATACAAAACGGCCAAATACATCGAGGCGCTCGGAAAACTGAAACCCGGCCTGACGATGGTGATCATGCATTGCACGATCCACACCGAAGTGTTTCCGCAAATCTCCGACTCCTGGCCCACCCGCGAAGGTGATTTCCTGGCCATGATCGACCCGGAATTGAAGAAGTATATCGAGAAGGAAGGGATTGTTCTGACAACCTGGCGGGAGGCGATGCAACGTCGGCAGAAGGTAAAGTAGGGCTTTGGCGGTCGGCCGTCGGCTTTTGGCGGTCGGCGTTTCGGGCTGAGATCGCGGTTAATTTTGTTCTTCCCAAATACGCTGTAACTCTTCCACATCGGCCAAATCTTTCTTTCTGGCAGTTGCTTTTTTCTCAGTAATGAGATCACGCAGGTGAATTACCCGAAATGGTACTCCATCGTAGTCGGCAACCAGGCCTCTCTCGTAGCAAGCGTCAAAATCACTTTCGGTAAATGCTTTTAACGAATGTCCTAAATCGAGCTCAAACCCTGATTTTCCGAAACGGACTGAGGTCCAGCCGAAAATCAGGGGCATTGTTCTTAAAAGTTCGGCCCCTATGACATCATTTTCGAGCAACGCCTTTACAAAGGCCTCTGTATTCTGGTGATTATTACCTATCCAGAGGTCCATATCCAGGGTTGTGCGGATATGCCCGTGAACTACACCTGCCATTCCCCCTACCAGAAGATACTTGACCTGATGCAGATTCAGGCTTTTCAATAGCTGTAAAACATCCTCGCTGCTAATGTCCATCGAATGCTTGTCTTTGTGTGCTGGATTCGAACGGTAAAGCTTGCCTGCAACGCCATTCAGGCGAATAAACGCGTCGAGATTATCGGAATGTTGCTTGATGATCGCGCTGGCAGACATAGGAATGTTGAGCAGTATTTTATTAAAATTAATCCCAAAAAAACAAACTCCCAAAAAACAGCAATGCCCGGAAAATCTCCCGGGCATTGCTACTATGATATTTCGAAAGCCGAAAGCCGAAGTCCATTTTACAAATCGATCGCCTCGCCGTAAGCCGCCTCAGTAGCACCTTTCAATGCTTCCGACATGGTTGGGTGCGGGTGGATGGCGCGCATGATCTCGTGGGAAGTCGTTTCCAGCTTGCGGGCTACTACTACCTCGGCGATCATTTCAGTTACGTTCGCTCCGATCATGTGGGCTCCTAGGAACTCGCCGTATTTCGCGTCGAAAATTACTTTTACAAAACCGTCGGTAACGCCCGCTCCTACCGCTTTACCGGATGCTTTGAATGGGAATTTACCCACTTTGATATCGTAACCTGCCTCTTTCGCCTTTTTCTCGGTATAACCTACCGATGCAATTTCAGGCTGGCAATAAGTACAGCCCGGGATGTTTCCGTAATCCAATGCTTCGGTTTTGTGTCCGGCGATTTTCTCTGCGCAGATAATACCTTCCGCTGTTGCTACGTGCGCTAATGCCTGGCCAGGAACGCAGTCGCCGATCGCGTAGAAGCCAGGTACGCTGGTTTCGTACCATTCGTTCACGACGATTTTGCCTTTTTCGGTTTTGATGCCCGTTTCTTCCAGACCGATATTTTCGATATTTGAAATAATACCTGCTGCTGAAAGCACTACATCAACTTCGAAAGTTTTCTCACCATCCGGCGTTTTAACATACACTTTGCAGCCTTTGCCGCTGGTATCCACTTTCTCAACCGAAGAGTTCACCAAAGTTTCGATACCGATCTTTTTGTATTGCTTCGCGATCTCCTTTGAAATCTCTTCGTCTTCAACCGGAACCAGATTAGGGAGGAATTCCACGACGATAACCTTGGTTCCCATTGAGTTATAGACATAAGCAAACTCCATTCCGATCGCGCCCGAGCCGATTACCAGCATGGAAGCCGGCTGTTTTTCGAGGCTCATCGCCTTGCGGTATTCGATGATTTTCTCACCGTCGAGCTTGATGTTCGGCAACTCGCGTGCACGTGCGCCGGTTGCGATGATTACACCTTTGGAAGCGCTGTAATCGGTCTTTTTGCCATCCTTATCAGTTACTTCAACCGTTTTCTGACCTTTCACCTTACCGGTACCCATGAGAACGTCGATCTTGTTCTTTTTCATCAGGAACGACACCCCTTTGCTCATCGTATCGGCCACACCGCGGCTGCGTTTGATCACCGCACCAAAATCGGCCGAAGATTCGCTTACATTAATACCGTAATCTTTTGAATGCTTGATGTACTCGAAAACCTGAGCACTTTTCAGCAACGCTTTCGTTGGGATACAGCCCCAGTTAAGGCAAATTCCTCCTAAGCTTTCTTTTTCAACAATAGCAACTTTAAGTCCTAATTGGGAAGCACGAATGGCTGCGGGATAACCCCCGGGGCCGCTACCAATTACAATCACATCATATGTTTGAGCCATTTTCCGGTATTTTTATTGTACGAAATGGGTTGACAAAATTTTGACGCAAAGTTAAGACGATTTGCCAGAATGCCTACATCTGCAATGCGCCCTATTTAAGTGAAACAGACCATTGTTGCGAATTGTTCTACCTTTGCGGAAGATAGCTCCTGTTGTAATCGGAAGGGTTTAACCCTTGTGTCACCCTGAGCGGAGTCGAAGGGCATGTGCGATGTCGCATTCACCCTTCGACTTCGCTCACGGTGACATTACAGTAATTAACTGGACAACAAGAGAATATCAGCCAATTACAGCAAAGCATTTTTTTAAACTTAAATTCAAAAATTCAATGACTGCAGAGCAATTGAAAGACTTGAAGGCCCGTGTAGAGGCTTTGGGGAGGTATCTTTGACTACGCTAACCGGAAACAACAGCTAGGACAACTTGAACAGCAGACTGTTCAACCAGAATTCTGGAACGATTCGACGCGTGCGGAAAAAGTGATGAAGGAAATCCGTGGTCTGAAATTCTGGACCAATGGGTACGAAGAACTCGCCCGCCTGCGCGATGATCTGGACACAATCTGGGAATTTTATGAGGCCGACGAGGCCACCGAAGAAGAGGTGGACGAAGAAGGCAAAAAGCTCTCCGACAAACTGGACGAAATCGAGTTCAGAAAAATGATGGGAGAAGAAGGCGACGAACTGCCCGCCGTGATTGAAATCAATGCAGGAGCGGGTGGAACCGAGTCGCAGGACTGGGCTTCGATGCTCATGCGGATGTACATCATGTGGGCGGAAAAGAATGGTTATAAGGTCCGTCAGGTGGATTTGCAGGAGGGAGATGTGGCCGGAGTAAAGTCCGTAACCCTCGAAATCGATGGCGAATATGCTTATGGTAACCTCAAATCGGAGAATGGCGTGCACCGTCTGGTCCGCATTTCACCATTCGACTCGAATGCCCGCCGCCATACGTCGTTTACCTCCGTGTATGTGTACCCGCTCGCGGACGACAACATCGAAATCGACGTGAACCTGGCCGACATTACCTGGGATACCTACCGATCTGGCGGTGCCGGTGGACAGAACGTAAACAAGGTGGAAACCGCGGTACGTTTGCACCATAAGCCTTCGGGTATCATCATCGCCTGCCAGCAGGAACGTTCGCAGCTGATGAACAAAGAGGTAGCGATCCGATTGCTGAAATCGCGTTTGTACCAGATCGAGCTCGAAAAACGGAACTCGGCCCGCGCCGAAGTGGAAGCGTCCAAACGCAAAATCGAATGGGGCTCGCAAATCCGCAGCTACGTCCTCGACGACCGCCGCGTAAAAGACCACCGCACCGATTACCAGACTTCGAATACCGAGGCTGTGCTGAATGGTGATATCAATGGGTTTATCAAGGCCTATTTGATGGAAGCATAGAATTAGAATCAAAAAGACCTTCCAACCGGACTGTTTCAAAGAGCAGGAGGTTTGGAGGTCTTTTTGATTTTTCGTAACTTACTCATAAAAAGCATTTGACGATGAATGATGTTGAACTGTTAAAAAAAGTCTCCGAACTGCCTGATAATCTGAAAGAGGAGATCGGTAACTATATCGACTTCCTTCTCCAAAAAAGCGCAGAAGCGGACTCGTCTAAGAAGCCTTTGAAATTTGGAATGATGAAAGACACATTCATCATGGTGTCTGACGATTTCGACGAGCCATTAGACGACTTTAAAGAATATATGTAATGAAATACATTCTTGACACACACACTTTGATCTGGTTTTTACAAGGCAATGGGGCTCTATCACAGGTAGCCAAGCGCATTATTGAGGAAACGGAAAGTCAAAAGTATGTGAGTATCGGCTCGATCTGGGAAATTGCGATTAAAGTAAGTTTAGAGAAGCTGGTACTTGCTAAAACGCTTGAAGACTTCCTTTTTGATTTATCTCAGACTAAAATTGCAATTTTACCCATCAAACTCTCTCATACGATCCGGCTGAGCAAGCTCGAATTTGTTCACAGAGATCCCTTTGACCGGATGATCATCGCCCAAAGTATCGAAGAGAATATGGAAGTTCTTACGCAGGACACCAAGTTTCCGGCTTACAATATAGTCACCCACTGGTAGAATTTGGCGCCCCAAATCCCATACACCAAGCTCGGCTCCGGCCCGAACATTCTCCTCGCATTCCACGGAATAGGACAAGATGGCATTGCATGCTTTTCACCGATCGAAAAATCGCTGGGTGAGCGCTATACTATTTACGCATTCGACCTTCCCTTTCATGGCCAGAACAGCGATGCGCCATTTGAAGTCATGTCAAAAACAGCCTGGAAAGAAAGCATTCAATCTTTCCTCAACCAAAACCATATCCCCCGTTTCGACATTACCGGTTTCAGCATCGGCGGGCGCTTTGCATTGGCCACACTGGAAGCATTTCCTGAAATCATCGACCATGCATTCCTGATCGCGCCCGATGGCGTGTCCGAGCATCCTATGTACGCGCTCGCGACACGAGTCCCGCCTGCGAGGTGGATTTATGGCTGGCTCATGCGGCATCCGGACGTATTTTTCCCGGGCGTACGTGTCGCACAGACGTTGAAACTGGCGAGCAAAAGTCTGGTGAGGTTCACGCAAAAGGTTTTAAATACACCTGAAAAAAGGCAGACAATTTACCGCTCCTGGGTCGCATTCAGGGATTTGCGGTTCGACATTCCCTCATTGGTCAAAAGTGCAAATGCCCACCAGGTTAAAATATACCTCTTCGCGGGAGTTTATGACAGTTTGCTTAAACCCAAAGCCGTCAGCAAATTGGCGGCGTTATTGCCCGAAAATCAATACATTGAATTAAAAAGCGGCCATACACGGCTGGTGGAGCATGCTGCCGCATGGATTTGCACTTTATTTAAGTAAATTGGGAAAACCTAATCCCGGTTTATGGAGCAAACTTTACACAAAGACGATACCAGCTGGCGCCTCAAAGCGATTATCGGCGGATCGGCCGGCAACCTCGTCGAGTGGTACGACTGGTACGCTTATTCGGCCTTTTCCCTCTATTTTGCCGGCACTTTCTTCCCTGATTCGAATCCTACCGTGCAGCTCATTAACACGGCCGGCATTTTCGCAGTAGGCTTCCTGATGCGGCCGATCGGCGGTTTTGTATTCGGCAAACTAGCGGATAACCGCGGACGGAAAGTGGCGATGACGATCTCCGTGCTCCTTATGTCGCTTGGCTCGCTGCTGATCGCGTTCCTACCGGGTTATAACAGCATCGGCATTGCAGCGCCAATTCTGCTACTCATTGCCCGTTTGCTGCAGGGCCTCAGCGTAGGCGGCGAATATGGCACTTCGGCCACCTACCTCAGCGAAGTGGCAACGGAAGAAAAACGCGGGTTCTTTTCCAGTTTCCAATATGTGACACTCATCGGCGGGCAGCTCATTGCATTAGGCTTACAGCTGATTTTACAAAATATCTTCCTCACCGACCAGCAAATGCACGACTGGGGCTGGCGCATTCCCTTCGTGATCGGGGCATTGCTGTCGCTCGTTGCACTATATCTCCGCGCGCATCTGAACGAGACTGAAGCCTTTCAGTCCAAAGACCTCAAAGTAAAAAAAGAAGGTTCCCTGAAAGAGCTTATGAAGCATCCGAAAGCCGTTTTGGTGGTAATAGGCCTCACTTCGGGGGGTACGCTGGCATTTTACACCTATACTACCTACATGCAGAAGTTCCTGGTCAACACGGTGGGGCTCACCAAATACCAGTCGACTATACTGACCTTTTGCTCACTATTCATATTTGCAGCATTGCAGCCAGTTTTCGGGGCACTGAGCGACCGCATCGGGCGCCGACCTTTGCTGATCGCTTTCGGGGTTTTAGGGACACTGTTCACTTATCCGTTGCTCAGCACATTGAGCCACACTACCGGAATGTGGCCTGCATTCGGCTTGCTTATGGCCGCACTGATCATCGTAAGCGGGTATACTTCTATCAATGCGGTGGTGAAGGCAGAGTTGTTTCCGGTGGAAGTGCGTGCGCTCGGCGTGGGATTGCCCTACTCGATTGCCGTAGCGGTTTTTGGCGGCACGGCCGAGTATCTGGCATTGTGGGCCAAAAACCTGGGGCATGAAACCTGGTATTACTGGTACGTGACAATCTGCATTTTCATTTCCCTGATCGTCTATATCAAAATGAGGGACACCAAGGATACTTCACTGATCGAAAAACATTGATTTTGCGCCCGTAAAGCCTTGGAAAAAAGCCGTTTTCCCTTGACATAGTCCATTCAATACTGTAACTTTCTTGAAACCAAAATTTGAGAAGTTATGAACATGATGGATCGAATCGAGCATTGGGGTGATACGCACCATCCGGCGTGGATGGACATAGTTCGTATCGCTTTGGGAGTATTTTTGTTTGCTAAGGGTATCAGCTTCATCAGCGATACTACCAAGTTGTCTCATCTGGTTACCGGCCTCGACTTTCATTTGTACACCGTCACAGCCGTTCACTACGTAGCTTTTGCACACATTTTTGGCGGGTTCCTCATTGCCATGGGATGCCTGACCAGAATCGCATCCATCATTCAGATACCGATCCTGCTTACAGCCGTGTTCTTTGTCAATATCCGGATGGGTTTTTCCTACCTCAATTCCGAACTATGGCTCTCGATGATCACGCTGATGTTGGTGATAGCGTTCTCCATTATAGGTTCCGGCAGGTTCTCGATGGATGAGTGGATGAAAAATCACGACAAATGATCAGGCCATTTCGGGTGCGGCTTTATAAAGGTATTTCCGTTTGTATTCCAAAGGCGTCATATCAGTAACTTTCTTGAAATGCCGGTAAAAATTGGATACATTATTAAAACCGCACTCGAAACAAATTACTTCCGTTGCCATTTTATCCTCGATCAGAAACCGGCAGGCCTGACTGATCCGGATCTCCACCAGAAAGTCGTTATAGGTCTTTTTGGTCATCAATTTGAAATACCTGCAAAAAGACGTAATGCCCAGATTGGCGATCGAAGCCACATCCTGCAATGATATGTCGTTGCGATAGTTGGAGAGCGTGTAGGCGTAAATCTTGTTCAGACGCAGCGTTTCGGCATCGTTGGATTTATAGAATGCATGTGCCGAAGCGATCGTCTCATATTCACTTGCCTCCGCCAGAATTTTAAGGATCGAAAGCAATGCGATCAGCCGGTCGAGATTTTCCGCGTCCACGGCTGAATGCATCAGGCGGATCACTTTTTCCCTCGCTTCGCCGCGAATCAATAAGCCTCTCTTTGCGCGTTCGTATAATTTCGGGATCTGGTAGGCTTCCGGCAGCAAAAGCAGTTCACTTCCGAGGCAGTTAGGCAAAAAGTGGATAATAATCACTTCCACGGCCATGTTACTGGCCCCTTCCTCCACCCGCCAGGTATGCGGCAGGTTCTCCCCGAGCAGGATCAGTTCACCGTCGGAAAAGTTACCGATATTGTCCCCAATGAACCTCACTCCTTTCCCCTTGACCAGATAATGCAGTTCGAGCTCGGGATGGTAATGCCAAACCGTGCCAAAGCCAGAGTCTTTGTCATGACGGATACTGAACGAAGTCCTTGACGGAATAGGGACCTTATGAAAATGCGGTTTCATTTTAAATCAATGCCGACAGAGTTTAGGTTGGCTGCCATTGCTCAATTTAAAAGAATTTTTTTTAATAATCCATCCTGTTCAGTCGACAATATGCTAAAAAAATACTATTAAATAGCGTAATACTAATATTACTCACCGCTGGTTGCGTTGATTAGCTGGCGCGAAACGACTGAATACGTTCAAGGTATTGCTTGCGTGCTGCGGGTTCGTTGTACTTTTTCATTTCTCCAAAAATCTGCTCTTTCAGGCTGCTGAACAGGTAAGACTGAAAATTGGGCTCGGTTCGCAAGTCCAACCGCTCGTTCCAAATCTTGTTGAAAACAGAATTAATGACATTCTCCGCTTCTGTCTCGTCTTTCAGGAGAACGGAACAAAATTTAAATGCAGGGACATGAAAATACGAACGGAGTTGTGTAAATGCTGCCTCGTCACCCTCGGTTACCCGGTCCAAAATTTGCTGGTTAGGAAAAATCATAGTTCAAAGATTAGGGTTTGATCCGGTTGGGTTATTTCAATGGTACTTCAAGGGTCTTCCTAAATACACTGGCGATCCCAAGCTCCGTCTGTATCCGATCCACATCTTCCAGCAGCTGGTCCGCACGCTCCTGCAAGTTGCCCGTAAGCTCGCCCACCTCGCGACGCGTGTAGGTGGAAATAGGAAAACCTCTTTTTTGCAAACAATACTTTGCGATAATCGGATAGGCCGAATGCACTATGTCCATCGAGTCCACGAAGAATTTTTGCAGCAGCTTTACTTCCTCCTGCCGTTCCACATTGTTGTAATTTTCACAAATCCAGACGATCAGTTCAGGGTAAATGTTTCCCTGAATACATGACAACCCGGCGGCACCCGCGTTAAGCGAAGCAACGGCATTCACCATGTAGGCGTCGTACAGCCCGAAACGGTAGCCTTCGGCCACTTGGATTCTACGGACAACTTCCTCAATGTCGAGGCAGGTATCTTTGTGATAAATAATGCGGTTCGAAGGCAGCAATTCGGCCAGTACTTCACTGCTGATCAACCTTTTATAAGGAACAGGGCATTCATAGAAACCCAATGGAATGTCCTCTGTGAGACTGATCAGTTCTTTGGTACGCCGGATAAATATTTCATCCGAATCGTCCTCTTCTGCCAGCAATCCGGTAATTACAATCACCGCCTGCACACCGGTATCATATATACGTTTCACGAATTGCGCCTGCTCCACGACTGGCCCTCCGAAGGTCCCTGTCGCCACCACAGGTACCCGTCCCGCCGTATGCGCGACCACCGTTTTTGTTACTTTCAGCCGCTCTTCTGCCGACAACTCGTACATTTCGCTTGAAAGACAGTTGGCAAAGAGCCCTGCGGCACCAGCTTCGAGGTACAAGTCGGTCAAAGCTTTTAATCCATCGTAATCCACTTCCCCGCTTTCAAGGAAAGGTGTGAGCATGACGGGAATGAAGCCTTGCGGCAACGACACGGAAGAAGACGTTACAGATGACATCGTGTTTGCTTTAATATGTGTATGAGAAAAGTCTGCTAAAACCGGCTCGCGGCCGGGCCTATGGTTACTTAACCGTGCAAAAGCACATCTTTTTCAACCGGTTCCTTGCGCCTCAGCCTGGTAAGCAGCACGCCGGCTAAAAAGATCGTCAGTGTTCCTACCACCATGATCATATTTTGGTGGAGCGGGTTTCGCAAATGTGAATAGGCGTCGGGCAGTTGCGTCGAGAATGTCATCCAAATGATCACTACGATCCCGATAATGGTTGCCGTAAGCGCCTCGGTGTTTCTTGTACTTTTCGAGATAATACCCAGCAGGAACAACCCGAGCATTCCGCCGGCAAAAATCCCTGAGAGCATCCACCACACATCCAGCACGCTTTTTACGCCGATCATTGCGATGCCGGTAATCATACCCAGCAATCCGAAAACGGTGGTTGCAATGTAAAGCAGGCGAAGCGATTGCTGCGATGTCAAATCGGATTTGATATATTTTTGATAAATATCCACAGAAAATACCGTCGCCGAAGCGTTCATTCCCGAGCTGATTGTGCTCATCGCAGCCGACATGATCGCGGCAATGATTAATCCGAGCAAGCCAACCGGCACTTTGTTGACCATAAAATGCGGCATTACCTTGTCGCCATAATCGGCGGGTGTGAGCGTTGCAGCGAGGTTAGCGACGGCGTCGGCAGTCCCGCCCGGCAGCTTTTCGGCCGCTACCTGCATTTTAATGGTTTGCAAAAGGTCCGGATTACCCTGATAGTAGGCAAAAAGGCAGGTGCCTAATAAGAAGAATATCAGCGACACCGGCACGTACAGGTACACGCAAAGCCATACCGAACCCGCCGCTTCTTTCGCCGAGGAGGTGGTGTGGTACCGCTGCACGTAGTTCTGATCCATGCCAAAATTGTTCAGGTTCATAAAAAACCCGTAAAGCAAAATCACCCAGAATGAGGCCGTCGTAAAATCCGGCGCCAGCGTACCCAGGCTGAACTTATCGTTCGCTTTGCCAATCTCGATAATGCTCGGCATCCCGCCCGATACCCCCACCACAACCAGGTAAAGTATCACGAGTGCGCCAATGGTTTTGATCACTCCCTGCACGACTTCCGTCCAGATCACCGCTTCCATACCTCCCATTACCGTGTACAAAACGATGCAAATCCCCACCACGATCATGATCGTCGACATCGGGTAGCCCGTCAGCGCTTGCAGGCTCAATGCGATTCCAAAGAAAATAGATCCCATGCGCGCCAGCTGGGTCAGAAGGAAGCAAATCACGGCATATGTGCGCGCCCAAGCCCCGAAACGGTGTTCCAAGTGCGTATAAGCCGAAACTTCGCCCGTGCCACGGTAAAAAGGTATGAAAAACTTGGTCGCCACCCAGGCCGCAAACGGCATCGACAAGCTGAATACAAAAGAACTCCAGTTGCTTCCGAATGCCTTGCCCGGCACGCCAAGGAAAGTATTGCTGCTCAAAAACGTCGCATAAATTGAAATACCGATCGCCCAGCCCGGAATGCGTCCCGAAGCCTTGGTGAATTGCTCGGCATTGGTATTTTTTCTTGAAAAGTATACCCCTACGGCAACCATGCCTATCAGGTAGGCAATCACAATGATGAGATCAATGACGGGTAAGGATTTCATTCTACTTTTCGGGTATTTATAACTTTACCACAAAGAAACAGGATGAAGCCGATGAGTTTGTAGCGTTTTGTAGCGTATTATTGTACGATATTATCAAAGGAGCATTAGTCCGTGAAAAAATCGCCCTATGATTCTACTATGCTTCTGTCTTTGAAGAAATATCCTATCCCCGCGGTAGATATCACAATGAGCGCTATCAGCACAATTTTCGTAGCTAATCCTTCATTCGGATGTTCGAGCAAATAGCGGATATCCTGCGCTTCCTTGCCTGCCCACACAGCCAGTAATGTCCTCGGGATCATACCCAGTGTCCCTCCCGTGAGTACCTGTTTGAAACGTGCACCGGCCATAGCGAAAAACAGGTTGGTGATTGCGAAGGGCAAGACGGGAGATAGTTTTGCAAAAAATATCAGCCTTAACTCGTTCTTATAAAACCGCCGCAGCAACGAGCCGACCTGTGGATAGACCTGGATCAGGTAGTTTCGCACGGACGCCGCGTGCAGAAAATGCGCGGAGACGTATATGATGGATATAGCACCGATATTCAACGCGAAAAGCATCGGAAGCGACGACCAGCCGAGGAAGTAACCGTAGACCAATGCCAGAAATGTAGGAGGTGTCAACGCAGCGGAGGAAGCCAGCGTGAGGATGAATGTTACACCGAGCCACCATTCCACAGGCAACTCGCGAAGTATTTTTTCATGATTGATAGCCCAGGCTGTTAGGATAGAGGTCGTCACCAATGGTACGATCGTCATCAATATGCTTACGACGACCGGAAGTGAAAATCTTTTTGGTGTTGACGTTTCCAAGGCTAATCGGCTTTACTTTTTCTAAATGGATAACCAGTTGTTTTGGCAAAAGGTTTTTGTGAACTTGCTTTTCTACATTAATATTTGCCACCAAGACACAACCGCCGCGGACAATGAATAAACGCTAAGTTACATTCGTGATAATTCGTGTCTTCGTGGCAATTTCAACAGCTGAAAATGAAATTCGGAACCAAAGCCATACACGCCGGCGTCGAGCCGGACCCCACTACCGGCGCTATCATGACGCCGATTTACCAGACATCCACCTACGTCCAGGAAAGCCCTGGCAAGCACAAAGGCTACGAATATGCCCGAAGCAGCAACCCCACAAGAACCGCGTTACAAACGGCCCTCGCCGCATTGGAAAACGGTAAACACGGTATTTGCTACGCCTCCGGCCTCGCCGCAACCGATGCCGTTTTGAAGCTTTTTAAACCTGGCGACGAGATCATCGCGCCCAGCGACATTTATGGCGGCACCTACCGGCTTATGAAACGCATTTTCGAGCCTTTGGGATTAGTTTTCAAGTTTGTAGATATCGGAGAAATCGAGCGAATCGACCAGTTGCTTTCGGAAAAAACGCGGATGGTGTGGCTGGAAACACCTACAAACCCATTACTGAAAATCATAGATATTGAAAGCGTTGCCCGCGTTTGCAAAGGACGCAATATCGTAACCTGCGTCGACAACACGTTTGCTTCGCCATATCTTCAAAATCCGCTGGACCTCGGCGCGGACATCGTCATGCATTCCGTAACCAAATACCTCGGTGGCCATTCCGACACGGTGATGGGCGCGTTAATAACCAGTAATGACGAGCTGACCAGTCAGTTAAAGTTTATTCAGAATGCCTCCGGAGCAGTACCCGGCCCGCAAGATTGCTTTTTGGTCCTGAGAGGCATTAAAACGCTGCATATAAGGATGCAGCGCCATTGCGAGAACGCCGGGCAGGTGGCCGTGTGGCTGGCCGCTCACCCCAAAGTCGGGAAAGTATATTACCCCGGCCTGCCCGACCATCCCGGCCACGCATTAGCGGGAAAACAAATGCGCGGCTTTGGCGGGGTTGTGTCTTTTGAATTGAAAGACGATAGTTATGAAAAAGCCGTTCGTACAATGGAAAATCTGCGGGTATTCGCATTGGGCGAATCGCTGGGCGGTGTCGAATCGCTTTGTACGCATCCGGCAAGCATGTCCCATGGCGGAATGCCGCGTGAAGAACGCCTTAAAATTGGCCTGAAGGACACCTTGATACGGCTCAGCGTAGGCATCGAGGATGTAGAAGATATTATCGCCGACCTCAACCAGGCGATCGGTACCGATTAGCATTCAGCATTGCAATCGACAACCAAAACCCTTACTTTTGGAACCATTTTTGAAAGAGACACTAAAACATATCTAATCAATGGAAGTATCAGGAACTGTCATTGCTTTGCTGCCGGAAGTTACAGGCCAGGGAAAAAACGGGATGTGGCGCAAACAGGAATTTATTCTTGAAATACCCTCACAATATCCTAAAAAAGTATGCATTTCATTGTGGGGCGACAAGATCGACCAGTCGAACCTGCAAGTAAACGACTCGGTCACCGCTTCCATAGACGTGGAAAGCCGCGAGTACAACTCTCGCTGGTACACAGAGGTACGTGCGTGGAAAGTGGAAAAAGCGGGAGCAACCAGTGGCGGCGCATCCTATAATGCAGGTGGCAACCCGGTTCCACCGGTGACAACCTTCACCGAAGACGAGTCGGACGACCTGCCGTTCTGATATCCGTTAAATATACGAGCGAGCCGCTATGAACAACCTGATCATCGTTTTTATAGGAGGCGGATTAGGCAGTCTGTCACGGTATGCGATTGGAAGGGCATTCACATTATGGCCGTCAGTTTTCCCATTCGGAACGCTGACGGCCAATATTTTGGCCTGCCTTATCCTGGGTACTTTCGGCGGATGGGCTGCATTCAAATCCGCCGATATGGTGGCAGCCTTACGGCTATTTATCGTAGTTGGCTTCTGCGGTGGTTTCAGCACTTTTTCGAGTTTCAGCAATGAAACCATCCAACTCTTCCTCAACGACCGCTGGCCCGAAGCCGCTCTCAACATTACAATCAGTATAACAGCCTGCTTCGCAGCTACATTTCTGGGAATGTGGCTGGGAAAAACCTTTCTGGCAATATAACTCCGGTTAATTCGACTGATAAGCCATCGACATCGTGAACTTGTCGATCATTTCTTGCGGATGGACGTCCAGTATCCTCGCCAGCACCATCACAACCAGCGTGTTAGAAGCAATTTTACGGGGTATTCCCGCAAATGTCGCAAAAAGGTCCACGGTGACCGATTCCTTCTCGTCGAGCAGCTTCATCAGTTTTTCCTCTTTGTCTCCATACTTAAAACTGATATCCCGCTCGTCGCGGCCCCGGCGCATGATTTCCTTCATTTCGCGGCTTGCCTGGATCGATTTGTCGTCCACACGAATGTACGCCTGGCGCGCACCCGTGTCGTCCACCACATAATGCGGCTTATCGACGCTCCGCGGGATCGTCAGCACGAGCACATCGCGGTCGGGCGTGATGGCCACGCGTTCCTTTTTGTAACTGATTTTGGGATAAATGTACTTGTCGATGGCGCGCGAGAGGGTGTATTCATCCTCATCGGCATCTTTAAGACCCTTGATAGTCTTATCGTCACCCACTCCGACCATCAGCTTACCGCCCCCTGAATTTGCGAAGGCAACCACTTCGCGGACGATCTTCTCGGGGTGATTGGATTTCAGTTTGAATTCCAGATGTTCCCCCTCACCTTTCTTAACCAGCTCTTTCAACAATCGAAGCTCCATCGGGTTGGAATGGATAAATGTATGAGTTATGACTAAATCACTTTCGGTAACTTACCTCGTCCTCCTCATTTGTTAACGCTAACAATATACATTCCTTTTGTCAGATTTAAAAAATTATGGCGAGCGAGTGACGTAAAAAAGCGGACCATATATCATAAAAAAACGGCACCGATAGAGTGCCGTTTTCGCTAGTATTCGTCTTCGTTGAAAAAGAAATCGTCTTTGGTGGGATAGTCGGGCCAAATCTCTTCAATGCTTTCATAGGGCTGACCATCATCTTCAAGCTCCTGAAGGTTTTCAACTACTTCTAACGGAGCGCCTGTTCTGATTGCAAAGTCAATTAGCTCGTCTTTGGTAGCTGGCCAGGGAGCATCTTCAAGGTACGATGCGAGTTCGAGAGTCCAGTACATAATATTTTCGCCTATTAATGGTTACTTTACTTTTTTGCAAAAGTAAAAAATTTGATATCTTTTAAAAGCTTAAAGTGAAAAAAAAGAAAAATAATTACCGGGTTACAAATTTTATTTTCGGCCACCAATTAATGATTTGAATATCAATAAATTAAATATTTCATTGCCTTAAAAGAACTTGTGCGTCGATGAAACAGGCAATACCGCTAATGGCGTGTTTGGCTGACTCTGATTTACACAATATCTATGCCCGCACTTTTTCCATTCGGCTCTTCTTTCCCGAAAAACCCTTAATTTCCCTCACCATTACAAATACCATATGATGACTATTGAAATTTGCGCTTATTCGCTGGAATCCTGTATCAATGCACAGGCCGGCGGGGCGGGCAGGATTGAACTATGCGGCGGCCTCGGCGAAGGCGGTACTACTCCCAGCGCCGGGCTGGTTGAAATCGTACGAAAAAACGTCGATATACCTTTATATGTGATGATCAGGCCGCGGGGAGGTGATTTTGTGTATGACTTTTTTGAAGAAGAAATCATGCGAAAAGATATCGATCTCGCCAAAAAGCTGGGGGCAAATGGCGTCGTGTTCGGCATTCTTACCGCAGACGGCAACGTAGATGTGGCACGCACGAAGGCCCTTGTCGATTACGCTGCTCCGTTAAAAGTCACTTTCCACCGTGCATTCGACCTGACACCCGACCCGATGAAGGCGCTCAAAGATGTGATCGCAACAGGCGCCGAACGGATTCTTACATCCGGCCAGAAACCATCGGCCATTCAGGCGACGGAACTGCTGGGCAAGCTTGCCAAAGAAGCAAACGGGAGGATCGAAATCATGGCAGGCGGCGGGGTAAACCATCAAAACGCAGCTGAATTAAAGAGTGCCGGCGTGCATTCGCTGCATTTGACCGCTAAAAAATTCCGGCCTGCAAGGCAAAAGTTTTTCCCCGACGGCATTTCGATGGCCGGAGAAATTCCCGATGAAAAATCGGTCATGTATTCAGACCTGGAACTGATCGAGGCGATGGTGCAAGCAATTTCCGAATAATGCCTTTTTCCTGTACAAGCACGTCAATATCCTCTCTATGAAGTTCGTAAAGGCAATTTTGTTTATCGCTATCACAGCCGGGCTGGTTTATGTGCTCGATAAGCCGTGGGCACCTGCACCTGCACTCGGGCCATTCCTGAGCCCTTTTTGCGGGTTATGGCAGAACAGTGAAAAGGTTATCGACCCCAAAACACGGGTAACCCTGCAACTGGACAGCCTGCATGACGAGGTAACGATCCGCTTCGACGACTCCGGCGTGCCGCATATTTTTGCCAAAAACGACTTCGACCTCTTTTACGCGCAAGGCTACATTACCGCCAAAGATCGGTTGTGGCAAATGGACCTGCAAACTCGTGCCGCAGCGGGGAGGCTTTCCGAAATACTGGGCCCGGCTACGCTGGCACTGGATCAGCAGAGCCGCCGGCTGGGAATGGGTTATGGCGCAGAAGCCAACCTGAAAATGGCTATGACCGATCCGCGCTCACGGGAAGCATTGCTGGGCTACACGGCCGGTGTAAATGCCTTTATCCGCCAACTGGCCCCGAAGGATTATCCCATCGAATTCAAACTCCTAGGATACCAGCCCGAGCCCTGGAAGCCGATCAATACCATGTATATGCTGGAACAGATGACGCTCACGCTTGCGGGGCGGTCCAATGAGCTGGCCATGACGAATGCATTGAAAAAATATGGACAGGAAACCATCGCCCAGCTCTTCCCCGATTATCCGATGTTGCAGGAAAGCCCTATTATCCCTTCCGGGACAACCTGGGATTTCGCTAAGCTTCCGATTCCGAAGGCCGTTCCGCCGATGATACCGGGCGATAGCATTGCATTGTTGTCCAAACCAATGACCGCATTGCCCGAAAGAGGCCCTAAGGAAGAAGGCATTGGTAGTAACAACTGGGCGGTGAGCGCAGAGAAATCCATTACGGGCTACCCTATTCTCGCCAACGACCCTCACCTGGAACTGTCGCTGCCGTCGATCTGGTACCAGGTGCAGTTGCATGCGCCGGATGTGAATGTGTACGGCGTGTCGCTGCCGGGTATCCCGAGTGTTATTATCGGTTTCAATGAGCGTGTCGCATGGGGTGTTACCAATGTGGACGCAGATGTTTTTGATTTGTATAAAATCAAATTTAAAAACGAATACAGGAATTTCTACTGGCATGATAATCAATGGAAACCTACCCATAAGCGGGAGGAAATTATCCATGTCAAGGGTCAGTTGAAGCCCTATCGCGAGCAGATCATTTACACCCACCACGGGCCAGTGACCGATTCGGACGGGACATTTGGCGATTTGCCCAACCTGGCGATCAAATGGATCGGCCATGAGCCGGGAAACAGCTTTATTACCTTTTACGAGCTTAACAAGGCCAAAACTTACGATGATTACCGGAAGGCTTTAACGCATTACGTCGGACCGGCGCAAAACTTCGTATTTGCGGATAATGAGAAGAACATCGCCATTACCGTTAATGGCAAGATTCCTTTGAAATACGAGGAACAAGGCAAGTTCGTGCTGGATGGCTCATCCCGCGCCGACGACTGGAACGGCTGGATTCCCTCAGAGCAGAACCCTTTTGTAAAAAATCCGCCGAGAGGATTTGTGAGCAGCGCTAACCAATCGTCCGCCGATACGACCTATCCATATTATATCAACTGGAGTTTCGCACCCTCCGAGCGCGCGATCCGCATCAACGAGCGCCTGCAGGCGATGACGAACGCCAATGCGGACAGTCTCAGAATGTTGCAGAACGACAATTTCAGTGTCCTTGCGCGCACGTTGCTGCCTAAGCTCCTGAACATTCTCGAAACACGGTCGTTGACGCCCAAACAGAAGGCTGCCCATATTTTGCTCTCGAATTGGAATTACCAGAATGCCCCCGAATCTGTCGCGGCATCGATATTCGAAACCTGGTATCCGCTGTTAGGCCAGGCCATCTGGAACGACGACTTCTCGTCTCCCGATAGCCCGATGGAATATCCATCCCGCGACCGGACGCTTTACCTGATTTTGAAGCAGCCGAATGAAAAATGGTTCGATAATGTCAACACCCCCGAAAAAGAGACGTTGCCCGACCTCGTTTACCAAAGTTTCAACGCCTCGCTCGACACACTTGCTGCCCACAAAGGCGCTATGAGCCCCGAGTGGCAATGGTCGAAGGTGAAAGCGGCGGAGATCAGGCATTTGAGCCGGAGTATCAAGCCATTTAATGCGCCGCCGCTGGTAACAGGCGGGGGTAGCAGCATTGTCAATGCGATGACCAAACGTAAAGGGCCCTCGTGGCGAATGGTCGTCGAACTCGGCCCTACGCCCCGGGCTTATGGCATTTATCCCGGAGGACAGTCGGGCAACCCCGGGAGTCCCTATTATCTCAACCTGTTGAAAAAATGGGAGAAAGGCGAGCTCAACGAGCTGATCTACCTTAACTCTCCGGATCAGAAAGTGCCGCATCTGGCGTCCAGTCTTGTATTGCAAAAACGTTAACCCCGAACGCATGAACTTCTTCCTCATAGCCATTTTATCGGCGATCCTGCAAATCTTTACTCCGTGGTGGGTGATTGGTATCGTACCGTTCGTGATCCTTTTCTGGCGGCCCGCTACGTCGTCAGGGGCTTTCTGGACAGGCTTCGGCGGCATTGCCGTACCCTGGCTGCTTTATGGGTACTACCAGCATTTCATCTCCGATGGCGCCATGTCCGACCGCGTAGCAAAGATATTTATGTTGCCCAACGGCATTCTGCTATTGCTCGTAACGACCGTCATTGGGGGCCTTTTAGGTGGTTTTTCGGGCGCCGCGGGGCACTGGGTACGGCAGATATTCCGTAAACATCCGGTGCCGCTTTCAACACACAGCTCGTAAAAGCTGCGACCTGGCTCGCCGGAGGTAGTTATTCATTGTACTTAAACACAAATCATTATCTTTGCGGCTCGTTCAAAACAACCAAACCTTAAAAACGTGAACAACAATACTTCATTGATCTGGAACGTCGTCCTTTCGCTTGCTGTGGCGGTGTTATTCTTCCTTCATTTTTCGAGCAAATCGTCAGACACAGGTGCAGCCGCAGATGGTGCAGTAGTGGCAGGCCGCCGTACTGTTTACGTTCAGGTGGATTCACTTCTGAAAAACTACGACTTCTTCAAGGATACCAGAAAAGAGCTTGAAAACAAGAATTTCCAGCTTGAAAACGAGCTGACAACCAAAGGACGCTCTTTGCAAAATGAAGTTGCCTTTTTTCAGCAGAAAGCACAAACCATGACTCCCGAGCAAGCTCGCTCCACAGAAGCCCAGCTTATGAAAAAGCAGCAGGACCTGATGGCTTACCGCGACCAGTCGGCGCAGGCATTAGGCCAGGAAGAGGCTAAAAAGAACGAAGAGCTGTACAAAAATATCCGTGCCTATATCGAGAAATACAACAAGGAAAACGGCTACGAATATGTACTGGGCTACTCCCTGGGCGGCGGTATCCTGTTCGCCAATCCATCTCTGGACGTAACCCAGAAGATCATCGACGGTTTGAACAAAGAATATAAAAACGCTGGCAAACCTGCTGCGGCTGATACTACCAAGAAGAAGTAATTTTCTGAGAATATCCTGATAAAAAAGCGAAGCAGACGGTCGGATGATCGTCTGCTTCGCTTTTTTAAGGTAAAATCAATATGAAATTTTCAGTTTACTTAAATCGAACTGAAATCCCGGCAGCACATTTTCTCCTGATAGTTGCTGGTCAAAACTATTGAAAATCTCAACATCTGCGTCAGCACGATAAATGAACACCATTTCCTCAAACGGATCAATGAGCCAAGCCAACTTGCAACCATTTCCAATCCATTCCGTTTGCATTTTCTTCTGAATAGTTTTCAAATCATCATTCGCCGAGAGCAATTCTACAACGAAATCAGGACATACTGGTGGGAATTTTATTTTTTCCGCCTTTGTCAAACGCCCCCAGCGTTCTGCTGATACCCAAGCAACGTCAGGGGGCCTGACGGAAGTATTCGGAAGTCTAAACGCGGTAGAAGAATCAAACACAAACCCTAACGTCGTGGAAAGATCCCAATGCATTAATCAATAGTTAATGATTGAATTTAACATCCCCGTAGCTCCACCAGTATTCGACATAATATAGATCGTTCCTTCGCTATCCCTCTCTATTTTGAGTTGATCGTTCTCCCTGCAAAACTCGTAGAATTCATCGTCGTCCAGACGCAGGGGCTTATATCTCAATTCTATTGTATCCATGTTGTTGTTTCCTCGCCTAATGCAATATAAACATTTTGAAACATTAACAGATTCAAGTCCTACCCCTCAAAACAAAAACAGGGCAACCGGAAAACCGGCTGCCCTGCATTACTGCATCAATATATCCTAAACCGCCGAAGACGTGAACTTCGCGCCGATGTACTCGCGGTTCATGCGGGCGATGTTTTCGAGGCTGATTTCTTTCGGGCATTCTGCCGAGCAGGCGCCGGTGTTGGTGCAGGCTCCGAAACCTTCTGCGTCCATTTGTGCAACCATTTTCTCGGCACGGATGCTGCGTTCTGCCTGTCCCTGCGGCAACAACGCCAGCTGGGAGATTTTTGCAGATACGAAAAGCATTGCAGAGGCATTTTTACAAGCCGCTACACAAGCACCGCAACCGATACATGCTGCCGCCGCAAATGCGTCGTCTGCAGCTTCTTTGGGGATGGGCAGGGCGTTCGCATCTTGCGCATTACCCGTATTGACAGAAACGAAACCACCGGCAGAAATCACGCGGTCGAATGCGTCGCGGTCTACCACGAGGTCTTTAATTACCGGAAACGCCTGCGCTCTCCATGGTTCTACTACAATGGTATCCCCGTCGTTGAACGAGCGCATGTGCAGCTGGCAGGTTGTTACACCCCGCAGCGGCCCGTGCGGACGGCCATTAATGTACATCGAACAGGCTCCGCAGATACCTTCACGACAGTCGTGGTCGAACGATACAGGCTCCTTTCCCTCCTCGATGAGTTGCTCATTCAAGACATCGAACATTTCAAGAAATGACATATCAGGAGAGACGTGATCCAACTTATAGTTTTCAAAGCCTCCTGCTGCATCTTTATTGCTTTGTCTCCATACTTTCAGAGACAAACTCATATTTCCTTCCATACCTATATTCTTTATATCTGATTCAACTTTTAAGCGTGGCACAAATCCGTGCCACCGGGGATTTTATTTATAGCTTCTCTGAGCGATCTTGATGTTTTCGTAAACAAGCTCTTCCTTGTGAAGCTCCCAATTCTCGGGCCCTTTGTGCTCCCAGGCCGAGACATACATGTAATTTTCATCGTCACGCAATGCTTCCCCTTCCTCGGTCTGATATTCTTCCCGGAAGTGGCCTCCGCATGATTCGTTACGGTCCAAAGCATCGATACACATCAGCTCGCCAAGTTCAATAAAGTCCGCCACGCGGTTGGCCTTATCAAGTTCAGGGTTGAAATAGCTGGCATTACCCATTACTTTCACATCCGACCAGAAATCTCTTCTCAGTTGACGAATTTCCTCGATCGCCTGTTTCAAACCTTCTGCATTACGCGCCATACCGCATTTGTCCCACATGATCTTGCCCAAACGGCGGTGGAACAGCTCAGGAGAAGTTTTTCCCTGAATTTTCAGCAATGTTTCAATGCGGTCCCTTACTTCTGCTTCCGCTTTTACAAATGCTTCATGATCTGTGGAGATCTTTCCCGTGCGGATTTCGCTCGCCAGGTAGGCACCGATCGTGTATGGGATCACGAAATAACCGTCGGCAAGTCCCTGCATCAGTGCCGAAGCGCCGAGGCGGTTCGCGCCGTGGTCGGAGAAGTTAGCCTCTCCCAGCGAATACAAGCCGGGAACGGTGGTCATCAGGTTATAGTCAACCCAAAGGCCGCCCATGGTGTAGTGCACCGCAGGATAGATACGCATAGGCACCTCGTAGGGGTCTTCCCCGGTGATTTGCTTATACATATCGAACAGGTTACCATATTTTTCTTTCACAACAGCCTTACCCCATGTGATAATGTCGGCATCGGATGCATTGTGAATGTTGTTCTTGTTAGCTTCCGCACGTCCGTAACGCTCTACCGCCGCAGCGAAATCGAGGTAAACAGCCAGTTTGGAAGTTCCTACGCCATAACCGGCATCGCAACGCTCTTTTGCGGCGCGCGACGCGATATCACGCGGTACGAGGTTACCGAACGCAGGGTAACGGCGCTCGAGGTAGTAATCACGCTCCTCTTCCGGGATCTCGTTGCCCGGACGGTTGTCGTTTTGTTTTTTAGGAACCCAGATACGTCCGTCGTTACGAAGCGACTCAGACATCAGGGTCAGTTTCGACTGGTGCTCGCCGGAAACCGGGATACAGGTCGGGTGAATTTGGGTAAAACAAGGGTTGCCGAAGAATGCACCTCGTTTATGCGCTTTCCATGCCGCTGTAACATTGCTACCCATGGCATTGGTAGAAAGGTAGAATACGTTTCCGTAACCGCCTGTACAAAGCAATACTGCGTGGCCCGCGTGCCTCTCTAGCTCTCCCGTGATGAGGTTACGGGCGATGATACCGCGACACTTGCCATCGATATTCACGATGTCGAGCATTTCGTGGCGGTTGTACATTTTCACTGTACCCATCCCTACCTGGCGCTGCAAGCCGGAATAGGCTCCGAGCAACAACTGCTGGCCGGTCTGACCCGCTGCGTAGAAAGTACGCTGTACCTGCGTTCCACCGAATGAGCGGTTGGAAAGCAAACCACCGTATTCACGCGCGAAAGGCACACCTGCCGCTACGCACTGGTCGATAATGTTCCCCGAAACTTCGGCGAGGCGGTGTACATTCGCTTCACGCGCACGGTAGTCGCCACCTTTAATGGTATCATAAAAAAGACGGTAAACCGAGTCACCGTCATTCTGATAGTTTTTTGCTGCATTGATCCCTCCTTGTGCAGCAATCGAGTGCGCACGGCGTGGGGAATCCTGGAAACAGAATGCTTTTACTTTATAACCGAGCTCCGCGAGGGTTGCAGCGGCAGAAGCACCGGCAAGTCCGGTCCCTACGACAATGATCTCGAGATTACGTTTGTTCGCAGGGTTAACCAGCGGCACGGAAGAGCGGTATTTGCTCCATTTACTTTCGAGTGGTCCTTGTGGTATTTTGGCATCCAGACGAGATGAAGTTGCCATATATCAAATATTATTTAATCGAAAATTTAGAAATGAGACGCTTTCGGATTACTTGACCCAGCCGAGGTAAATGGAGATCGGCATTAATGCAAAGAGGATCGGCACAATGATCGAAAATGCGGTTCCTACGAACGAGATCAGGCCGTTGTACTTAACGTGGTTGAGGCCCAGCGATTGGAATGCACTTTTGAAACCGTGCAACAAATGCCAGAAAAGGGAAATGCAGCCCAGTACATAGATCAACACGACAACCGGATTCTGGAAAGTGTCGAGCATCATTTGGTAAAGGTTCAGCTCTTCGCCGGTCGCAAACTGGTTGGAGCGGTTAGGAATCCAGAAATGCGAAGTGTGGATCACGAGGAAGATCAAAAGCAATGTCCCGAGCAAGCCCATGCTGCGCGAGTACCAGGTGCTGTTCGCCGACGCATTGTTGACGGCATATCTAATCGGGCGGGCATCGCGGTTGTTTTTCCAGAGGATCAGGCCATCGGCGATATGGATGATAAAGCCCGCAACGAGGCCGATTTCAAGCGTACGTATAATCGGGTTGGTACCCATGAAGTGCCCCCAGTGGGAAAAAGTCTCTCCGCCATCATTATAGAAAATCATGGCATTGATAGTGGCATGAATGACCAGAAAGCTAATCAAAAAAAGTCCGGTAAGAGCCATCAGAAGTTTTTTACCGATAGAGCTCGTTAACGTTTGTGAAAACCACGACATAATCAAAAACGAATGGTTTTAGTACAAAAAAATGAGGTATATTTAGAACCTTTCAAAGGTATATCACAAACGTATGCGAGGCAAAAAATCCCTTTCATTTTTGCCACCCCCCTGTTTATTTATAATCATTATTAAGAATTATTTAGACTGATTAGGCTTTGTAAAAGCAAGCTGCTCAGTGCGAAGGGATCAGGGCTGCATCTCCTACTATTTTGTAACCGCACAGCACACATTTTTAAACAGGTGTTTCGTTCAGTTGTTACATACCCGGACGACTAACGAACCGACCCATGCTCAGACCTCTATCTTGCCTGACCCTGCTTGTTCTTCTATTGCTAACCTTACCGTTCAGCGAGGTTTTCGCAACACACTTCCGGGCCGGGGAAATCACGGCGAGAAGGCTCTCGCTCAGCACCGATACGTATGAAATCAAACTGACGGGGTATTTCGACGAACTCGATGGAAAACAGGCGGCCGACGGCCAGAATTCTGTCATTTTTAAAATTGGCAATGCACTGGGCACCGGGAATCCGTTTCTCCTTGAAGCCCCCAGGCGCTCAAGAAATAACATCGGCAACAACACTTCGCAAAACGTTTATACTGCCATACACACTTTCCCGGGCGCCGGGGCCTACCGGATTTCCATGGAAGTAGATGCGCGAAACAACGGTATCCTGAATATTGGGCCCAAACCTACCGACGATCTTAATTTCTACCTGAGCACGATCCTTGAAATCAATTCCACCTACGGGATGAACCGGACGCCAGTCCTCCGGAATGCACCCATTGACCTGGCAGCGGTGGGACAGCGGTATATTCATAACCCTGCCGCTTTCGACGCCGATGGCGACAGCATTGCTTACCGCATGTTCACACCCCAGAAAGGTGGCCCCAACGGCGTGGGTGTCAACCTCGAATATGAGGACCCGAATCTCACCACCCCCCCAGGCCAGACTGAAACCGGCGCTTCGCCAGCCACATTCAGCCTGAACCGCGTAACCGGCGACCTAATCTGGGATGCCCCTGTAACCAAAGGGTATTATAATGTTGCGTTTGTCGTAGAGGAATGGCGCGACGGCGCGTTAATCGGGCAGATCGTCCGGGATATGCAGATCATCGTCGAGGATGTGCGCAATGATCGCCCTGTGGTGCCTCGAATACAGGACATTTGCGTGGAGGCCGGCACGCTCATTAACCAGAAAGTAACAGCGACCGATAAAAACGGCGACAAGGTCACTCTCACATCGGCAAGCGGTGTCTACGATGCGTCGCTGATCAAACCGGCAATCGCTAATTTCACCGTCGCCAACCAGGGCGCACAGGGAAGCGTTACCGGTACATTCGTTTGGCAGACCTCCTGCGACCATATCCGGTTCGAACCATACAACGTACTTTTCAAAGTGGAAGACGGCCCACCGCCGACATACCCGAATCCCTCGCTGTTCCGAAAACTGGCAGATATGACCACCTGGAATATCCGCATTTACGGGCCAAAGCCGACGGGTTTGCGGGGCGCTGCCGTCACCGACCCTACCGGCACCGCATACAGGCTTACCTGGGATGCTTACAAATGCCAGGTTGCAGGTGCAAAAATTGCCATTTACCGCGCCGAGCACTGCACCGATATTCCTGAAGACGTTTGTATAACAGGCATTCCGGCCGGCTCGGGTTATGAAGAAATCGGACGAGTGGATATAAATCAGACCACATTTCTCGACAATAATGGCGGCGAAGGCCTCCGCCCCGGGGTTTCGTATTCCTACCGGATTGTGGCGTTGTTCCCGAGACCCGGCGCAAGCCCAAGCGAAACTGGATATCTCATCGGTGGCGGTAAGAGCGTGGCCTCCGCAGAGTACTGCCTGAATTTGCCAGTCATGATGCCGGTGATCACGAATGTGACGGTCGATTCTACCAGCACGACCAAAGGCGTTATCACCGTTAAATGGATAAGACCGGCCGCAGCGGCAGGACTACCGGCTCAGTACCGGCTGTTCAGGGCGACCGGGCAGCAAGGTACCGCATTCTCACAAATCGCGACCATTAATACTAACCTCACACCCGGCGCAGCGGACACTGTTTTTGTAGATAGAAACCTGAATACCGAGGCCAATGCCTACAACTACAAACTCGAATATTACACGACCCAAAATGGCCAGCTGACCAAATTCGATGAGACCGAAACTGCAAGTTCTGTCAGGCTGGAACAGGACGCAGCCCTGCCCGACCAGATCGGGTTGAAATGGACAGCGCTCGTGCCATGGGATAACCGCAACCGGGTTCACAGAGTATACCGCGAGGATAAAACAAAGCCGGGGACATTCAACCGCATTGCCGAAGTAGCTGTTGGGCCAACGCAGGCATTCACCTACCTGGACGATGGTAAAGATAAATATGCGGCAGATGGCACGGTCAATGTGACCATTGTGAAAGACGCTGTTTATTGCTATAAAGTGGAAACGGTGGGTTCGTACAACAACAGCCAGATCAAGCCTTCTGTACTCTATAATTTTTCTCAAATTCTTTGTACATCGTCATCGGATACCATCAGGCCATGCCCGCCGGTCCTTAGCCTCGACCCGCTGAATTGTGATTCGCTCAGAAAACATCCGGAAGCTTTTTGTACTACCGTAGGTTTCACCAATCACCTGAGCTGGGAATATCCCCAGCAGGCCGATGGACGCGAGTGCGACCCGTTGGTGACCGCGTACAGGGTATATTATGCGAGATATGAAGGCGATACCCCGGCTTTAATCGCCACTGTAACCACGCCGCCTTCGCCGCTGCAAACCGCTTACGACCATAACGGGCTGACATCCTTTGCCGGCTGCTATTATATTACGGCCGTCAACCGCTTCGGAAGCGAAAGCGCGCCCAGCAATACAGTCTGCCGCGACAACTGCCCGATGTACGTTTTACCTAACGTATTCACACCTAACGGAGATTCCAAAAACGATGTGTTTCAGCCCTATGAATGCCCCGCATTCGTACAATCGCTGGAATTCAAGGTTTTCAACCGCTGGGGTGCCGAAGTGTTTTCTTCCAAAGACGTCAATATCAACTGGGACGGTAAAACCAATGGCGGTAAAGAGCTGTCGGCAGGGCAATATTATTATGAAGTAACTATCAATTTCGAGTCATTTAAAAAAGAAGGTGCGGAGACTACTATGAAAGGTTGGGTGCAATTGCTGAGATAGCAATGTAAAATCACATCAGAGCGCTATTTGTGCTGCTTGGGGACTTTGTGGCAATTCATATATGATTTATAAAGTTGTTTTGTAAGTTTACAAACCGACATATTATATTCATTCCCAAAGCACACATTTTTACTTGAATTTTCGTTGATTTAACGTACCTGACAGGAGATATGGCGCCTGCCGTTACCTCCCTATCATTATTAGCTCGACACAGATCTATGCGCTCTGCTTTACGAATCCCATTATATTTTTTCTTCCTGGCCTTACTGTGTAACGGATTTCAGGCGATGGCCACACACATACGTGCGGGTGAAATCACTGCCCGGAGGCTTACTCCCGCCAACTCAGATGTCCATACCTACGAGATAAAACTCACCGCATATTTCGATATGCAGAATGGCGAGGGTGCTGCCAATGCCCAAAACAGCGTGTTTTTCACAATCGGCCCTGTTAATCCTGGCCCGAATGCCAACTTTGATGTTAGGGAAGCTCCACGTATTCAGCCCATTCCCAACATTGGCAACAACACAACACAGAACACCTACATCATCAATTACACCTTCCGCTCCTCAGGCTTGTACCGCATTTCCTTCGAAGAGGACAACCGGAACAATAACGTACTCAACATTGGCCCTCCGCCCACACAGAACCTGAACTTCTATGTAAGTACCATACTCGAAATCAATTCCAATTTCGGGAAGAACCAGACGCCCGTCCTGCTCAACGCGCCGATCGACGTGGCGGCGGTAGGGCAACGATACATTCACAACCCCGGTGCATTTGATGCGGACGGTGATAGTCTTGCTTACCGTTTATTCGTACCACAGAGAAGCGGTGTGAATGGCTCGGGGATTAATTTGCAGTACAAAGATCCTAATATGGTGACGCCTCCCGGAAGTACGGAAGCAGGTGGTTCACCCGCTACTTTTAGTATGAACAGGATCACCGGTGACCTGATCTGGGACGCGCCCGTCACGAAAGGATATTATAACGTCGCATTTGTCGTCGAGGAGTGGCGCGACGGTGTGATCATAGGGCAGATAGTCCGGGATATGCAGATTATTGTCGAGGACGCCCGCAACGACAGGCCGGTGATAAAGCCGATACCCGATATTTGCGTTGAAGCAGGGACGTTGATCAACCAACCCGTTACAGCTACCGACAAGAATGGCGACAAGCTCACGCTCACATCGTCTGGCGGTGTCTATGACGCATCGCTCATCCCTCCGCCCATTGCCAAGTTTACCGTGGCGCAACAGGGTTCTCAAAGTACTGTTAATGGTTTGTTCACATGGCAGACTTCCTGTGCGCACATCCGTCTGGAGCCTTACGATGTTCTTTTCAAAGTCGAAGATGCTCCCGGTCCCAATGTGCCAAACCCCTCGCTTTTCAGGAAACTGGTCGATATGACTACGGTCAATATTAAAGTTTACGGACCAAAACCGACGGGTTTGAAGACGACAGCCGTGAGTGATCCTACCGGGACTGCCTACCGCCTCAACTGGGACGCGTATAAATGCCAGGTCGCAGGCGCCCGGATGGCTATTTACCGTGCGGAGAAATGTACGGATATTTCGGAAGATGTCTGCCGGCCGGGCATCCCCGCCGGAAGCGGTTATCAGGAAATCGGAAGGGTGGATATAAACCAGACTACATTTCTCGATAATAATGGCGGCGAAGGCCTTCGTCCGGGTGTTTCGTACTCCTACCGCATCGTAGCACTGTTCCCAAGACCCGGCGCAAGCCCTGGTGACCCTGGTTATCTGATTGGCGGTGGCGAAAGCCTTGCCTCGGCTGAGTCTTGTCTTAATCTTCCATTGGTTATGCCGGTGATCACCAATGTTACCGTCGATTCCACCAGCACTACCAAAGGCGTTATCACTGTTAAATGGATCAGACCAGCGGCAGCGGCTGGGTTACCGGCTCAATACCGCCTTTTCAGAGCTACCGGGCAGAATGGTACCGCATTTACACAGATCGCAGCCATTAATACCAATCTCACAGCAGGAGCTCCTGACACCCTGTTCGTGGACAGAAACCTGAATACCGAGGTCAACGCCTATAACTACAAACTCGAATATTACACTACCCAAAACGGGCAGCTGACCAAGTTCGACGAAACGGAAACAGCCAGCTCGGTAAGGCTTGAACAGGCAGCCGCACAGTCGAATCAGGTGGGTTTGAAATGGACGGCTCTCGTTCCCTGGGACAATGGCAACCGTGTGCACCGCGTGTACCGAGAGGACAAAACAAAACCGGGGACTTTCAACCGCATTGCGGAAGTATCAGTGCAGGGGCCGCAAACATTCACCTACGTTGATGACGGTACTGATAAATATGCCGCGGACGGAACAGTCAATGTGACTATCGTGAAGGATTCAACCTATTGTTATAAAGTGGAAACAGTCGGTTCGTACAACAACAGCCAGATCAAACCATCTGTTTTGTACAACTTCTCGCAGATACTTTGTATTTCATCTTCCGACACCACCAAACCTTGCCCGCCGGTACTGAGCCTCGATCCACTCAATTGCGACTCGCTCAGAGCACATCCGGAAGCGTTTTGCACAACTGCCGGTTTTACCAACCACCTGTCATGGGAATATCCCGCCCAGGTAGACGGCCGCGAATGCGACCCGCTGGTGACTGCCTACAAGGTATATTATGCAAGATATGAAGGTGATGCGCCGACCCTGATCGCCACGGTAACGACGCCGCCTTCGCCGCTGCAAACCAGCTTTAACCACGAGGGGCTCGCGTCGTTTGCGGGTTGCTATTTTGTAACGGCCGTCAACCGTTTTGGCAGTGAAAGCGCGCCAAGCAACACGGTGTGCCGCGACAACTGCCCGATGTACGTATTGCCCAACGTGTTCACGCCAAACGGCGATTCCAAGAACGATGTATTCCAACCTTATGAATGCCCCGCATTTGTACAATCGCTGGAATTCAAGGTTTTCAACCGCTGGGGTGCGCAGGTATTCTCGACCAAAGACGTGAACATCAACTGGGACGGTAAAACCAATGGCGGAAAAGAGCTGGCAGCGGGACAGTATTATTACGAAGTGACCATCTATTTTGAATCTTCCAAAAAACAGAGCACGCCTGTTTCGATGAAAGGCTGGGTACAGCTTCTCAGATAGTTTGCCTTTTTTCTTTCACATTCAAGTATTTCCTTTGTAGCCCGGTTTTGTACCGGGCTTTTTGTTTCATCATGAATAACCTTAAATCATCCATATGAAAACGGCATATGTTTTCCCTGGTCAGGGCTCGCAGTTCAAAGGAATGGGTCTGGACCTTTACCAGAGCTCCGATTCCGCCAAGGCATTGTTTGAAAAAGCCAACGAGATCCTCGGTTTCGAGATCACGAAGATCATGTTTGAAGGCACGGACGAGGAGCTGAAACAGACCAACGTGACCCAACCCGCAATATTTATCCATTCTGTGATCCTCGCGAAGATCTCTCCGGATTTCTCACCGAACATGGTAGCGGGCCATTCGCTCGGTGAATTCTCGGCTTTGGTGGCGGCCGGCGCGCTTTCCTTCGAAGATGGCCTTTCACTCGTGGCAAAAAGGGCCGCGGCTATGCAGAAAGCCTGCGAGATCCGCCCTTCTACGATGGCTGCCATCCTTGGCCTCGCCGACAATGTGATCGAAGAGATCTGCGCTGGCATTACCGACGAAATCGTAGTACCTGCGAACTACAACTGCCCGGGACAAGTGGTTATTTCCGGAACAATCGAAGGCGTAGAGCGCGCCAACGAACTTCTGAAAGCCGCGGGAGCGAAACGCGCACTGGTGTTACCCGTGGGAGGTGCATTCCACTCGCCATTGATGGAGCCCGCGCGTGAAGAGCTCGCAGCGGCTATCCATGCGGCACAGTTCGAACAGCCGATCTGCCCCGTTTATCAGAATGTGAATGCAAAACCGGCCACGGAAGTAGCCGTTATCAAAGAAAATCTTATTTCCCAGCTCACAGCTCCGGTAAGGTGGACGCAGTCTGTTGAGCAAATGGTAGCCGACGGTGCAGAAATCTTTATCGAATCGGGACCGGGCAAAGTTTTGCAAGGCCTTGTAAAAAAGATCGCTAGCAATGTTGAGCTAAAAAGTATTTAATTTTTTTCTTGAAATACTTGACACGTTACCCGACTACCATTACTTTTGCACCACTATTTACGGTTTTGGCCGATGGTGTAATGGTAACACAGGACATTTTGGTTGTCTTATTCAGGGTTCGAGTCCTTGTCGGCCAACAGTAATCTAAGAGCTCATTTTTCAATGAGCTCTTTTTTATTTCCATTCATTTCCGCTCCCAAACTTAGAATACTTCCAAATTTCGGAGGTTAGAAGACCTTTTGATAGCATTTCCATCCTTTTGCGACTTTACGGTGACATTAAGGAAACGATTTTAAAAATTTGGTTACTTAATGTAACTTTTCTGCTATAAAATTTGGATATGAAATGTTACATTTACTATGTTTTAACCTAAACAGCACCCATATGAAAGTAGAAAAAGTTAAAAAGCGTGATCGCGAGCGCACCAAGAGTAAAATACTCAAGGCGGTCGGCGAAGTAATTGAACAACATGGCACCGAAAAGGTGGGCGTCAACCTGATCGCCCGCACCGCAGGAGTCAACAAGGTACTGATTTACAGATACTTTGAAAGCGTAGACGGCCTGATGGAACAATACGTCAGGTCGGGAGAATACACGTCAACCCTCAGCACCGATTACATTGACAGCATCCCCGAGCTGACACCAGAAGAACGGAACAAAGCTCTCACGTCCCTCATGCACACTTTCACGAACGATCTGCGCCAGCGTAAGGCTACGCGCGACCTGCTCCGCTGGGAAATCGGAACCGGAAAGTCGATGCTTTCAGATGCCCGCAATCAGATTGCGACGCGCATCCTGAGCAAAATAGGCGACCTGCCCTATTATAATGACACCAGCGCTTTAATCGCATTCATTTCAGCAGGCATTTATTTTTTGACCATCTCCTCCGACTATCGTGAAAGAATGCTTGACGTAGATCTCCAGACTGATGAAGGATGGAAGCGGATCGAGCGCGTGATTGACAGTATCATCTCGGATGTCCGGGGTTGACGATAAAAAACCGAAAGCCCTTCCCACGAAACGGGAAGGGCTTTTCCTTTTATTGGCAGTTACTCACCTATATTTGCGGTGGAAAATCCCGCATTGAATGAGCGTACTGAAAAAACTGGCCAGTGAAACCGCCACTTACGGCATCAGCACCATGCTGGGCCGCTTTTTGAACTACCTGCTGGTGGCACTGCATACCAAGCTTTTTGAACCTCAACAAATTGCCGCACAAGGGCAGCTCTTCGCCTACGCCGGCCTGGCCCTCGTACTTTACACGTTCGGGATGGAGACGGCATTTTTCCGCTTTGCACGGGAGGAAAAGGACCGGAAGCAATATTACGACCTTATATTGAGCGCAGTGATCATGGTCAGTCTTATCTGTTCCACGCTCATGTTCGTATTCGCGGGCCCCATCGCGGAGTTGATCAAATATCCCGAATCGGTATCCATCGTGAGGATGTTCGCGATCATCATGGTCACCGACGGCATTGTTTCGATCCCCTTCGCGAGGTTGCGGCTGGAAGGCAAGGGGAAAAAGTTCGTGATCATCCGGGTCACCAACATCCTTATCAACATTTTCCTGAACCTGTTCTTCCTGCTTATCTGCCGCGACATTCACGCAGGGGAATACCTGGCATTCCTGCAACCGGCCGTCGACCTCTTCTACGATCCGCTGCACGCGCCGGATTACATCGTACTTGCGAACCTGATCGCCAACCTTACATTTTTCTGGATGCTCAGGAAAGAGTTTGCCGACTTCCGGTTTGTATTCAGCGCCGATCTATTCAAACCCGTGTGGGTCTACGCATTTCCGGTAATGGTGATGAACGTCGGTGGCGTCCTGAACATGCTTTTCGACCGCGCATTTATCCAGTTCCTCCTGCCCGCAGGCTTCTATCCTGGCCGCAGCAACGAAACTGCCATCGGTATTTATGTACAATGTTATAAATTATCGATTTTTATGAACCTGGCAATCCAGGCATTTAAATATGCGGCAGAGCCGTTTTTCTTTTCAAAAGGAGAAGACAAGAATGCGCCGCCGGTTTTCGCGAAGGTGACCAAATATTTTATCATCATATGCGTGCTCATGTGGGTAGGCATATGCCTGAACCTCGATTTATTCGCAGAGCTATTCCTTAAAAAGAAGATTTACCACGAAGGCCTCGCAGTAGTGCCCTGGCTGCTGGCGGGGTATTTGTTCCTGGGCGTATACTACAATCTGGCCACATGGTTCAAGCTGACGGACAAGACGGAATATGGCACCTGGCTTACGCTTACGGGCGCGGGGATTACCATTGCTACCAGCTTTGTGCTCGTGCCGCAGATCGGCTATATGGGCTTTGCAATCGCATTCGCACTGTCGGGGTTTATTATGCTGACACTTTGCTACTATTTCGGGCAAAAGTTTTACCCGGTGCCCTACGACATCGCTTCTGCATTAGGCTACATCGGCGGCGGGGCGTTGCTGATTTACACTTCATCGCTCTTTAAAATACCCGATTTATGGATTTCCGTGCCCGTGCATATGGGTGTGCTTGCGATCTTCGTGGTGGTGGTTTTTCTGGTAGAAAGGAAAAATATCCCGGTATTTCGGCGCCCGGCACCCCGGAAACAGTAATGCAGCTTATTCCTGCATTTCGCGCAGCAGCTTGTTGGAAAAAAGGAATTCTTTCAACTCCGGTACCGTCGTCTTTGTGATCTCTGAATTGACTCCCTCCCAAAGTTTATCTCCCTGATAAAGGAACATAATATTCTGCCCGATCTCCATTACAGAGTTCATATCATGGGTAATGATGATAGTCGTGATCTGATATTCTTCGGTAATCTCTTTGATCAGCTCGTCTATCTTCACCGAAGTCAGAGGGTCAAGGCCCGAGTTAGGTTCGTCGCAAAAGAGGTACGCAGGGTTCATTACAATAGCCCGGGCGATGCCGACGCGCTTTTTCATCCCGCCGCTGATCTCCGACGGCATTCGTTTTGCAGCCGCTTCCAGCCCTACCCTTTGCAGGCAGAATGCAACGCGCTCCTGTTTTTCTTCCGGCGATTGCGTGGTAAGCATATCGAGCGGGAAGCGCACATTTTCCTCCACGGTTTTGGAATCAAACAATGCTCCCCCCTGGAACAGCACGCCCATTTCCCGGCGGATCGATTGTTGGGTTTCTTTATCGCAATTGTAAAAATCGCGGCCATTGTACAGAACATTGCCCTGGTCGGGTTTCACGAGGCCGATCATGCATTTCAGCAATACACTTTTACCGGTACCGCTGCCTCCGATGATCAGGTTTGTTTCTCCTTTTTGAAACTGGGCCGAAATTCCCTTTAAAACTTCCTTACCGTTAAATGCCTTGGCGATATTGTTGATTTCAATCATTTTGTGTCCGGTTGAGAACGCTTACAAAAGCAGCTGTGCGAGCAGGTAATCTGCGATGAGGATCGAAATACAGCTGTTGGTTACGGCTTGTGTGCTTGCTTTACCTACTTCCAACGCTCCGCCCGACGTAAAAAATCCCTTGAAAGAAGAAATAGAAGCGATCAGAAAGCCGAAAACGAATGGTTTTACACACATAAAGAATATGTTGTAGGGCACGAACGAGTCGCGGATACCGTATAAATAATCGCGTTCGGTGATCACACCGGTCAACGTTCCCGCCAGATACCCCCCCATAATGCCCAGGAATGCGGAGAAAATAACCAGCATCGGAAATGTCAGCATCGCTGCTATTACTTTGGGAAGTACCAAATAGGATGAGGAATTGATTCCCATCACCTCTAGTGCGTCAATTTGCTCCGTAATGCGCATGGTCCCCAGTTCGCTGGCGATATTGGAACCTACTTTTCCAGCGAGAACGATACAGGTAATGGTAGGCGCAAGTTCGAGGATTTCCATATCACGGACGATGAGCGCCACGGTGGAAATGGGGATAATCGGGCTGACGAGGTTATAAGCCGTCTGAATACAGGACACCGCACCGATGAACGTGGAGACGATCGCAACGATGAATATCGAACTCACGCCGATGCCCACGCACTCCTCCATCAACCTCTGCCAATAAACCGATAATTTCTCGCCCTTCCCGAACAGCGTCCCTAAAAAAATGAAGTATTTACCGATTACAGACATGATATCTTAATTGTATTCAATATTTTCGGGGAAATTAGGCAAAAAAAGAAGTAATCAGAAAAATGAATCCATTAGCGGTTGTAACCGGTGGAACAAAGGGGATCGGAAGGGCAGCGATAGAAAAATTTTTGGCACAAGGCTTTGATGTAATTACCTGCGCAAGAAACGAGAGCGATCTGCTCGAACTGCAACAAACATTCAGCGAAAGTTTTCCCGAATCGAAATTGACTTATTTAACGGCCGACCTTTCGGTGAGGGCCGATGTAGATGCATTCATCGCATTTATCCACAAACGTAATACGCCACCGGAGGTACTTATCAACAATACCGGCGTATTTATTCCCGGACAGGTTCATAACGAGACGGAAGGCACACTGGAAAAGACGATGGAAACCAATCTTTACAGCGCCTATCATCTCACAAGAGGGGTATTGCCGAGCATGATGGAGCGCCAAAAGGGCCATATTTTCACCATTTGTTCCACAGCCAGTATTATCGCCTACCCGAACGGCGGTTCATACTGCATTTCTAAGTTCGCATTGTATGGGATGACGAAGGTTTTGCGGGAAGAAATGAAACCGTATAATGTACGTGTAACGGCCATTCTCCCTGGCGCCACCTATACCGACAGTTGGAAAGGCACCGATCTCCCCGAAGAGCGTTTTATCGATTCCAGGGACGTCGCCGAATCGATCTGGTCTGTCTATGCATTGTCTTCCAGGGCAGTTGTCGAAGAAATTTTGATCCGCCCGCAACTGGGAGATTTGGATTAATGAGTGAACAATAGCGCAATTTTACTAAATTGCCGCATTTTTAAAATTATTTATTAAACCCATATTTTCATTTCATGGAACAATACCTCGGTATAGACGTGGGCGGTACTAACGTAAAAATGGGGATCGTTGACGCTACAGATGGAAGAATCTCTAATTTTTACAGTCACGATACCGCCAGCTGGCGCAGCTCCGGGCATTTTATAGACAGATTAGGTGATGCAATAGCGCTCCAGCTTGTTGAATACCCCGAAGTAAAAAAAGTAGGGATCGGTGTTCCGGGGCTCATTTCCCGCGACCGGACTACACTGATTGAGATCACGGCAATCCCTGAAATCGATGGGATCGCCATTGTTCCGGATTTGAAAGCAAGGTTCCCGCAGCATGATTTTTACCTGGAAAACGACGCGAATGCAGCGGCTTTGGGTGAATACTATTTTGGCGAAGACAAACTTCCGGAAGACTATATTTTCGTAACCCTCGGCACCGGCATCGGCGGTGCGGCGATTATCGACAAGAAAGTGTTCAAAGGCGGTGGCGGTAACGCCATGGAACCAGGCCACGTTCCTTCCAAAAACGGAAAGGTCCTCGAACGCAACATCGGTAAAAAAGAATTGCTGGATATGGCCAATGCCATGCGCGCAGCCTACACCGGCACGACGCAACTGCCTTCCGACGGGACGATTTCTACGACCGGCCTTGTAGCAGCGGCTTCGGCAGGCGACGAACTCGCGAAAGCCGTTTTCCACGAAATGGGTTACCTGCTGGGTGAAGGCCTGGTATCAATGATCCGTATCCTGGATATCACAACAATTTTGATCGGTGGTGGTATTTCTGCCTCATTTGAGTTTATTTTGCCGGCTATTAACGATCGTTTCAAGTATTGGCTGACGCCCTATTACCTGAAAACCGTCACCATCAAACGCGCGACGCTCGCTAACGACGCCGGACTACTTGGAGCGGCTTCTCTTTGCTTTGAATAACGAATAACCCCGAAACAATAAAGATTCACTCTTAAACAGTCTCACTCTTATTTTTCCCTGATGAAATTATCGGTTATCGTTCCTGCCTACAATGAAGAAAAGACAATCCGAAATGTGCTGGATAAACTCAAATCCGTTGAACTGATAGGCAATTTTCAGAAGGAGATCGTAATCGTGAATGACTGTTCTGCCGACAATACGGAGGCGGTTGCTAAAAAATTTATAGAAGAGAATCCCGAGCTGGAAGTGGCTTACTTCCGGCATGAATATAACCAGGGAAAAGGAGCCGCATTGCACACCGGCATACGCCGCGCAACGGGCGACTACATTATCGTTCAGGACGCTGATCTTGAATACGATCCCCAGGAATTCAATATATTGCTAAAACCGGTTATCGAAGGATATGCGGATGTGGTGTATGGCTCCCGCTTCATGGGCGGAAGACCACACCGCATCCTTTTTTTCTGGCATACGATAGGAAACAAGTTCCTGACGTTCCTGAGCAACATGTTTACCAACCTCAACCTGACGGACATGGAAACATGCTACAAGCTCTTCCGCGCCGATCTGCTCAAAGGCCTCAAACTGGTCGAAAACCGCTTCGGCTTCGAGCCGGAGGTAACGGCGAAAATCTCCAAAATTCCCAAAATCCGCATTTACGAAGTCGGCGTCTCGTATTATGGCCGCACGTACGATGAAGGAAAGAAAATCAACTGGAAAGACGGCTTCCGCGCATTGTATTGCATTGTGCGCTACGGGCTGGGAAGCTAAATATCCAGCAGTACCACATGGATACCGCTTCCGCATACGGTGCCGGTATAGCTTTTGGCCGGGTTGGTCGGATGCTTGATCTCAATGGTATGCCCGAGGTTATCCGCATACATATTAAAGTAATACAAAATCATCTTGTTGCCTGAAATACGGCATCTTGCAACACCTCTTTTCGCAAAGTATGCACTTACGATGTCGCAGCCTGTTGCTTTCCGGTCGATCCATGCATTGCCGTCGAGGCGATAGGAGCAGTAATATGGCGTACCGCCCGTAACCACGCCGCCCGTTTGCATCCACAACAGATTCCCGAAGTAGGTGTAGTCGCTGCTGACTGCCAGCGGTGAATAAAAATCCTGCGGCGGTAAACCCACGCCGAGCTGGTAGTAATAGGGAAATGTCGCCGGACCGCCCGCATTGGGCCGCCAGTGATCCATGCTCTGATGTACCGGCTGGAAGTATCCGATGGGCTTTTTGCTAGCCGGTTGTTTCAAAAAAGTACCCCAGTCGACAAAGATATTACCGTACTCGTGCGCCAGAAAGCCCATCAGGATCTGAAACGCTGGATCGTGGACCGGCTTGTCGGCCCGGAAAAATGTGCCTTCCGGAAATGTAACCTTGTCGGTGAACGACTCCGGGGCCCATTCATGGTGGTTATAGAAGAACATCCCCGTGTATTTGCCGAGCTTTTGCCAAAGCTCCATGCAGAAGAGTGTGTTCATCGCCGACCCCGGATTAAGGTCGAACGCCCCGAAGTAAATGCCTTCCATCACGGTGTTTGTGCGCGATAAACTCCCGCCCGGGTGAAACCACGTTTTCAATTGCCATTGCGAAGGGTCCTGCGTATACATCACTTCCCAGTCGGCCTGGGTCTTAGCGGTGTTTCCGAGGTAGTAAGGACCTGTCGCAAAGTAGTTATGGCAGAGGAAAAACGGCTTCTGGTCCTGTACCTTCTTGGCTTCGTAAAGTCCGGCGAGTTCGTCATAAAACGAATGCCACATCGGTTTGTCGGCCGGCATAAACGGAAAGTTCTCCATGGTCTCTCCGATCCAGAGATTGGACGCATTGCCGCTGTTCCAAACCTCATGCGCCTTCGCACGGGCCTCAGCATCCGTAAACGGACCATTGGGCCAGCATTTTTTGTTGTATCCATCTACCCACTCTTCGGGACCGGAGCATGGCAAGCCAAAAATCGTCGGAATGGTAGGAACACCGTTGTATTCCTTGTCTGGATAGGTGCTCCTGAATGTAGCCAGTGACCCTTCGTTGCCGAGCTCGTTCCGGTTATAATGGGTACCACCCTTTGCGAACGTCTGCGCCCACGTGTACGATTGCTTGGTAGGCGGCTTTACGAGCACATGGCCCGCAGGCATGGCGATATTCGGACTTACTTCCATGAAACCAGGCGTTTGCGACGTCGGATCGTAGCCGGTTGGGATGGTGCTCTTGAAAGCGACCGGTATAGTCTGGGCATGAAGGGTCAGGGCGCTCAGAAGCACCCAAAGCAGGATCAGCTTTTTCATAGTCAGTTAAAGATAAAAGTGGTGAGACCTCCCCGCGCGCCGGGCGCGAGCTGTGCGACAGCGTCGTTCAGGTAATAATAGTTGCAGCCCTCCGGCGGACAAGGCCAGCGGTTGAGCGTGTCAAGCCCGATCTTCGTCGCCATTTTCACAACCCTGCCAGGACTGCTCGACTGCCAGGGCTCATTGGTAAGATTACCTGCCGTTTTGAGCCATTTGCTGCCGACAAAATAGGACCACTCATAACCCGCAGGTAAGCTCACCGTTCCGATATCGCTCAACAACCAGCCCCCGGGATTAGCAGGATCGGGAACAATCGACAAAGTGAGAATTTCCGGAAAACCGCTGGAAGAAATTTTCGGTACCAATGCGGTGGGGGTACAATTGGCCGCCTGTGCGACCACAAACGTCTTTGCCTGCGCACTCGTACACGTGCCATTGCTACTGAAAGCGGTGTATGTACCCGCATTGGCAGTCGTTATGGAAGTTCCGCTCCCGGCAGACGCTCCATTCAGCAGCCAGCTCACATTGCCCGTGTGTCCCGAGGCCGACAATGTGACCTGTTGATTGGTTGCCGGACATACATTTGTTCCGGCCGTTTGCACAACGGTAGGCATGATACAGGTCGTCGCACAGCCGTTAATGGACAGGCCCACGAAGTTGCTCGGCCCCGCGTGCGCGCCAACGCCCACGTACTGCCCGTGCCAGGATGCATTTACGACCCCGTCGATCGCGTATTGCCAACCCATTGC
This sequence comes from Dyadobacter sp. OTU695, assembly GCF_038440355.1. Lineage (NCBI taxonomy): Bacteria > Pseudomonadati > Bacteroidota > Cytophagia > Cytophagales > Spirosomataceae > Dyadobacter > Dyadobacter sp. OTU695. The sequence goes on along the minus strand of NZ_JASATN010000003.1, from coordinate 163,621 downwards.
AGCTACATTCGGGTCAGAACCGAAGGTTGTGCCTGAAAACTTGGTTGCACCGTTATAAAATTCAATCTCGCGCAATTCACCGTACCCCGTCGGGCTTGACGCGTAACGCACATGCTGATAGGGTGTCGCATTGGGGAATGTAAATTCCTGCCAGCTCCCCGTAGCATTCACACCGATCGTGTAGATATCGGTCCAGGTCGCGCCGTCGTTCGAGCCCTGAATTTTAGCTCCGTTGAGCCGGTTAAAGTCGGACGTCCGCCAATGCAGCCTTACCTTATTCACAACTGTACAGGTTTGCGCTTCGCCCGTGACGCAAATTTTGTCCTGCCGGCAACTCCCGCCACCGGTACCTGCAATTTTCAATGTGGAAGCGCCTGCATTCAGGTTGACAGGAAACGTATAGTCTATATACGCAATATTCCAGGAGCCCGAATTCGGCAGGGAAATAGTTTGTGCATTGCCGCCGTTGACGGTAACATTTACTACGGGAGCCACCGAGGAATAGTAGCGTAATGTGACCTGATAGGGTCCGGCGGAAGGCACATTCACGGTGTAGTCCACGTAATGATTGTACTGGTTTTCGGCCCCGCGCGTCTGCCCGTTCGAGGCATTCGGGTCACTGGTTACCGGGCCGTTAGCGCCGGACATTGACTCTGATTCAAGGCATTGGCTGAAAGCATTGACCATCGTTTGTCGCGAGGCCTTTTCTGTCGTTTCCAGGTCATCAACGGCTATGGCCAGCTCTTCCCTGTACAGAAAGCGATCGATTTCAGCAGAATGCTTTGTTCCGCGCAGCAGGATAAATTTCCCCGACGGCGGCTTGGACACAAACTTGCCAGTGAGCCGATACTGTACCTTGTCACCCGGTCGCAGCAATTTAGCAGAAACCGCATGATAATAATTACCTGCCGTTTGGACAAAACCGTCTGGAAATACCACCTTCAAAACAAACTCGCCGTCCAGCGAGACCGGAAACAACCGAAGGCCCGAAAAATCGCGCAGCGTACACTGAATGTCGATCGAAAACTCCTCGCCGACCTTCACCACGGACTTATCCGCGGACATTGAAAACAAAACCGGATCGAGATCCGCTTCATTTCCATTTTTAAAGTCATTTGCAAATAAATGATTTGCACTTAACAAAAGGAAGCAGGTCAGAACGTATCTGACGAATTTAATGTGAGTGTGCATAACGAAATAAGTAAAGTAGTTTTCGTAAAACTATATCTACCATTTTATTTCACCTATTTCATTTGCCCATCAAAAATTTACACTGAACCCCTCAATTATTGATGGGTTGTTATTTTTATTAAAACAAATAACTTTGCTGTTATGCCGGATTAATTCTCGCAGTTCCAGCTATCAAAACCCTTTTTCGGCTTACCACTATCATCACATTATCTATGACCCCCGTATCAGCAAATGCCTCCATACTATTGGCCGACGACTGCCAGTCTATTAACCAGAAATTACTTCAACTCACGGACCGCGAATGGGACGTGCTATCCTTCATTTCCGACGGTCTGACCACGGCCGAAATAGCCTCCTGCCTCGTCATTGAGCCGAAAAGCATTGAGAACTACAAACGAAGGATCAGCAAAAAGCTGGAAATCAGCGGCCGCAGCAACCTTATAAAGTTTTGCATTGTAAACCGGGATTACCTGCGGAAACTTTATTCCCTGGTCCATAAATAGCATTCCATATCTGTATTTAACAAACAGAAATAAAAAGGAATTTGCCGATTGATAATTCAAATAAACTATACACACATTTCTTAATTAAATGCAAAGCAAAATACTTTATAGAATATCAATTATATATTTATTGATTCCAAACCTAATCTATTATTTATATTGGACGAAATCCGTAGTTGCATTAACCGGCATTGCGCTACTAATTTATCTGCTTTATAAAAATATATGGGGAGAAAGCGGTTATTATAAAACTTTCGTTCATCTAAAAGATATCTGTATCGCGCTCATTACGGCGGTTGGCCTGACACTCGCTTCGGGTATTACGGGTTTTGCGTTTCAAACCATGGATCATTGGTGTCACAACGCGAAATTCCAGGACCTCCTGCAAAATGACTGGCCCCTTCGCTTTCCAACAAACCGCCCGGTGATGGCCTATTATTTCGGGTACTATCTGGTTCCGGCCGCGCTTTCCAAATTGACTGGCGATATGTCAACGGCGGGGATCCTGATCTGGACCAGCCTGGGTATTGCGCTTGGGCTGCTGTGGGTCTGTATATCGCTGCACCAGAAATGGTGGGCAACCCTACTGGTATTATGTGTGGGTGATTTTCCAAGGGTTTTTAAAGGTATAGCGGCACATTGGTCCATTCCGTTGTACCGGTATGAAGAGCTTGGAATAGAACATTGGTCGAACCTGGAAAATCTGTTCTGGACGCCGAATCAATTTATTCCCTCGTTGATGCTGGGTGGAATGCTGTTTCACGCGATCCGCCACCGGCTCGATTATGCATTGCTTTGCTTTCCAACGGCACTGGCGCTCTGGTGGGCGGCTTTTCCAGCATTGGTAACAGGCTTGATGATCGCGCTGCTGCTGGTTGGCCAATGGATACGGTGGGGCGTTTCCTTCAAAGGGCTGTTGGAGCGGGTTCTGTTGCCGTTCGTTGCGGTGGTTCCGGTGTTGCTCCTGTTTCAGTCGCATCCCCACCCGCCGGAGAACGGATTAATCTGGGAATTTCGGGACGGCGCCGACAACCTGCTGCGGGAATATCTGGTGAATACGGTGACGGATGCATTGCTTTTCGTGCTTGTATTTCTGGTATCCCGGCGGATTGGATTGCCCGCCATTCCGGTGGCGCCGTTTTGGGTGCTGATTTGCATTACACTGCTGTTTCCGGCGGTAAGGGTTGGGAAGGTAAATGATATGCTGCTGCGCGGTATGATGCCGGTCCTGATCCTGATAGGTTGCTACCTGCTATACCCGCTCGCGAGTCAGCCGCTGCGCAAAGTGCTTACGGCGCTCCGTAGCAATGCGGCCTGGCTGGTTATCGCACTTGCGCTACTGCTTCCGGCGGTCGTGGGTATTGCGCGGCTATGTCGTGCGGCGAGCTTCAATCGCGTTACTGCGTTGTGGAATACCACTCCTTCTAATTTTGTCCCTATGCCTTATAATGCATATCCGAGCCTGTTTGAAACGTTACGGCACCGCTGGTCGCAGCAGGAGGCGGAGCAGTATCTCGGAAAACCTGATTCGTTTTACGAAAAATACATTGCCCCGCCTCCCACGAAAAGTCCTTAATATGCTTAGCGTTTGATAAACTGCTGTGCCGTCCGCACGCCATCCTGGTTTTCAAAATTCAACAGGTATGTCCCCGTTGGCCAATCGGCTACATTGACTTCCTCACTTTTAGACGCTTTTAGCGCTTTGCGGTGCAGGATCTGCCCCTTTGCATTTAAAACAGCTATGGTACCTGTCGCCGCATTCTTGAACTCGACGCGCAACACACGGTCGGTTGGATTGGGAAACATTTGCCAGAGCGTGTTTTTAGTACCGATCTCGTTACCAAGGATCGGACTCAGATCAACAGTTGTGGTTGAGTAATTCGATTGTGAAACGTCATTGAATGCCTGAATCCGGTAGGTGTACCTGGCATTCAGCTCAATGTCGCGATCTTCGAACGATAATGATTGGCCGTTGAGCTGTTTCAAGACCTCATAGGGCGCCGAATCAGATTTTTTGCGTTGCAGCACATAGCTGGTGGCAGTTTCTACCGCGGGCCACGTCAGGATCACCGAATTATAGGTACGGTTAGCCGAGAGCATCACATTAGGTAACAGCACGCCGATACCTACCTTATCAAAAGAAAATGCCCCGAGGCCGCGCTTGTTCAGCAGATACGGTCCTGTGTAAATACCAATGTTACTTTCATAGGGGAATTGCACCGGCAGGTTATCGGGATAGAATGTGGGCAGGTAACTCAACTTCGTCGCATTGGACGGCTCTTTGAGCGTCAATGTTACCTGGTTCCCTGATGCCTTTCCCGCCGAGAATGCAGCTTTCTTTTCGTCTCCGTCGAGGAAAAAGAAGTTTTTCAGGCTCAACACCAGCGGCTTGCCATCCTGCCCTTTTATGGTCGAATCGGCGGGCCATTTCAGCTCCTGGCCCTCTTCAAAGATCAGTGTAATCTCCTTTTTCTCTGCATTGGTATAAAATGCTTTTTTGATGTCCGGGCTACGGACATTGTCCGAATCCTTCGATCCGTAAACGCGTGGTGCCAGGAAGCGATACATCCGGCGGCCAAACTCTTCATATCCCGACCTGTGATAATGCACGCCGTCATAGTCGGGCGTTCCAATAGCTGCAAAATGGTCTGTTTTAGGATAAATATATTTGGTTCTTCTCAGGAAGTCGCGTACGGAGCCCCCTACCGGATTGGGCGTGTTGTTTCTTAAAACAATAAGGTTCGACTGAACCACCACAAATTGCTCCACCGCCGGATAGTCACGCACCCAATACTTATACAGCTGGTCGTATTGTTCGGCATAGTTACCGATATTTTCGAAGGCCTCCTGCTCTCCATGCATCCAAATGAATGCCCTGATCCGTGCAGGACTGGCCACATTCACCCTCTTACGCAGTCCACCATAAAGCGATTGAATACTGGAAGAGTCACTGGAACTCCTGCTACCCAGAAAATCGCTCAACTTTGCTCCGGGCAATGAACCGTTGATCACACAGGTAGGAATGCTGTCGCGCTCCAAAATCTCCTTTTGCATTTCCAGGCCCCACGCCCCCACGTACGTCCACGACCATGCGGCGGCGGTCCAAAGCGTGTCGCCAGGTAAAATAGCCGGGTTCTGATCAGGCGTCCGGGCGACGGTACGCGCATACTTGCTCGACCAGGCCCCGAAAACGGTAGCAGCCGCATTCGACTGCCCGCTGATCACGTAAAAATCACCGGCTACCACTTCGTTGCGTCGCACTATCAGCGCCGAGTCCGCTTCGTGGCAGGCATATACTTCAAATGAGTAGTCCGCCATTTCGGCCTTGATTCTTGGCGTCATACTGAACGTACCCGTCGTTTTGCCGCCGTAATTGATCGCCGATTTCTGGTAACCGACCCGCACGTTGTTCCTGAATGTAACAACCGACATGTGGTCCCAGCCTGCCAGCTCAATGACACCGGAGATGGGCACATCGGCCATACTATCGTCAGCCCGCGCATATAATTGCATGTCGCGCGGCAGCTTATTGAACACGACGGAAAAGAAACGCTGCGCACTGGCAATGCCTGTCGAACAGCAGAAAAGGAAGAAAAGCAGGAAAACTTTTGAGTGTGTAAAGTTCATTTCATTAAGACGCGATTCTGGTGAATATTCCGTTTCCGGGTTTGGCGCTAGTAAGCAAATGGTTATAAATATATCTTTAATATTTCACATTCAATGCCTCCGGTTTGTTTTCGGTACGCGTTTCTGAAGGCAGCCAATGCTCGTCATACATAGCCAGGAACCACAAAATCATGATCATCGGCAGTGAATATTTATCCCACGATAGTTGCGCCTTGCCAAGCAGCAGGATGTTCAGCAGGAAAACCCAGGTTGCGAGGGTGAAACGGGGAGATACAAATCGCGTGAGCGTCACAAGCATCAACCCACCGAAAACCAGCTGTTTCAGCAATCCGCTAATGCCTGTTTTCATCAGGAATTCATCTACATAACCCAGGTACGGCCAGGTGAAATAGGGATTATGCGCCTGTTTGGCGGGGAAAAACACGACAATCGCGGCAATTACGACCAGAAAACCGGCGAACATAACCGGATATTTCCGGGGATATTCTAAAAAGTGTGAAAAACGGCGCGTTACCAGTGTTTCGGGAATGATATAGTACACCGCCACAACCGCCGAGGCGTACATTACATATCCGAAATTGTATTGCACCAGCTTATCCGAATCGTAATGCTGGTCGGCCATGACCGAAGCAGGTGCGGGCCCGTGCCAGATAACCACCCAGGGAACGATCGCCAGCACCGCCAACGCATACCAGATCCAGGCAGGATCAGAGAATACGCTTTTGACCAAAGCCACAGGATTAGTACTCCATTTTACATTTTTGAACACTTCATAAGCCAGGATCGCCGCCGGGAATGCAAGCATATATTGCCGACAGCAAACCGCCGCCGCCAACGACAGAAACCCTACCCAGTGCCGTTTCCGCAGATAGGCGATCACACCGCCGAGCGTGAACACCATCGCGAAAATGTCGGTGTAGTAGTAAACACTGACCAGGTAATAGTTCGGGAAAATCAATAATCCGCCCAGGCAAAGCCAGAAACGCTTCGTGCGGTCGGGACTATACCAGACAAAAAGCATCAGCAATACAAAACTCGTAAAAGCTGTAAGCAGGCGAAGGTTCTGGATATCCTCCCCGAAAACACGCAGCACCCAACCGCCCAGGATGAAAGGTATCGGCGTGTTGAGCTCGTTGTAGGTTTGGAGCAGGTTCAGCGAAGGGAGCGGCTCGGTACTGAACAGCACTGCCGTGGGCAGGTAATGGTGTTCGTCCTGATACGGGTCCACGGTAAACCGCTCTTTCAGGAAAAAAACAACGATAAATAATGCAAGCAGGGCAAATGAGGTATATAACTTTTTGCGGTGCATAAGATCCTATATAAAATTGACTTCTGCGTTGAGCCGGATCCCGAATTTCCCGGCTACGGATTCCTGAATTTTTTCTGATAATGCCTTGATCTGCGCGCCCGTTCCGCCGCCATAGTTGACGAGCACCAGCGCCTGCCGCGCATGGACGCCGATCTCACCCTCCCGGTAACCTTTCCAGCCCGCCTTTTCGATCAGCCAGCCGGCCGGTACTTTTACCGTTTCGGCATCCACAGGATAACCAGGTACTTCGGGAAAGGTTTCCCGTAATTGCGTGAACTGAGCAACGGGTATCTCGGGGTTTTTGAAAAAACTCCCCGCATTACCAATCTCCGCAGGATCGGGCAACTTGCTGCGGCGGATTGCCATGATCGCCTCGCTGATGTCACGGATCGTCGGGTTTTCAGCACCCATTTCCAGCAAGGTTTTTTGCACATCGCCGTAAGCGGCATTCAATACCGGTTTTTTACTGAGTTTAAAAGTTGCCCCGGTAATCACATATTTGTTCTTTAATGCTTTCTTGAACACACTTTCGCGGTAACCAAATTCACATTCCGCATTGCTGAAAACACGTTTTTCGCCATTTTGAATATCAACCGCCTCGACGGCCTCCACCACACTTTTGATCTCTACACCGTAAGCGCCGATATTCTGCATAGGCGCCGCACCCACCGTGCCGGGAATGAGTGACAGGTTTTCCACTCCGCCATAGCCATTGCTCACACAATGCATGACGAAATCGTGCCAAACCTCGCCCGCACCCACTTCGAGCACGACCGTTTCCTCATTCTCTTCCTTTATTATAATACCCTTGATGTCGGGATGGATCACGAGCGCCTCGATGTCCTTTGTCAGCAAAATGTTACTGCCTCCGCCGAGGATAAATTTTGGCGTCTCCTTCCATTCGGGGTCGCGCAAAATGGCTGTTAATTCATCGACAGACCGTGCATTTACGAAATACCTGGCATCGGCATCGAGCCCGAATGTATTGAGATGACGAAGTGAAACGTTGGATTGTACTAGCATTGAAATCGGGGATAAACCGGGTAAAGTTAGGTATTACATTCAAAAATAAGTGGTATGGTGATTCATCCAATTTTGATTAAGTTTGTGGGCTCAGCTACAATGGTTCAGGATATGACGCTAAAAAAGAAATTTTTATGGGCTCTGCATCTTGGTATCATTCTGATTTCGGGTTGTGCCAAAAAGTCGGTAGTGAGTTCCGGTTCGGAATACCGGGAAGACCTTTCCGCGGTCCGGCCACGCTACGAATATGTGGAACCCGCCGTCGTAACACGCCCGGAACCGGCGGCACCCGCTAAGAACAACAATGTCCCGAAAGCCGATGTAGACAAGCCCCTGTATGTCAACAAGAAACTGGAATCGGTGCTGGATACGCTGGCGAAGCAGAACAAATCTATCCGGTATATCAACGGTTTCAGGATCCAGATTTATGTAGGAAATGTGAGGCAGGAAGCGGACGGTGCGAAGTCTTACATTTACCAGTCCTTTCCAGATTTGAACCCTTACGTTTCGTATACCCAGCCGACCTACCGGGTGAAGGTGGGCGATTTTATGTACCGGAGCGACGCAGAACAATACCTCGACCTGATTCGTGAGCAATATGCCTCCGCAGTGATCCTTCCCGACAGAGTGGATATCAAGCGAAGCCTGATGGTGAACCCTGCGTCCGATCATAACTAGCGGTTGAACCAGAAATCATATTCAATCTATTTTTTAACCGGATAACATTATCCAGATATACATACTACCAACAGAATGAAGAAAGCGCTAATTACAGGGATCACCGGCCAGGATGGCTCCTATTTGGCCGAGCTCCTTTTGAGCAAGGGATACGAAGTGCATGGTATCAAACGCCGCAGTTCATTGTTCAATACCCAGCGGATCGACCATATTTACGAAGACCCGCATGAGAAGAATGTGCGCTTTCACCTTCATTATGGTGACCTGAGCGACTCTACGAATATTATCCGCATCATCCAGGAAGTACAGCCGGACGAAATATACAATCTCGGGGCCATGTCGCATGTTCAGGTGAGTTTCGAAGAACCTGAATACACCGCCAACGTCGACGGCATCGGTACGCTCCGCATCCTGGAAGCGGTACGTTTGCTGGGACTGACCCAAAAGACCAAGATTTACCAGGCATCGACTTCCGAACTGTACGGTTTGGTACAGGAAGTGCCGCAATCGGAGCGCACGCCGTTCTATCCGCGCTCGCCTTACGCGGTTGCGAAGCTTTACGGCTACTGGATCACTGTTAACTATCGCGAGGCATATAATATGTTCGCGGTGAATGGTATCCTTTTTAACCACGAATCGCCATTACGCGGTGAAACTTTTGTAACGCGCAAGATCACCCGCGCAGTTGCTCGTATTGCATTGGGCTTGCAGGACAAAGTGTACCTCGGTAACCTCGACGCGCAACGCGACTGGGGCCATGCCAAAGACTTCGTGGAAGCGATGTGGCTTATCCTTCAACAGGATACTGCCGAGGACTTCGTGATCGCAACCGGTGTTACTACCCGTATCCGTGAATTTGTCAGAATGGCATTTGCCGAAGTAGGCATCGAAGTGGAATTCAGCGGCGAAGGTGTTGACGAGATCGCAAAAGTCGTTAAATGCAACAATCCTGATTTCAAAATTGAAATCGGCAAAGAAGTCGTGGCGGTCGATCCGCGCTATTTCCGTCCTACCGAGGTGGAATTGCTGATCGGCGACCCGACCAAATCAATGGAGAAGCTGGGCTGGAAACCGAAATACGACCTGAAAGCGTTGGTGAACGACATGGTTACAGCCGACGTGCAGTTGTTCCGCAAAGACCGGTTGCTGGAAAGCAGCGGCCACCGCGTTCCCAACTACTACGAATAAGATTTATCCGGAATACAAAAAAGAGACCCCGCGGAGCGATTCCACGGGGTCTCTTTTTATTACACTAATAATTTAGATAGCAGGGCCTTTTTGTACCGATTTCGCTGCTTTGATCAGGTCTTGAGGTTGCTGATAGCCTAAAAGCTGTTTCACCACCTTGCCTTTTCCATTGATAAAGAACAGTGTCGGATAGCCTTCGATCGGGTATCTCCTGGCCAGCGAAGGGCCCTCGCCGCTTTCCATATCGATCTTCACATTGATAAAATTCCCATTGAAAGTCGCCGCAACGTCGTCACGGGTAAAGACGTTCTTTTGAAGCTGCTTGCATGGCCCGCACCAGGTGGTGTAAGCATCGAGAAAGATTAGTTTATTCTCTTTTTTAGCCTTTTTAAGCAAAGAAGACCACGAGCCTTCGGTAAACTGGATGCCTTTCTCGGCAGCCTTTTTATCTCCTTCCCCGGCTATTGCCACGGACATGGCCAGCATGAGCGCCACGATCGCGAACCCGAGATTTTTCAAATTTTTCATTTTTTAAATAAGATTTTTGATTTCAGTATTCCATAACGAAAATACGCCTTTGTTTTATTTTACACAATGATGGACTGCGGGCCTATCCTGCACCTTTTGCGGATAAGAATCTCAAAAAGGGTAACTTCGCAACTTTATTAACGCCAGAAAACCATGAAAGTTCAGGAAGCCAAGTATGTGATGAGTAACTCCGACTACCAGAAATGCCCGGAGCCCATCCTTCCCGAATATGCATTTATCGGACGTTCCAATGTGGGTAAATCATCACTTATCAACATGCTGACGGGTAAAAAGGCATTGGCTAAAACGTCGCAGCAGCCGGGAAAAACGCAGATGATTAACCATTTTATCATCAACGACACCTGGTATCTCGTCGATTTGCCGGGTTATGGTTATGCCAAAGTAAGTAAAGTCGAACGCGACAAGTGGGAGAAAATGATCCACGATTACCTGCATTACCGCGAAAACCTGATTTGTACATTCGTTCTCATAGATGTCCGGCATAGCGCAATGGCCGTTGATCTGGAATTTATGGCCGCATTGGGCGAGGCGGGTATTCCGTTCGAGATCATTTTTACCAAAGCGGATAAACTTAAACCCGGCCAGGTAGCCGCCCAGGTGGAGGCATACAAGCGCAAAATGGGCGAAACGTGGGAAGAAGTGCCCGAAATGTATGTAACATCGGCTGAGAAAAATGAAGGCCGGGAGCCCATTCTGTCGGCAATAGAAACTTATAATCAGTCGTTTGTGAAGACAAAATAGGATATCGGTTGTTTCCCGGACAATCTTTCCGTTATTTTGCGCAAAAATTCAATTGCCGCTCCAACATTAACATCAAGATATAACCATAGTAAGAAAGGATGAGTGAAAAAGTAGAGTCAACAGGAATGGATTTGCTAAAAGAAGTAGCCAATGTATCCGGCAAGCCAGGGTTGTTCCGCATTCTGAAACCCAGCCGTGCGGGCGTGATCGTGGAAAGCCTGGACGAGAAACGTGAAAAAACACTGATCGGCCCGACTGCGCGCGTATCGGTATTGAAAGATGTTTCGATCTTCACAGATGGTGCAGAAGAATCTGTTGCCCTGTCGGATGTATTCCTGAAAATCCGTGAGATCCACGGCGAAGAGGTTACATTGTCTGTTAAAACTTCGTCAGACAAAGAGCTGATCGAGTTTCTTGCGGAGGTACTTCCGGAATTCGACCGTTCGAAAGTGTACGTGTCGGATATCAAGAAAGTCATTACCTGGTACAACCTGCTTTCCAAATACACTCCCGAAGCATTCGAAGTGACGGAAGGCGAAGCTGAAACTGCTGCGGAGCCATTAGCAGATGCGGCGGCGGAAGAAGAAGCGCCAGCCAAAAAGGCTTCCAAAAAAGAAAAAAGCAAAGCTTAACAGCATTCGGCATAATAAGGAACCCTGCCAACCCGGCGGGGTTTTCCGTTTTTGAACCAATCCCTCCTCACACTGGTATGGACAATCTTTCCTCCTACATCGACCACACGCTGCTCACCGCGACGGCCAGCGAAACCGACATCCGCAAAATCTGCGAAGAAGCCTGGATACATCAGTTCAAGGCCATATGCGTTGCGCCGGTGTATGTGCCGTATGTCGTTGAAATGATGGAATTTTGTCCTGTTAAAATTGAGATCGCGACGGTAATAGGCTTTCCGATGGGCTATTCTACAACTGCTACCAAGATCGCCGAGGCGACGGAAGCATTGCAAAATGGTGCCACGGAGCTTGATGTGGTGATGAACCTTTCACAATTCAAATCCATGGCTTACCTGAGCGTGCGCGAAGAACTCAAACAGCTCGCAGACCTCGCGCATGGGCAGAATGCATTGCTGAAAGTGATTATCGAAACCGCTTCCCTCGATTCGTTCGACCTTTATACAGCCTGTGAAATCTGTGCGGAAGCAAAAACGGATTTTGTCAAAACATCCACCGGCTTTGGACCCGGCGGTGCGGACGTCGAAACGGTTCGTAAAATGCGCTCCATTTTGCCGGCCGGGGTGAAAATCAAAGCGTCGGGCGGCATCAAGACTTACGAGCAGGCCGTTGCGATGATCGAAGCGGGGGCGGAGCGGATCGGCACTTCGTCGGGCGTTGCCATCGTGTCCCGCACATGAAGCGCGTGCTGCTGATCAGCACGGTACATCCGTCGACCGACTCGCGCATTATGTACAAAATCGCTCCCTCGCTGCGAGCCGGTTATGAGGTGTTTTGTGCATTGCCCGGGCTTCGCGCAGGAATCCGCGACGGGCTGCATTTGGTCTGTCTGCCAAAATTCGGGCGGCTATTGCCGAGAATTTTGTTGGCACACCCGGTCGCATTGTTCAAATGCCTGCGGTTGAGGCCGGACATCGTCCACATTTTTGTGCCGGAAATGATTCCGCTGGCGCTACTTTTCCAATGGGCGGGGGCGAAAGTGGTTTACGAGATACAGGAAAACCTGTTTAAAAAATTCGCCATCAAGCGGTATAACAATGGCCTGATTTTCAAAAAGCTGTTCCGCTTTTTCGACAGTCTGGCGCGACAGAAGTTTCATTGCGTTTTCACGGACGATGCCTATTTAAACGAATATCAGCATCTGGCAAAGCCATTCGCTGTGATCCATAACTATGTGTCGCTGCCCGTAATGGATGCACTCGTGCACACAGGCGCACCCGGGCAACGGCCGGAGCTATTCTACCTGGGCGTGGTGTCAATGGAGCGCTGCGTGGATACGATGATCAACGCAGTGGCGATGCTGAAAAAGCAATATCCGGATTGCCATTTGCACCTTTTCTGTCCTGTGAGGGTGGACAAAAAAGAGTTGGAAGCGATAGCAGGTTACCAGCAGGCGAAGGCCAATATCACATTCCACGGTTACACCGATCAGAAAATGGCACTGAAATATGCCCGGCGGGCGGTTGCTGGTATCGCATTGCTTAAACCTGTGGCCGATTACCCGGAGTCATTCCCAACGAAGTTATTCGAATATATGGCACTGAAATTGCCTGTCATTACATCGGACTTTCCCCTCTACAAGCGAATCGTGGAGGAATCGCAAAGTGGTTTTTGTATCTCACCGTACGATCCGGAGGCATTGTACCATGCGGTGCAATGCTGCATTTCCGATCATGCGTTGCGCTTGAAATTGGGTAACAACGGCAGGAAAGCTGCGGAAGCATCCCACAACTGGACCTCGGAGGAAGTAAAACTCTTGTCGTTTTATAACAACATTTTGCTTGTCCAATCATCTGATTTACAGATGTCGACATTATAATTTTATAAATTTATTATTGAATTGTTCAAATATGGAGTGCTACGATTTCTACGAAATATTTAACTTTCGGAATCGAAAAGAATTGTAGCTTGCGAAGTCAACTTCTCAATCATGTATATTAATACGGTTAGTCATTATCTGCCAAGCGAAGTTATTGGTAATGAATATTTTACAAATCTCAACAACCTATCTAACGAGTGGATCACGGAAAGAACGGGAATCTCAGAAAGACGTAAAGCATCAGCAGACGAAAATACCTCTACCATGGCGATTAAAGCCGTAGAGTCCTTACTTGACAGAATTCCTTACAGTAAAAACGAGATAGATCTGATCGTAGGAGCTACCTATACGCCTTACGATACCATCGTTACGCTGGCGCACGCCGTACAGCATCAGCTTCAGATTCCCGACATTCCGGTCGTCAGTATTTCGTCAGCCTGCTCGTCGCTACTCAATGCCGTCGAGATCGTCGAAGGCTACTTCGCCATGGGCAAGGCTTCGAAAGCATTGGTCGTCGTTTCCGACCATAATACGGCTTATTACAATGAAATGGATACGGTTTCGGGACATTTGTGGGGCGATGGCGCTTCCGCGTTGCTCATTTCAAAGGAGCGGCAAACGGAAGGTGATATGCAAATCAAAAAGCTGATCACTGGCGGTGCAGCCACTAGTGGAAAAGCCATCGAAGCTGTCGTGCTCCGGCCCAACGACCGTGGTGTGGTGATGCCTTTCGGGCGTGATGTATTCCAGAATGCCTGTGTGTATATGCCCAAAGTGAGTCAGCAGGTTTTGCAGGAATGCGGCCTGACGATCAACGATCTCGACTACCTGATCCCCCACCAGGCCAACCACAGGATCAGCCTGAATGTGATCAACACATTGGGTATTCCTGCCGAAAAACTGATTTCGAACATTCAATACCTCGGTAACACGGGCTGTGCCGGTTGTGCGATCGCGCTTTCGGAGAATAAGGAAAAATTCAAAAAGGGCGAAAACATCGTGATTACAGTATTTGGCGGCGGCTATTCTTACGGCGCAATGCTTCTGACGATCTGAAATTCGACCTTGACACCATAAAAAAGCCTTCCAAACGTAGCGGTTGGAAGGCTTTTCTGTGTTAATGCTTGCTTAGTTCACGTCCGGTTCGGCGTTGTACGAGGCCGGTTTCCAGACATTGTTTTCAGGATTGATATCCGGAAGGTTATGCTCAGGATCGATCGATACCGAGCGGATAGGTCCCTGAGTAGCCGCTTTGAACGTCCACGCGCCACCACGCTGCCAGATTTCAACCGGCAATTCAACCCGCGTTTTCTTGCCGCTCACTTCTTCAATATCCACTTTCACAGGCATGGCCAGTTGATCGAGGTTCTCGATAGTAATGTAAGACCCTTTCTGTGGGTTTTGCTCTACATAAGCAACTTCTTTCACCGACTGATCCAATTTGTAATTCTCAAAAAACCAGCCTTTCCAGAACCAGCCCAGGTCCTCGCCTGCTGCATCTTCAATCGTGCGGAAGAAGTCGTAAGGCGTAGGGTGCTTGAAGGCCCAGCGCTGCACATAAATCTTGAATGCATAGTCGAAACGCTCTTTGCCCAGGATTTGCTCGCGAAGCATTTTCAGGCCTAATGCAGGTTTGTAATACGCCTCCCAGCCCAGATTCACAGCCTGAACAACGTCAGGGATCGTCATAATCGGATCGGCTTTCGGACGGAAGATCATCGGCGCCAGACGGTGCATATCATTCATCTGCGTCGTTTTGTATTCGCCATTATTGAAGTTCTCTCCTGACAGGAAGTTGATGAATGTATTGAACCCTTCATCCATCCACGCATACTTACGCTCGTTGTTGCCCACGATCATCGGAAACCAGTTATGGCCAAACTCGTGGTCGGTTACGCCCCACAGGTCTTCCTTCCGGCTTTTGCTGCTGCAAAAAACGATTCCGGGATATTCCATACCACCTACAATACCGGCCACATTCGTCGCTACCGGGTAGGTATATTCATGCACATAATTGGAATAGAACTCGATACAGCCCTTTACATATTCGGTTGAGCGGCCCCAGCCGTCCAGCCCGCCGTCCTCAGCCGGGTATACCGACTGCGCCAATGCGGTTTTGCCTTTGGGCAGGTTCATACGCGCCGCGTCCCACACAAATGCTTTGGAAGTAGCCCACGCAATGTCGCGCGCCTGTACGCAACGGAAGCGCCAGGTTAATGTGCCCGATTGTTTCGGTCTTGTGTTCGGATTGGCAACCTCTTCGGCGCTGCGGATGACGACCGTCTGGTCGCTTTTGGCAGCGTCGGCCAGTCTTTTGCGCTGCTCGGCGGTAAGCACTTCGTTCGGGTTGAGCAATTCGCCCGATCCAACTACAATATGATCCCAGGGGACAGTCACATTATATTCGAAATCGCCATATTCGAGGTAAAACTCGCCTGCACCCAGGTAGGGAAGCAGGTTCCAGCCTTCGATATCGTCGAAAACCGCCACACGAGGGTACCATTGCGCCATTTCGTACACGATACCATTCTTCGTTTCCAGCGTTCCCATGCGGTCGGAGCCATACTCAGGAACTTTGAATGAATAAGCCAGCTTGATTTTAATCACGTCGCCATTCGCTCTCACGGGCGTTTTGAGGCGGATCTGCATGCGGGTGTCGGTAATTTTATACTCCGCGTCCACAAATGCGCCCTTGCCTTGCTGTACGGTTACGGCTTTGATGGAATCACCCCCATCGAAACCCATGTTGCCGAAACGTCCGCCGGTAACCGGTGTCGTTTGTGCGCCCCTTGAATGGCTCCCGAATGCATTCTGATCGAGTTGCAGCCAGATAAATTCCAGGCTTTCAGGACTGTTGTTTTTATAGGTAAGCTCCACTTCCCCGCTCACGGTCCCTTTCTCCTCATCGAGCGCTACGTTAATCTTGTAATCGGCACGGTTCTGCCAGTATTTTGGCCCCGGAGCGCCGCTTCCCGACCGGTATTCGTTGCCGGGCTGGAAATTGAAAAGTGGGTGAAAAAGGACATGCGCATCATATTTCACCTTCTCCGCCTCCTGTGCGATCGTGTTGTTGAAGAAGCCCAGACTGCTCATTGCAATGATGCCCAGACGAAATACTGAAATTTTCATTATAATGGTTAAAATATTGGAAATATTGGGTTGTAAACGAGCAATATACACCTTTTCACCTGTTTTAGGAGAAAAAGTTTCATTTTAGCGACAGACAACGCCGTTTGTCTGCCAACGCCAAAATCTCATTCCCATGCGCCAGCGACTGTCTGTTGAAACATATGCCAAAGGGGTCCTCGCGGGCGACCGCACCACACTCAGCCGCGCGATCACGATCATCGAGAGCAACCTGCCCGAAGACCGCACGCTGGCCTCGGAAATCCTTAAACAAATCCTGCCGCATACTAGCAACGCCCTGCGGGTAGGTATTACCGGAGTACCCGGCGTAGGCAAAAGCACTTTCATCGAAGCATTTGGAACGTACCTTACTTCGCTCGGTAAACGCGTGGCCGTGCTGGCAGTGGACCCGAGCAGCAAACAGTCGGGCGGGAGCATATTAGGGGACAAAACACGAATGGAAACACTCGCGCGCAACCCGAATGCGTACATCCGTCCCACACCCACGAACCTCTCGCTCGGGGGCGTCGCGCGGCACACGCGCGAGGCGATCCTGCTGTGTGAGGCAGCAGGTTATGATATGATATTGGTTGAAACTGTGGGCGTGGGCCAATCGGAAACGCTTGTGAAGGGCATGACCGACTTCTTCCTCCTGCTCATGCTCGCAGGCGCGGGCGACGAATTGCAGGGGATTAAAAAGGGCATTATGGAGATGGTGGATGCAATCGCCGTCAATAAGGCCGACCACGGCAATGAGCAGGCGGTAGCCAAAGCCGTAGCGGAATACCGCCAAGCCTTGCACCTCCTTCCTGAAAATCCTTCGAAAATTGCCGTGCAGGTGGTACCGTGTTCGGCAATGGATGGGACGGGAATGGAAACGATCTGGAATATTATCAGCAACTATTATGCACAGACTTCCGCTAATGGTTACCTGCAAGAAAACAGGCGGTTGCAACGGGTAGATTGGCTCCGCGAACAAATCCGGCACTCGCTGGAAGACCAGTTTTATGCCAATGAATTAGTAAGAAAGCACATTGCCTCAGCAGACGAAGCGGTACGGTACGGCGAAAAGCTACCCGGGGAAGCAGCCGCAGAATTAATCAATCTTTTTTTAAGTAATTCCGCTAAGTCATAAAACTTCCCGCTAAAACGCATTTTTCATTAAGTTTGAACGTTGAAACTAACGCGAGTCATTCTATTGCTTTTAACTTTTACGCTCTCAACTATGAAAAAAACCTACGCCCTCAGCAAGAGCTCCTTGCTAGCCATGTTCATGATCCTTTCCGTTGTTTTCGCTTGTAAGGATGATGACAAAGATGATCCGACACCACCGGATACCAGCGACATCGCAGCAACCTGGGAATTACAGGCCATCACTCCTGCAACTGCCGGAACTACCATTCCGAACCTTGCCTTGATCGAAGCAGCCGTTCCATGTTTGTATGACTTGAAATTGACTTTCAAATCAGATAACACCATCGGAACTGCCGATTGCCCGACTGCCGTTACAACCATTGACGCTTTCGTACCTATTAGCGGTTCAAAATGGAAAACCAAGGACGGTAACCTGACATTGACCAACGAGGCTAAAAATATTACTCAGACTTACAAGTACACCATTAGCGGTTCTGATCTCAAAGTGAATGTAAGCGTTGTTACTTCCCCTGGTTCGCCAGCAATCGATGCAATTCTAAGCCTTAAAAAGGTATAATATCTTAAACATGTCAGGCAAAAAAGCCGGGCTTCTCAGTCCGGCTTTTTTTGTCATCCGCTCGTATGATCGCAAACGATCAGCCATTTGCCCTTGATCTTCCTGAACAATAGCGTGTAATGACCTTCCAGATCACCTTTCTCGGGCCGTGTCAAATGGAATTTTCCTACTACGAACGCCACATCGCGCCCGGGAAATGAGAAATTGAGGAAAGTGAATTTCAATGTACCCATCGTCGCACGGTCGGGGTAGCGTTTGAGATAACCTTCGTAAGTAGGCTTGTAGCCGTAAGTAATGCCTGCCTTTCCGACGAACATCAGCGAATCGGATTCCCAATAGCCATTCATGAATGATTTGATATCCCCTTTGTTCCAATCCGCCTCCTGACGTTTCAGGATGCCGAGGATCTCGTCCTTGTCTCCCGTCGACTGCGCGTTTGCCATAAAAGCGGCGCTGATCAGAATGAGGGTAAAAAGCCAGTTTCTCATATTTTTTATGGATTTTTGTAATGCAATTGACGATTCTAAATATAACGGAAAGATCGGTGCCCCGGAAAGGCGCATTGCCGAAATATCATTGATCCAGCAGGTATGAGCAAGTTCAACAGCATTTTTAAGAAAATTGACCGGCAGAGATATCCTTTTGTGGATGGCCTCTATTACCTGTTCATCATTGTTTTTCTCCTCATTCTTTTCCTATTTTTTGCCTGACCAGTGACCCATCCCTATTTATTTATACTGAATCCCAATTCGGGCACATCGATCGGTAAAAACAGCGCGGCTGTACGGGAGCGAATCCACTCCGTCGCGAAACAGAATGCCGGTTCGGCCCAGATCCTCTTCACCGAGGAGCGTGCGCATGCGACCGAGCTTGTACGCGAGCATATGCATGCGGAAAAATGGAAAGCAATCGTTGCTGTTGGCGGTGATGGTACTGTGAATGAAATCGCCAAGCCACTTGTCGGCACCAATATCCCGGTCGGTATCCTGCCGCTCGGCTCAGGCAACGGCCTCGCGAGGCACCTGGGCATTCCCCTCACGCTCGACGCGGCCCTGAAACGGCTGTTTGAAGGTACCCCCTCGACGATCGACAGTGCCGAGCTGAATGGCATCCCTTTCTTCTGCACCGCCGGAATGGGGTTTGATGCCTACGTCGGGCATTTGTTCAGCCAGCAGAAGGCCCGGGGGCTTGCTACTTATGTAAATGTCTCGTTTAAGGCGTACTGGTCCTACAAGCCGCAATCATTCCGGCTCAATGGCCTCGAAAAGCAGGCATTTTCCCTTTCATTTGCCAATGCAGGACAATTTGGGAATAATGCATGGGTAGCGCCGCAAGCCAGTTTGCAGGATGGGTTGCTGGATGTGTGCACGATCAGCCCGTTTCCACAATGGTATGGCACGGCCCTGGCTTACGGATTGTTCACCAAGCAATTGAAGCAGTCGACCTACATCGATTATCAGCGCGCCACAGAGGCTTTGGTGGAAACCGATACGCCACCGATGATCCACTACGACGGCGAACCGCTGCAACTGGATACAACGCGAATAGAGGTGAAAATAAAGCCGGGAAGCCTGAATGTGATGATTTGAGCTCCCTTAATATCTGAAACTATGTCAAAGAAGAACCGCTCGGGCATTGTGTATTCCACCAACCCGGAGTTTGAATACAACGACCAGGACGACGACATCGAAACACTCGCTCCGCAGCAGCAGGACCTGCGCATCTGGCTCGACCGCAAAGGCGGTGGGAAGGTGATTACGGTCGTGAAAGGATTTATCGGGACAAATACCGACCTGGAAGCGCTCGGCAAACAGTTGAAGGGGCTTTGCGGCAGTGGAGGTACCGTAAAAGACGGTGAAGTCCAGATTCAGGGTGATCACCGCGACAAAGTCATTACATGGCTCACCGGCAAAAGCTACAAAGCCAAAAAAGCCGGAGGGTAGCTCCGGCTTTGGCTATAATGCCTTGGTAGTATCTATCTCTGTCGGTGCAGGCACCGTGGATGGCGGAGGAGTCACCGGCTTCGTCGGTCCGAGCACTTCCACGTCGGTGACAAAAAACTTGGTATCACCATTCCAGGGCAGTTTGAAAAATTTCTCTTCGTAGGTCAATGAAACCCGGTGGCCGTTTTTGATCGCCTCTTCGAGTTTTGAGATAGCATCCTTGTTCTTGCCGCTTACCGAAAAGACCCATTGGGATGAATTCATCGTCCCATCACCTTCGAAAAGACCGCCCATCCTCAGCTCGCCTTCATAGGTTTTGAACAAATAGCCCCTGTTGCTGAGCCTCGTCACATATCCTCCCCGCTTTCCTTCACTGTAATATCCAAATGTGATGTAATATAGAATCCCGAATACGATAGCCAGAAATACGGCGAAAATGACCCATTTACGCATAACAGTCGATCAGTGTGATGGTGATAGAAGCGAACTTCGCAAAACGGTTTGATTTTTCCTAGTTATTATTTGGCGCGGATCGCGATCACCGGGTCCATACGCGCCGCGAGCATGGCGGGAACAATGCCCGAAAGCACACCGATAATGCTCGACACGCCCAGCCCGAGAAGCACATTGCGCGGCAATAGCAGGATTTCCAGCGAGCCCAGTTTCAGGAATGAAAGCAGGTATACAAGAAATATTCCCACAAGTCCACCTACCAGGCTCAGCATCACTGCTTCAAAAAGAAACTGGAACAGGATCGAATAGTTCTTGGCCCCCAGCGATTTCTGGATTCCGATCAGGTTCGTCCTTTCTTTTACCGACACAAACATGATATTAGCAATCCCAAAACCACCCACAAGGATCGAAAAACTGCCGATTACCCAACCTGCTACCGTCAACACCGCGAATAATCCTGAAATTGCCACCGCAGCCGCTTCGGGCCGGTTCAAAGAAAAGTTGTTGCCATCGCGCGGTTTAATACCCCGCTTGGTACGCATCAGCCCGACGATTTCGGCTTCCACTTCCTTCATTCCTTCGTCTTCCGGGAAGCCTTTTACGACAATATCGGCACTTCGCCGACCGGATTGGAACAGTTTGGAAAATGAGGAGAAGGGAATAAGACAGATTTTGTCGGGACTACCGCCGAAGTCGACCAGGCTCTCTCCTTTTTTCTCCCGCACGCCTATGATCGTAAACTTATGGCCCGAGAGCTTGAACGGCTTCCCGACCGGGTCCTGGCCGGGAAAAAGCGACTCCGCTATGTCCGCGCCGACGATCGCCACATTCCGGGCATTGTTGGTTTCGAGCGGGATGAAATAGCGTCCGTTCTGGACGGGAATGTCGGAAATGAGGTTGTATTCAAACGATACGCCCTGGATTAGTGCGCTGATACTGTTCGAACCGTTTTTAAGCGTTGTACTGCCCCTGAAATCCATCACCGCCACGGCGCTGGCGCTTTCCAGGTTTTCGTAGAGGTACTTATATTCGGAGTAAGTAGGTTCCGGCCACTGAAAGTATTTCCACCATTGATATTCGCCACCAAAGCCCCAGGGCCATTTTTGTACGTAAATCACTTTATCACCGATGAAGCTCAGGCTGTCGCGGATACTCTTTTCCAGCGAATCCACGATGGTAAAAACGGCAACGATGGCGAAGATGCCGACTGTGACGCCGAGTAGTGATAGAATAGTACGGGTAACATTGGTTTTAAGCGCGCCCCAGGCGAAGCGAAAACTCTCCCAGACCTGTCGTAAAAACTTCATCATGACGTTACGGACAATTTGAATTCAAAAGTTAGCGCATCGTCCCAATGCATCGAAATAAATTGGTATAAAAGGTAATAAAAAGGGCTCGATTTAATAAATTACGACATTAACCTGACACTCCTATATGAAATTACGCTATTCTCTAATGCTGTTGGCCGGCTCGCTGTCCGGCATTTCCTACGCCCAGAAACCCGTCCGGGAATCTACCGGGTTCTACCAATTCCTTTCCGACGATCCCAATCAGAAGCCGTTTTTCAGCGATCGCAAAGGCGTCATCGCGCAGAACGGAATGGTCGCGTCCGCCCACCCGGTAGCATCACAAGTGGGGGTGGATATTCTGAAAGCAGGAGGCAATGCGGTAGATGCTGCGGTGGCCGTGCAATTTGCGTTGGCGGTGGTGCATCCGTCTGCGGGTAACATCGGTGGTGGCGGATTTCTGGTGCTACGGCATAAGGATGGTAAAAGTTACAGCATCGACTTCCGTGAAAAAGCCCCCGGCAAAGGCCACGCCGACATGTATCTGGATAAAGACGGTAATATCATCCCCAAAGCCAGTACGCTGGGCCGCCTGGCATCGGGCGTGCCGGGTTCTGTGGACGGCATGGCCCAGGCACATGCAAAATATGGCAAACTGGGCTGGAAACAGTTGTTGCAACCCGCCATTGACATCGCCAAAAACGGTGTGATACTCACCGAACGGGAGGCGCGCAGTCTCAATTACATTAAAAGCGACCTGTTGGCCGTAAATCCAGGCTCCTCCTATTTCCTGAACCCGACGGGTAAAGACTGGGCAGCCGGCGACCTCCTTGTCCAGAAAGACCTTTCGAAAGTATTAAAGCGCATACAGAAAAAAGGCCGTGATGGCTTCTATACCGGGAAAGTAGCGAGACAGCTCGTGAAGGATATTAACCGGAACGGAGAAGGCATTATCAGTAAAAAGGACCTCGCCGATTACCATGCACAATGGCGCGAAACGATTACCGAAGGGTACAAAGGCTACAAGGTGATCACCATGGCACCGCCTTCGAGCGGAGGAGTGGCGCTGCTGCAACTCATGCGCCTCACCGAGCAGCACCCGTTGCGCAAATGGGGCTGGCATAGTGATTCTACCATTCAGGTGATGATCGAAGCTGAACGCCGCGTGTACGCCGACCGCGCCAAGTTCCTCGGCGACCCCGATTTCGTGAAAGTGCCTGTGAATGACCTTATCAGCAAAGAATACCTGCAAAAACGCTGGAGTGATTTCTCGTGGGACAAAGCGACTGACAGCAAAAACGTTCAGGGTGGCACATTACCCGGCTATGAGAGTCTGGAAACCACGCATTTTTCGGTGGTAGACAAGGAAGGTAACGCTGTATCCCTAACAACTACATTGAATGGTGGCTATGGTAGTCGCGTCGTAGTGAAAGGCGGGGGATTTTTCATGAATAATGAAATGGACGATTTCAGCATCAAAGCCGGTGCACCAAATATGTACGGCCTGATCGGCAACAAAGCCAATGCGATTGCGCCGGGCAAGCGGATGCTCTCTTCCATGACGCCGACTATCCTCGAAAAAGATGGGAAACTACTCATGGTAGTGGGCACGCCAGGCGGCTCCACCATCATTACCTCGGTTTACCAAACCATTCTGAATGTGCTGGAACATGGCATGACCATGCAGCAGGCCGTGAATGCATTGAAATTTCATCACCAATGGCTTCCCGACAAAACTACTTTCGAGGCCAGTGCTTTCTCAGCCGAAGCCATTAAAAAGTTGCAGGACAAAGGCTACATTCTCGAACAGCAGCGAAATTTGATCGGCCGGATGGATTGCATTCTCGTTCTGCCCGATGGCTCCCTCGAAGGCGGCTCCGATCCGCGCGGGGACGATACAAGCGTGGGTTACTAGTTTTTGTACCAGAAGTCGTGCCGATGTAGTGCGCGGCACGGCTCGGTTAGCAATAGGTAAGTTCCCCGATAAGTCCTGCATGTTGCGGGTAGCGCTGTGATAATGGCTCGCGTTGGGCCATTTCGAAATCGGCGAAATCAAAACCCGGCGCCACCGTACAACCTACGAGCGCATACTTACTCCCGCTCGCAGGGCGCGAGCCAAACCATGCGCCAGCCGGCACTACGGCCTGGAATGTTTCGCCATTATCCGGATCGCTGCCCAGCCTGATAATGCTCAGCGCTCCCGATTTTTCGTCTATTACAAAAACTTCCAATGCTTCCCCTGCATAGAAATGCCACATTTCGTCGGCCTGAATGCGGTGGAATGCAGAGAAGTTATGCGATTCCAACAAAAAGTAAATGCCCGTGGAGAATGCCCTGTCGCCCCCGAAACGTGTAGGTAATGCACTTTGCGCGATGGTTTCTGACGCCCGGTAGGTTTCTGCATAATATCCCCCCTCAGGGTGTGGCAACAGATTGTACTTTTCAATCCAGTAAGATGCAGGTTTCATGGAAAGTTGGTTGAGATACGGCCGCAAAGTAACCCGGATGGTTAAATATTCACCATTGGCTTATTCTTTTTTGTCAACCGAAAAGTTTTGATTAATTTTGATCATTATTAATCATAAATAATCATTTTTAATCAATGGCTAATTCGCGTGTCAACATTGCATCCGAGGAAGTGCTTTCCAACAACTGGTACACGCTTCGTAAATACACATTCGATTATCAACGCGCCGACGGTTCATGGGAGCGCCAGGCTCGCGAAGCGTATGACCGCGGGAATGGCGCGGTGATTTTGCTTTATAACAGGGAGAAGCAAACTGTCGTGCTCACGAGGCAGTTCCGCCTCCCTACTTATACCAACGGCAACGAAAGCGGCATGATGATCGAAGCCTGTGCGGGCCTGCTCGACAAGGACAATCCCGAAGAATGCATTAAGCGCGAAACCGAAGAAGAAACGGGCTACAAGGTGAGTTCGGTGAAGAAAATTTTCGAAGCCTACATGTCGCCGGGATCCGTTACCGAAATCCTGTATTTTTTCGTGGCTGAATATTCCGACGATATGAAGGTAAGTGACGGTGGTGGCTGTGCGACGGAGCAGGAAAATATCGAGGTGATGGAAATTCCTTTTAACGAAGCCGTTCAAATGGTCGCCAAAGGGGAAATTAACGACGCTAAAACGATCATGCTCATCCAGTATGCTCAGATCAACGGTTTGGTAAGCCCATAAAAATGCCGAAGAACCTTCATTAAAAATAGAAGTATTCTCCGGCATCGATCGTTTGCTGTTATCAGGAAATAGGGTCCGGTGTGGGCGTAATATCCGTTTCCGTGGAAGCCGTGCCTTTGGTACCCTTGAACTTTTCGAACAGGTCCTTGAAAAAGGCCTCCGCGTCCGGGAAATTGCCTTTCAGGGTCTCAGCACCCTTGGTTTTAAGTTCTTCGAAATACTCAGGAGCTTTATCGATGGCCCCTTCCGCTTCGGCTTTCAGGTTGTTAGCCTTTGTTTTGAGGTCTTCCAGAAGCTTCTCTCCCTCCTCGGTCTGAAGGTATTTGTGTGCAGCCACTCCCGCGGCGGCTCCCAAAATAAATGTGGCCAGGTGTTTTGCGTTAATGCTCATGATTTCCAGTTACTTAGTTTGAGATTGAACATTCAATTTAAAGAAACTAATACTCGCAACAAAAGAACGGACTGACAAATCCGAATGCATTACACGGAAAAAATTGTGCCCGGCAAATCATTTACCGGGCACCTGAAAGAGAAGTTGGTACGTAAAACGGCCTATTTTATTTCAAATGCAGCCTGCATACGGTAACTGATCTTGATCTTCTGATACTGCACATCGCTGTCCTGAACCGTGTCGGCGGCTTCCGCTGCTGCAAATGCGCGTACATTCGCTTTTGCAAATACCGGCTGCGGGAAATAGAGGTTTTCATCCAGTTCTTTAATTTCAATCACCTTGCCCAGCTTTTGGTCCAAAGCAGCGACCAGGTATTCAGCTTTCACCTTGGCGGCTTTTAATGCGTCGATCTTAACCTGCTTTTTAAATTCTTCGCGCTTCGAATGGTCTACCCGCGCCACATTCGCGTATTGCACGCCCCGGCTTTCGACCTTCGACAAAATGCCGTCGAGTTTTTCCGCGCTCGAAACTTTCAACTCATATTGTTTTGCTTCGAGAAACGTGGCGGGTTTCTTCTTCTTGTCCACATAATTCTGGTAACCTCCTACCCCGCTGATAGATAATGCTTCTTTGGGCAAACCGGCGTCTGCCACAGCTTTAATCAGCTCCTTTTCCAGGGTAGAGATATTGACCTTGTCCTTCTGGTTTTTTTCGTCCTGGAAAAACTCGCGGAGCGAGATATTGAAATAAATTTCATCGGGTATAACCTCCATTTCCGCAAAACCCGCCACTTCTATGTTCGGTACCTGATACAACTGTTCTGTTTTGACTTGTGCAAATGAAGGGGTAATAAGTGATGAAGTGATGAGAGCGCCGAGCAAAAAATACTTTTTCATGGCCTTTAACAGGGATAAAATGAAATGATATTAACGAGAACAGCCCTTTCAAACCTGTTGGTTGCAAAACCGTTCTATGGTTTAGATACAAAAGGGGGGCGAAAGGTTTAATCGGAAGCTCATCCAAATGCTCCGCTCAGGTCATCCTTCTGCACAAAAAAAGTGGAAGAGCGACGTAAAAAGCTGTCATTCTTCCACTTAATGGCCTGGTAAAAATTTTGTCAAATCAGGTAAAATTTTGGTAAATGGAATCCATAATCCGCACAAAATGCTGGTAATCGGAATCGCTGAGACTTCCCCAGCCCTTTCTCCGGATGTCGGCCACGATCGGAAACGCCTGGTTGTAAATCGCCTCTCCGTTTTTTGTCAAAAACAGGTTGAATTTCCTCCGGTCACCGGCAGCAGGCCCACGCTCTACCATGCCTTTCTTTTCCAGCAAATCGACAATCCTCGTCACGGTGGGAGGATCTTTGAAAGTCATTTCCGCCAGTTCGTTCTGGCTGATGCCCTGCTTTCTGAAAATATGGTCGATAAGCACCCATTGATCGACCGTAAGGTCAAAACCAGCCTCAGTCAGCTGCTTTTGCAGGGCATTACGAATCTTCTTGATAGTCGTATCTATCTTAAAAAAATAGGCACGATGATCCGACTGATGTGTCATGATGTGGAAGTGGGGTAGAGGTTCGCAAGAATTGAGTATTATCAAATATAAGCCTATGCAACAATTCGTCTACTAATAATTGTAGGAAAAAAGTTTAGGAAAAACTGGTGTCGATAATTGATGCTAGCCGCTTATCAGGAATGGCTGCCCGAAGGATGGTTCGCAGCCAAAACGCTTTTCGAGCAACAGAAATAATACAAAATTTCAGCCGAAATATTACATCTACATGCAGTATCTAAACTAATTCTGCTATGCGAAAATTACTTTACGCTTTCATCCAAACAGTATTGCTGGTAATAGTCCCCGGCATCGACATCCACCTCCAGGCGCAGGACGCACCATTCATTCAACCCGTAACTGCTGACCAAGTACCGGATTCTCCGGAAATGGCTGCGTATCGCGAACGCCTTCGCAAGAATCCGAACATCACAGGTTATCATTTCATCACACTCAATCCATTGGCCACTTCACAAAAAGACGGCATTCTACTGCTCCACATTCCTGACGGCCCAACGATCACCGCCACCGCCAGCCATGTGGAATACGAATCAGCCAGCGAATATGAATGGATTGGCAAAACCGACGATGACCGGGGTCTCGAAGTGGAAAAAGCCTAAAATCAGGCAGCGAATCGGTTATTGAACTTTTCAAATCCCAGTATCCAGGTACGAGGGAAAGCCACAGGCACGAACGACGAAAATAATGCCCAAAGAGTCACTGAATCACACCCAATCGTAGGGGGCATTCAGGCCAGACCCAGCTAATCCATTGAATGCTTTTGTGGATGGCCCCACATGGGTAAGTAGCCCCGGCGGAAAGAACTATGCGACTCCCCGCAAAGGCCAGAATTCGATTAAAATCGACAGTAAGCACCTCTCAAATGGCACGTACATTATTCGCCTAACTACTGCCCGAGGAGCCCAGAATTGTCGGGTCATCATCGTAAAATAATCACTATCAAAATGAAACACCTACTACCCATTTGTCTGACAATTGGGATTCCCATGCTATCAATCGGTTGTAAAATTATTGATGCAATTATCGATACCGCAGGGCCGCTCCCTCGCCTACCCAACTGGGGCTATTTAACAGCCGATGTCAATGGGGCAGATTGGAGTAAAACATAAAAACGCCTACCAGGTTACTCACGGAATTGTCAGCTATCTCGACGAACCGCAGGCCGCTTTGTTTGAACTGCTCAGCGACGGCGACGTTGCTGGAGACTCTTACTATACCGTCGATTCCGAGGATAATTACATCCAAATCGACAACTATAACGAAAAGACTAAGGAAATAAAAGGAATTTTTCAGCTTACATTAATTGCCCAAAAACCCCGATCGTCCAACCTATTGCCCGATACTTTACGCCTCCAAAACGGCCGGTTTCACACCAGGATTATTGAATATAAAGGCAGAGGCGGATGATCAATTGATTATGATACCTTAAGATTCACAAATGGGCGCTTTTACACAAAGATTGTCATTCCGGAGCGACGAAAATTATAACGCTTTATACGACATGAGCCGGGCACAGACCCCGGCTCATGAAATATAAAACCTTCTAAAAACCCTACGCAGAATTCCGCGCCGCATTGATAATCCCGAACATCGCCCTGATAATCAATTGGTTGTAGGTCTCTACGTCTACTGGCAGGTCCTTCGGATCACCGGCGAGCATTTGTAATGCGTATTGCTGGATAGTGATCAATGGCAATACGATCCGTTCGCGGGTTTTAATGGAAACTTTGGTGACGTTATTGCTGTCAAGCAGTTCTTTCTGGCCCGATACATCGAGCAAAAGCTCGCGTGTGAGCAAGAATTCGTCGTACATTTTGTCCCAGAACTCCCGGTAATCCTCCTCGTCACGAAGATATTTGGTAGCAGGGAAAAATGCTTTGGAAAGCGACTGCATCGAGTTTTCAATCAGCGTCCGGAAGAAAAGTGATTTCTGATAAAGCTTTTTGATCTCCTCGATTTTGTTCTGTTTTGCCAGTTCGCGAATGGCGGTACCAAAACCATAAAAACCGGGCACATTCTGCTTCATCTGTGCCCACGAGCCCACGAATGGGATAGCACGCAGATCTTCGAATTTCAAGCCTCCGTCGTCATTGCCGCGTTTCGTCGGACGGCTTCCGATATTGGTTTGTCCGTAAAAACGCAGCGGTGTCTTTTTATCGAGGTACTTGACAAACATCGGGTGGTTTTTCAGGTCCAGATAGGAATTGTAGGCAATTTCAGCCATTTCCTCGATCAGATCTTTGTCCGCATCGGTCAGTTCGTCCTCGCGGTGGCCTTTGAAAAGATGGTTTTCCAAACCGGCGGTAAACAACCTTTCCAGGTTATACATGGCGGTTGTAACGGTACCATAATTGGAACTGATCGTCTGGCCCTGTACTGTCAGCTGGATTTCCTTATCCTCGATATCCTTGCCGAGCGATGAATAAAAGTTATGGTTATTGCCACCACCGCGTGCAGGAGGCCCTCCACGGCCATCAAAGAATGTGACTTTGATGCCAAACTCGCGTGATACCTTCGTTAACTCTTCCTTAGCCCGGTAGATAGACCAGTTGGCACGCAGGTACCCCCCGTCCTTAGTGCCGTCCGAGAAGCCCACCATAATCGTCTGGTGATTCTCACGGTTGCTCAGGTGATTACGGTAATAGGCATTTTCATACAGCGAACGCATAATCTCCGGCGCATTGGCAAGGTCATCTACCGTTTCAAAAAGTGGTACGACATCGAGCGCCAATTTGCCATCTTCATCGGCAATCAGGTTTTTGGCCAGCGCCACCACCTGCATTACATTCAATGCGGACGTGTTATTGCTGATTACATACCGGTGCGCACCTTTTTCGCCGTTCTTCTGCTGAATCGTGCGGATCGCCCGGATCGAACCCAGAATATCTTTGGTGAGCTCGTCTTCGTAATCCTCGTCACGAAGCGGTATGTTGAGAGAAAGCAGCATATCGATCTTTTTCGCCTCATCCCAGCTCTCATAATCGCTGTATTTCAGCAGCGGAATCTTCTTTTCAAGTCTTTTCAGAATATCCTCCCAGGCTTTGCCGTGCTTGCGGCTATCCTGCCGGACGTCGAGACTCGCGAAGAAGAATCCAAAGAGATTCAGCTTCAATATAAAATTATCGAGCAGCTCCACGAACAATCCCTGATGCTTGTTCACCAGCACTTCACGCGCTGCGAGCAATTCATTAATCAGTTCCTGCGCATTTTCGTATCCTTCTTCAAAAGGTCCGAAAATGGTACTGTTCATCTTTTTCTCCGCCAGCGAAATCGCATCGTCGACGCCTTTAAAGGTAAGGCGGCGTTTTAGCTGACGAATGTCCCGGTAGTAACCACGCAACAGCGTCTCGCGCAGGCGATCGGCCACTTTCAGCGTGATTTCGGGGTTCACAAACGGGTTACCGTCGCGGTCGCCGCCCGGCCAGAAGCCCAGACGGAACACATTCGGGTAAGGCCAGTCGTGGACACTCATTCCCAGGCCATTAATAAGTTTTTCGAGAATAGACGGGATGGCGTCGTAATATACGTTTTCGAGGAACCAGCATAAGCTCACAGCCTCATCGAACGGCGTGGGTTTTTCATGGTTAATGAAAGCCGTTTTTCCGAGCTGCAACAGCAGTTGGTTTACCTCTGTAAAGTCATTTGCCTTGATCGCATCTTCCAGGTCGTTGATGATACCCAACACTTTACCAGAATAAAACTGGGTCGGGTGGGCAGTCAGTACGATGCGCACACTGAAATCTTCCAGCTTTGCGAGCAATTTCTTTTTCAGTTCGTCATTTTCGAGGCGCTCGGTCAGGTAGGTCACCGAGCCTTTGCCGGTCAGGTCGTGGGTTTCGTCAAAAGCGGCGTCTTCCACCGAGTCGAAAAGCACTACCTGGCGTTCGATATATTGGATAAATGCAAAAAGCAAGTCCGCACGTTCCTTGGGAGTAGCCGTTTCCAGGAGCTCTGAAAAAAAATGCTCGATGATTTCTTTGGGAGATTTGCCTTCCTGAAAGCCTACCTCGCTTTGCTGCGTCAGTATCGGAAGCAGAGAGCCCGTTTGGAATATACCGCGGTAGGGTAAACTCAGAAACAGGCTATTAAAAATATTATACTTCGTTACAACTGCGTCCTGGAAACTATTATTCATAATGGAGTGACGAAATTATATTTTGAAATTTGCACTGTAGGCAAATATAACCTTAAAAAATGGGTTTCAGGCTTTGGGGTGCGCTTGTTGATGCGTTTTTTTAAGCTTTTCGATGGAGTTGTGGGTGTAGATCTGTGTAGCAGCCAGGTTAGCATGGCCTAGCAATTCCTTGATCGCATTCAGATCTGCACCGCGGTTGAGCAAATGTGTAGCATACGTGTGCCTGAGCACGTGCGGGCTCTTTTGCGACAGCGTCGTAACGGCGGAAAGGTACTGTTTCACCTTCCGCTGCACAAAAACCGGGTAAACAGCCTTATTTGAATCGGTTAACAGCAGGATGTCGGTATTTTCCTCCGGCGCACGCTGCTCCGTATATTTTTGAAGTAATTGTGCCAAAGATGTAGAAACAGGCACGATCCGCTCCTTTGACCTTTTTCCGAAAACACGGATGGTGCGGGCTGGCAAGTTAAGGTCCTTCAATTCCAGCCCCACGAGTTCCGAAAGCCGGATGCCACTGCCGTAGAGCAGCTCCATGATCACCCTGTCGCGCAGCCCTTCGAAGTCATCGGAAAACATTCCTTCTTCAAAAAGCATTTCCATCGATTTCTCCTCCACAAATGCGGGCAGTTTCTTGCGCGTTTTCAGGGCGGTGAGAATTTTTGTCGGATCGCTGTCGATGTGTTTTTTCTTCCTTAAATAACCATAGAATGTGCGGAGCGCGGCAATTTTCCGGTTAATGGATGACGGATTGAGCCCTTCCTCCATTAAACTCACAACCCACGATCGTAGCATCGGCGCTTTGGCCGTTTCGGGCTCGGCGCAGTCATATTGGAAAAGGAGGTATTTCTGAAACTGTTCGAGATCAGTCTGATACGATTTGATCGTATGCGCACTGGAGCGCTTTTCGAATTGGAGGAATTCCAGAAATGGCGTTATCATAGTCCGAACATACGAAAAGGAGCCATCTTATTCAAGACAGCTCCTTCACGTATGATATGGATACAATAATCCTATAGAAGTCTTTCAGAGAACCATTCCACCAGGAACTAGTCTTCTAAATGACCGTAAGTTTTCTCTTTGTAAACGGCACGCAAAACTTCGAAACGACGCTTTACAGATGGCTTTTCGAAAGCTGTACGCGCACGAAGCTGGCGCATTGTACCAGTTCTCTCAAATTTCTTCTTGTAACGCTTAAGAGCGCGGTCAATCGATTCGTTGTCTTTGATGTTAATAATAAGCATGCTTATAATTTCTAATGTTCTTTGAATTGGTTTCTGAAATCGGACTGCAAAGAAAAACTATATCCGACAGAAAATCAAGAAATAAGTCGTTAAAATTCGTTTATTTTTGTATCCATTGCATTGAAATGAAAGTCATTAACAGATTAAACAGCCCGATATGAGTTCGAGACTGGGAATAATTGATT
The DNA here is from genome assembly GCF_038440355.1 of Dyadobacter sp. OTU695. Classification (NCBI taxonomy): domain Bacteria; kingdom Pseudomonadati; phylum Bacteroidota; class Cytophagia; order Cytophagales; family Spirosomataceae; genus Dyadobacter; species Dyadobacter sp. OTU695. The sequence continues at coordinate 131,068 of NZ_JASATN010000003.1, read as the reverse complement.
TAGGCACCAACACTTTTCACCTGCTGATAGCGGAGCCTAACGGCGCTCATTTCAAGACCGTTTTCCACGAAAGCAGGCCTGCCAGGATCGGCCTGGGAGGCATTAACAAGCGTATTATTACCCCCGAAGCACAGGATCGGGCGCTGGCCGTCCTCTCCTATTTCCGCGAAAAGCTCGACTCTTTTGAAGTAATGCCGGAAAAAACCTTTGCTTTCGGCACCAGCGCCGTGCGTAATGCCGAGAACCGGCAGGCTTTCTGTTCGGAAATCTTTGAAAAAACAAATATCGCGGTCACGGTTATCGACGGCAACCGCGAGGCGGAGTACATTTATCAGGGCGTCCGCCATGGTGCCGACATTGGTGATGGCCCTTCGCTGATCATGGATATCGGCGGCGGCAGTGTCGAATTCATCATCGGAAACCGCTCGCAGATTTTCTGGAAACAGAGCTTCGAGATCGGCGGACAGCGGCTCATGGAAAAATTCATGCGGAACGACCCGCTTTCACAAGCCGACCGCCGGGGCTTGTATAATCATTTTGATGAAAACCTTATTCCGCTCGCAAATGCGGTCCACCAATATGCCCCGGAAAAGCTGGTAGGCTCCTCGGGCACTTTCGATACGCTCGTCGATATCGACTATCACCACCGCACGAATAATTGGCCGCCTGCATCGGAAACCGATTTCAATATCCCGCTGGAAGAATTTTACCGCGCCTACACCCTCATCCTGTCCGGCAACCACGACGAACGCATGGCCATCCCCGGTATGATCGAGTTGCGCGTCGATATGATCGTCGTGGCCGTCTGTCTGGTCGACTATGTGCTCAAAACGCACGGTATCCGGCAGATCCAGGTCTCGAAGTATGCCCTTAAAGAAGGCGTCCTGGCCGAACTGATGGCCCGCTGACCACCCAACCTCTCATTTAATTACACCTTTATACTTTTTCAAAAACCAACTCTATGAGATTAATGCGTTACCTTCTCCTCGCGGCGCTGGCATTCGTGTATATGCACGACGCGCACGCACAACGAAAGAAAAAGAAAGACAAACAGGAGGATGTCAAGATCGACAAGGCCGTCGACGCAGTGGCATCGGCAGTTAAAGACAAGCTGAAAGACGACAAAATGAAAGGTCCGAAAGCATTCAAAGAGCTGATCGACAGCACCAATGCGATTAGCCAAAAAGGCATGATCTCCGTTCACAAGGTAGAGGACAAATGGTATTTCGAAATCGCCGACTCACTCCTGAACCGCGATATCATGGCTGTTACCCGCTATTCCAAAACTGCTGCCGGTGGCGGGATTTTCGGCGGTGAGGAAGTGAACCGCCAGATGATCCGCTGGGAAAGGGGAATGGACAACAACCTTTTACTACGGTCGGTAACGATGGTAGTGACAAGCCCCGACAGCACCAAACCTATTTTTCAGGCCGTCAAAAACTCCAATTCCGATCCCATCATCGGTGTTTTCGATATCAAAGCCGTGAAGAAAGAGCCTGCGAAATCTTCGGTAATCGACGTTACCGAGTTTTTCAACTCCGATAACCAGGTGTTTTCGCTAAGTTCTGTCAGCAAGCAACTACTGAAACTGGCCGCATTCAAGAAGGAAGCCTCTTTTATTTCCAAAATCTGTACTTATCCGATAAACACCGAAATCCGGACGATCAAGACGTTCAATGTCACACCTCAGATGCTGACGCCTACGCCGGTGCCCTCGATCGGACAATATCTGCCATCTGGTCTGGACGCAGGGGTCGTGACTTTCGAAATGAACTCGTCACTTATCCTGCTTCCGAAAACGCCTATGAAAAAACGCATTTTCGATAGCCGGGTGGGCTATTTTGCCAACCAGTATGCCACATTCGGCGAAGAATCCCAGCGTTCCGACACCGAGGTTTTTGCCGTAAGGTGGCGCCTCGAACCGAAAAATGCCGAAGATGCGCGCAAGCAGAAAAACGGCGAGCTGATCGAACCGAAAAAACCAATCGTTTACTATATCGACCCCGCGACGCCGGAGAAATGGCGCAAATACCTGAAAGCAGGTGTCGACGACTGGCAGGTTGCGTTCGAAAAAGCGGGATGGAAAAATGCGATCCGGGGCGAATATTGGCCGGAAGGCGACACGACCATGAGCCTCGAAGATGCACGCTACTCGGTGATCCGTTATTTCGCTGCGGACATCCAGAATGCATACGGCCCCAACGTGCACGACCCGCGCAGCGGAGAAATCCTGGAAAGCCACATTGGCTGGTACCACAACGTCATGCGCCTGCTCCGAAATTGGTACATTATCCAAGCTGCCGCGGTTGACCCAAAAGCGCGCACGAAGAAATTTGATGATGAATTAATGGGCCAGCTCGTTCGTTTCGTATCATCGCACGAAATAGGCCATACGCTTGGTCTGCGCCATAACATGGGCGCGAGTTCGGCCACGCCGGTTGAAAAACTGCGTGACAAGGCCTGGGTGGAGGAACATGGGCACACTTCCTCCATTATGGATTATGCGCGTTTCAATTACGTAGCCCAGCCCGAGGATGGCATTACCAACCTTTTCCCACGCATCGGCGATTACGACAAATGGGCCATTCAATGGGGTTACAGCAATTTCCCTGATGCCAAAGACGCTCAGGCAGAAAAGTTGGCGCTGAATACTTTGACCAAAGAAGCTTATAAGGACAGCCGCCTGCATTTTGGAACGGAAATCAGTCCCTATGACCCGCGTTACCAGACCGAAGATTTGAGCGACAATGCCATGAAAGCCTCGGAATATGGTATCAAAAACCTCAAACGCATTTTGCCGAACCTCATCGAATGGAGCAAAGAAGATGGCGAGAGTTACAAGGAACTGGATGAAATTTATGGCAATGTGGTAACGCAATACCGCCGCTACCTGGGCCACGTAATCAAAAATGTGGGCGGCATTTACGATACACCCACTACCTACGACATGGAAGGCCCGACCTTCACCACCGTTCCAAAGGCGACCCAGAAAGAAGCTATCGACTTTTTGAATGCCCAACTTTTCAAAACACCGACCTGGCTTTTGGACCAGAATATCCTGAACAAAGTAAAACCGGAAACCGGTATGGAAGCCATTAAGGCATTACAGGAATACGCATTGACCTCCCTTTTCGCTGGAGACCGAGCAGTGCGACTGATGGAAACCGGTATTTCCGCCAAAAACTACACGCTTGATGATCTGTTTACCGATCTAGAAGCCGGAATATGGTCGGAAGCCAAAACCGGGAAACCGACTGACCTTTACCGCAGGAACCTTCAAAAGGTATACGCGGAAAAACTGATCTCGTTACTGAAACCGGGTAAGGCAAACGTCCAGTCTATTCCCGTGGGTATTACCTACGGCTTCTCTACCCGGTCGGTCGAACTCGAAAAAACCGACTTGCCGTCTATCGCGCGCGCACATTTGGAGAGTCTGAAAACTACGTTGAATGTTGCTATTGCCAAAAGCGCCGATAAAAACACTCGCTACCATTTACAGGATGTGTCGCAAAGAATCAAACAGGCGCTTGATCCGAAATAATATTTTTACGAAACTGGCAAGCTATCATCGCTTGCCAGTTTTGTTTTAAACCCAATTTAAATGTCAGAACTCACCGAACTGCTTCGCCGACATCCTGCATTCAGTGACATTGTGCAGAATGGCAAACCTTACCGGAAGCTGGATTTTACAGCTGAAAACACTGATTTGCTGACGCGCGACTTGTCCGAAACCCGTGATTTCTCTGATTACGTTTTCAGAGAGTTGCTTTCAGAAAACACTTACAATGGAATTGGAGGCTACGGCGAGGACCGGGTCATTTACAGGCACCGGAAACATTTCACAACCGACAGCGCAAAGCCCCGCAGCATTCACCTCGGCGTAGATATATGGGCGGAAGCAGGGACTCCGATTTACGCACCGCTCGATGCGATTGTGCACAGTTCCGCATTCAATGATCATTATGGCGATTACGGCCCTACAATTATTCTTGCACACGAATTAGGCGGAATAGCCTTCTTTTCGCTCTACGGGCATTTGTCTCTAAGTTCCTTGGAAGGTTTGCATGAAGGCAAAACTATCAAAACAGGCGAACGCTTCGCTTCCATCGGCCCCTATCCCGAAAACGGCGACTGGCCACCGCATGTACATTTTCAGCTTATTCGCGATATGGGAGGGTATAACGGCGATTTCCCTGGCGTTTGCAACACCTCAGATCAGGATTACTATTTAAATTTATGTCCTGATCCCCAGCTGATTTTAAGGGTAAAAGTTTAAAAAACGTGCGCATATGTCAGAACTTATGCGCATATTCGTAATATGAAAACTCGGCTGAACATCACCATTGAAGATACTGTGCTGGCATACATCAAGGGTTATGCGGCAGCAAGGCAGATTAGTGTTTCTCAAATTATTGAGGAACATTTAAAATCTATCGCTGAATCGTCAAAACAAAAACGCAGTATTCTCGAAGTGGTCGATGACCTGGTGCCAGGCGACATAAATGGTGATCAAGACCTGATAAAAGCCTATCACGAAGCCCGCTCGGAAAAATATGGCCACTAATGTTTTCCTCGATGCCAATATCGTTCTTGACTTTCTTTTGAAGAGAAAAGATTATGATGATGCCAGGAAAGTAATGGTGCTCGTGTTGCAAAAGAAAATCAAAGCCTTCATTTCTCCTTCCATTTTACATATTGTAAGCTACTGGCTCACTAAGGCCTACGGAAGTGCCAAATCCAAAGATCTACTGCTATTGTTTCTTTCGGATGTCCGGATTATCGAAGCAAACCAGGAGGTTGTCAATCTTGCCCTCACCTCTCAAATAGATGACATCGAAGACGCGCTGCAATACTACACAGCGCTTCATCACAAAATTGACTTGTTCGTCAGCAGAGACAGGAAATTTCAGGGACAAGCATTAACCCTCCTGCCCGTTTACGATCTGCCGGAATTCTTAAAGCTTTTTGCCGATTAATCCCGCCTCTCCAAATTCGGCAGAAACCCGGTGAGCAACCCGATCAACGGCAGGAACGAGCAAATCCAGAAAACGTACTCGATACTAGTCTTGTCGGCAATTGTGCCAAGAATAGCTGAGCCGATTCCGGCGATACCGAACGCGAAACCGAAAAACAAGCCGGCAATCATTCCTACTTTGCCGGGGATCAATTCCTGGGCGTACACGAGGATCGCCGAGAATGCGGAAGATAAGATCAGACCGATAATGCAGCTTAGGACGCCCGTCCAGAACAGGTCGACGTACGGCAGCAGCAATGCAAATGGCGCCGCGCCAAGGATAGATATCCAGATCACATATTTACGGCCGATGCGGTCCCCAACAGGTCCGCCAATGAATGTCCCCGCCGCTACTGCAAACAGAAATGCAAACAGGTAAATCTGCGAACTCTGAATGGAAACACCGAATTTATCGATCAGGTAAAAGGTGAAATAGCTCGAAATGCTGGCCATATAAATGTACTTCGAGAAAATCAGAAGAAGCAGAATGCCTATCGAAACCACCACTTTGGATTTTGACAAAGGAGACTCCCGTCCCACAGCACTCGCCGCTTTTTGCTCAACCGTGGCCAGTTTTTGTTTGTACCAGCCACCTACCCACGAAAGGATAACAATAGCCAGCAACGCTACCAGCGAAAACCAAATCACCTGGGAGCGACCATAAGGCAACAGTATCAGCGCCGCCAGCAATGGCCCGAGCGAACTGCCCGCATTACCGCCCACCTGAAAGAGCGATTGCGCCATCCCGTGCTTGCCGCCTGAAGCCATGCGCGCCACGCGTGAAGCTTCCGGGTGAAATACCGCCGAACCGATGCCGATAAGGCCTACCGAAAGTAATACGATATGAAAGCTGTTCGCCATCGAAAGCGACACGAGGCCAAGCAATGTAAAACACATCCCCACCGCCAGTGCATAAGGTTGCGGCCTTTTGTCCGTATATGAGCCGACAAGCGGCTGGAATACCGACGCACTGACCTGAAAAGTAAATGTAATGAGGCCGATTTGTGAAAAACTCAAATGGAAAGAATCCTTCACCATCGGGTAAATCGAGGGGATGAGGGACTGCATTGTGTCGTTCAGCAAGTGGGAGAAACTCAGCGCAAGAAGAATTGGAAATACAGTTTGGGAGGCGGAAACTGATGCCGTGGATACGGCGGGCCCGGGCTGGGAAGAGGAATTTTGATCGAAATTTTTCATAGGCATTCAAAACGCGCCCGACTTCCATAAACAGGAAGTCGGGGAGTAAAAAAGAATGGCAAAGGTATCGATTCTCACCCGCATTACGGTCAAAAACCAAATTAAATTCTATTTGCGATGGATCGTGATGGCGGCCGACTGGGCTCCTGCCAGGATGGTTATATCCGCAATCGTAACGCGGTCAGGTGCATTGACGGCGTAGAGGATCGCGTCGGCAATGTCACTTGCCTGTAAAGGATCGAAGCCCTGGTACACTTTTTCCGCTCTTTCTTCATCACCTTTAAATCGGACGAGCGAAAATTCCGTCTCCACGGCGCCCGGCGCGATATTGGTGGTCTTGATACCGTGCTGCGTCAGTTCGAGGCGCATTCCCTCGCTGATGACCTCTACTGCGGCTTTGGAAGCGCAGTAAACGGCGCCATTGGCGTAGGTCTGTTTACCGGCGATCGAGCTGATATTGACGATATGGCCTTTGCCGCGTTCGAGAAGCAACGGGATAATGGCTTTCGAAACATAAAGAAGCCCTTTCACATTCCCGTCGATCATCGCGTCCCAATCGTCGGTATCCCCTTCGTCGAGCGTACCGAGACCATGGGCATTGCCTGCATTATTAACCAGAATGTCGACGTTTTTCCAACCATCGGGCAATGAGCCAACGGCTGCGAGGACCGCACCTTTATCGCGGACGTCGAAAACGAGTGTGGTTACTTTTACTTTTGAAGATAATTCCGCGGCTACCTCATCGAGACGCTCCTGCCTGCGGCCGCATAATACAAGATCTATACCGGCCCCGGCAAACGCTTCTGCCGTGGCCTTACCGATACCGGACGTAGCTCCGGTAATAAATGCAATACGGGACATTGAGTGAATGGTGTGGGAGTGAATTTACTTTTTGTTTTTAGGAATATTCATACTGCTGAACTCGCCTTTTTCCAGCTGTGCCGCCTGGGTGAAAAGCTGTACTGCTTGCTGATAAACATTATCGCTCGGGTTCAGAACCTGAAATACCTCGTTGTTCAAGCCGCTTTTTTGCCTTCTTCCCCATACATAGCGACCGATGATCGCCTTGGTCTGCGAGGTGATGAGTGGTTTGGAAAGGTTCAGTTCCTTTTCATTCGGCTTGATACCCGCCCTCGAAGCGTCTTTCACCAATTCGGCCAGCATGGCATCCGATACCTGGAATGATTTCAGATATTCCTTAAACGGCTGTTTTTCCAGTTTTTTCTGGTTTTCATTGGCATAGCGCAGTGCATATTCACGGATAATGTTTTTAGAATACAACTCGAACAGGTATTTGCTGTTCATCAAAGTATCCTTGGCCACGAAAATATCCGGAGTAATACCGCCACCGCCATATACGACGCGGCCACCGTCTGTTTTATAGACCTTACTTTTATCGAACTTGATGCTGTCGACATTGAAAAGCTCGCCGCTTTCAAAACGGTGCGTCAGGTCCTGGCTGTAATCTTCGCTCTTGCCCATTTCATAGGGTTTCTGGATGCTGCGGCCACTTGGCGTATAGTAGCGAGAAATGGTCAGGCGCAGCTCGGAACCGTCAGAAAGTTTGATCGGCATTTGTACCAGCCCTTTTCCATAGGACCTTCTTCCCACCACCAAGGCACGGTCGTGGTCTTGTAACGCTCCGGCAAGGATTTCGGAGGCCGATGCACTGCCTTCGTCGACGAGCACGATCAGCGGGCCTTGTTCGAAAAGACCATCCACATGTGAACGGGTTTTACGATCGAAGCGACTGTCTTTCCCTTCCGTGTAAACCAGCAGCTTATCCCCTGCGATAAATTCGTCGGCCATACTCGTGGCGCGTTCCATATAGCCGCCGGGGTTGCCACGAAGGTCAAGAATGAGGTTTTTTAAACCATTGGCCTTCAATGTTTTCAATGCAGATTTAAATTCGTCGAATGTCGTTTCCGAGAAACGGCTTACTTTGATATAGCCTATTTCCTCATCCACCATGTAAGACGCATCCACCGAATAGGTAGGAATGCGGTCGCGTACTACGGCGAAATTCATTTTGTCCTTCAACCCCACTCTTTCTATCGCCAACTCGACCTTGGTGCCACGTTTACCGCGCAACAGTTTGTAAACCTGTGCATTGGTAACACCGGGACCCGACAGGTTTTCTTTATTAACAGAAATAATGCGGTCACCGCTCTGAATGCCGGCCGCCTCCGAAGGCCCGCCGCTCAACGGCGTTACCACGTAAACCGTATCATTATAAATGTTGAACTCGACACCAATGCCATCGAAACCGGATTCCAGTTGTGACCTTGCCGCAGTAGCTTCCTCCGCATTGAAATAGGCCGTGTGCGGGTCGAGCTTTTCGAGCATTTTAGAGATTGAGAAATCGACCAGCTCATCGGTATTCACCGAATCCACATAATTGTTTTCCACCAGCATCAGTACTTCCCTGAACTTGCCGTAGCCTTTTGCGACGTCGGACAATTTCTTACCTCCGCTGAAAAACGTACTTCCCAGCAGCACACCAGCCGCCAGCGTGATCGCGATGATGATAGGCAAACGAACTACGGATTTGGAGTTCTGGATCGGGGGTTGGGGACTGTGTGAATTCATACCTGTAAAAATTAGGAGTATGGGCTGGCATCGTGGGAATTGGATATTTCCCCAACGTGAATTAAACAATTTTGGTTGCCTAATGCAAATGAATGCAGGGTGTTAATATACGGGCAGCATGTATTGCTAGATAAATGCCTTGAGTGATTCCGGATTTCGCATCGTATCGATATTAATGCACTTCGCCGGGTCCTGCCCCATCAGTATCCGCTTCATAGGCGCTTCCATCTTTTTGCCATTGATCGTGTATGGAATGTCGCCTACCTGTTCAATGGTATCCGGGACGTGGCGCGGGCTATATTGAGTCCGCAATGTCTCCCTGATTTGCTTTTTCAATTCGTCGGTCAATTCCTTGTCTTGTGCCAGGACGACAAAAAGCGAGATAGTACCCTCACCGTTCGATTTTTCGAGGTAAACGGCCAGACTATCCTTTACATCCGGAATGCTCTCTACGGCCCGGTAAATTTCCGCTGTACCGATGCGGACGCCGCCGCGGTTCAATGTAGCATCGGAACGGCCGTAGATAATCACCGATTTCCGGTCAGTAATTTTGATCCAGTCGCCATGCCGCCACACGTGTGGGTACATTTCGAAATAGCTGGAAAAGTATTTCTCGTCGTGCTCATCGTTCCAGAAATAAATAGGCATCGAGGGCATAGGTTGTGTGATCACCATTTCACCCAATTCATTCAATACCGGCTTTCCATTTTCATCGAATGCTTCGATCCTGGCGCCCAGCATCCTGCACTGGATCTCTCCCGCGTATACAGGCAGGAGCGGACATCCGCCCACGAACGCGCTGCACACGTCCGTACCCCCGCTCAGCGAGATCAGCCAGACGTCCTTTTTGACTTGTTTGTAAATCCACTCAAACGCTTCCGGAGGCAATGGCGAACCCGTAGAACCAATTGTTTCGAGGTGGCTCAGCCGCTCGGAGGTAATGCTGACGCCACTTTTCATAGAGGCAATGAAGAATGCCGCCCCACTACCGAAATGCGTGATTTTCGCCTTTTCGGCCAAAGTCCAGAGTACCTGCGAGGACGGGTATGCCGGAGCACCATCGTACATTACCAGCGTACCCCCGCAAAGCAAGGAGCTCAATGCATAATTCCACATCATCCAGCCGGTGGTCGAGTACCAGAAATAACGGTCGCCGGGTTTTACATTCTGATGCAGCACCAATGCTTTCATATGCTCGATCAGACAGCCGCCAACGCTGTGGGTAATGGCCTTAGGTTTGGCCGTCGTTCCGGAGGAGTAGAGAATCCAGATCGGATGATCGAACGGCACCGGCTCGAAATCTATTCCGAAGTTTTCGAAATGCAGGATATCCTCCCAGGCTGTGAAGCGATCGGCGCGGGATTCGGAATTAATATTGTTGATTAACACCGTATCGCCTACGCTCGGCAACGACGCCGAGAGTTCACCTGCGAACGCCGTGATATCGTAAGTCTTGCCATTATAAACATAGCCGTCGACGGTAAACAATACTTTTGGCTCGATCTGCGAAAAGCGTTCGGTAATGGCTGGTTTTCCAAAATCAGGTGAGCACGACGACCATACCGCGCCTACTGCATTTGTCGCCAGAAACGCGACTACCGCCTGCGGAATATTCGGTAATACCGCCGCGACGCGATCACCTGGCCTCACCCCGCGCTGTTTCAGCCAGGTGGAGACAGCAGCAACCTGCGTTTCAAGGGTTTCCCATGATATTTCAGTCAGCTCCGATTTTTCCGACTGAAAGAGGATCGCCGGACGGTCTTTTGTTTTATTTCTGAAAATATGCTCGGCGTAGTTCAGCTTGGAGCGTGTAAACCAGCGCGTACCGATCAGTCCGTTCAGCGGTTTTTGCAGCACTTCCAGGTACAGATCGTGCGATTTGATATTGAAGTAATTCCAAAGGCTTTCCCAGAAATCTTCCAGGTCGGTCACCGACCACTCCCAGAGATCGTGATAGGAACGGAAATACAGGCCTTTTTTGACAAAAAGCCAGTCCATATACTTTTTCAGATTGGACTGTTCCAACAGGGTCCTTCCCGGTTTCCACAAAGGTTGTACCTGTGAGTCAGCTGACATAATACACTTGTTAATGAAGGTTTAGTTAGGTAAAAATCGCCATTTGGGCACTATTTCTCCGATAGTACTTATAAACGTTTCCATATCATTTTTGACATAAACACATTCAAATATTTTTACCCGGAAAATTCCCGTATCTTTGCAGGCTAATTTTTTTAAACACTAGTACTCTGACCATCAGATACGTTGGCTAACCAGTTTTAGTGGCAATTCATACCATTTTGTGCGAACTAAAGCACTAATCGGTTACAAGGTAAATTTGTAAAGAGGAAATAAATCCAGTAGTGATACTGCATTCCTAATGAGAAACAGAAGCAATTCAAAAGGCGGCAACAGCTCCCGCCCGTCAGCCGGAGGCTCCAAAGGTGGAGGCGGCTACTTCAAACGCACTAAACCCGAGGCAGAAAGCCGGTTTAGCAAGCCCAGCGTAAAAAAATCCAGTCTGAAATTTTCAGCTTCCCCAGAAAACAAAGGACAGAAATCACGTCCTAATTTCGATCACGAAAAACCAGCAGGCGAAAGATTCGGTAAGCCTGGCTTCGATAAGCCGGGCTTCGGCAAGCCAAGATTCGGAAAGCCGGGCTTCGATAAGCCGGGCTTCGACAAGCCGCGCTTCGATAAACCCGAGTTTAAAAAATACGGATCCGACCGTGGCGACAGCCAACGTCCGTTCCGTCGCGAAGGCGACGATAGAAAAGATTCCCGTCCCGGCGACAGAAAGCCATTCGGTGATCGGCCTGAAAGAACAGGATTCGGCGGCGCAGACCGTAATCGCGAGTTTAAACCACGGTTCGACAGGGATAACGACGAACGCGAGTTCAGGCCACGTCCAGGAAGAGATGATCGGGAGTTCAAACCAGGATCAGAGAGAAGTAATAGTGATCGGGAGTTCAAGCCAAGATCCGACAGAAGTAACGGTGATCGCGAGTTCAAGCCAAGGTCCGACAGGAGTAACGGCGATCGCGAATTCAGACCGAGACCAGACAGAGATAACGGCGATCGTGAGTTCAAGCCCAGATCAGAAAGAGATAATACCGAACGCGAGTTCAAGCCTCGGTCCGAAGGCGGCGAGTTCAAACCGCGCGCCGAGCGTCCGGGCTCATCCAGGCCAGGCCGTTCGTTTGATGGCGACAGGCCCGCATTTAAAAAAAAAGATGATAGCGAAGAGCGTGGTGGTGAAAAGCCCTATCGCTCCCGGTTTCAGGATGACGAGCAGCAACAGGACCGCAGCGGGTTGGAGAGACGAGTAGGCCGGTACGAAACCGCACCACGCTATAATCTTGACAACTACGACCAAAAGAAAAAATCGTCGCCGAGACATAAGGACAAGGAAGAAAGCGATGAAATCCGCCTCAACCGGTACATTGCCAATGCCGGCATTTGCTCCCGCCGCGAAGCGGACGACCTGATTTCTTCGGGCCAGATTTCGGTTAACGGAAAGATTGTCAGTGAAATGGGTTACAAAGTACGCCCAACCGACGTGGTGAAATATGGTAAAAAGGCATTGAATCCGGAGAAAATGGTATATATCCTGATCAACAAGCCAAAGGACTACATTACTACCACCGACGATCCGGAAGAGCGCAAAACCGTACTCGACCTCATTAAGGGCGCGTGCTCGGAGCGCGTATACCCCGTAGGCCGCCTCGACCGTAACACTACCGGTTTGTTGCTGCTTACTAACGACGGTGAGCTGGCTGAGAAGCTGACACACCCGTCTAGCGGCATCAAGAAGATTTACCAGGCAGAGCTTGATAAACCGATCGCTACCGAGGATTTCGAAGCATTACAAGCCGGCGTTGAGCTCGAAGATGGGTTCATCCGTCCCGACGAAGTGGGTCTGGTTACTCCCGATGCTCAGGTTGTGGGCCTCGAAATCCACAGCGGCCGCAACCGCATTGTACGCCGGATGTTCGAACATTTGGGATACGAAGTTCAGAAACTCGACCGTACGGTGTTTGCAGGGTTGAACAAAAAGGACCTGCCACGCGGCAAATGGCGCTTCCTGACTGAAAAAGAAGTGATCAAATTGAAATTCCTGCTTTAATAGCAGGGCGGTTAAACAAGAAGGGCTGCGATGACGATCATCGCAGCCCTTTCTTTATACATTCTTTGAATTACAATCTGAATCCGAATGAGTAGACGTCGTAAGGTGCGTCGGGGTAAAGTCCTTCGAATTGAACCATCGATTCTTCCTTACCGGCAATCGCCGCTTCGAATTCTTTTACGGTTTTAACAGCCTTGCCATTGACTTTGGTAATGATGAAGCCTTCTTCCACTTGCGAGCGGGCAAACTTACCGCCTTCGATAGATAGTACTTTTACACCGCCATCAATTTTATAGCGCGACAGTCTCTGCTTTTCCTGATCGCTCAGGTTACCGAACTGGGCACCCAGCGAGCTCATTACGGCAGCCGATTCATCTCTCTTAATGATTTCGGAACCACCTGTGCGGTTACGCAATGTAATGCTCAGATCTTTCTCCTTACCATCCCTGTTCACAGTCACGTTCACTTTATCGCCAGGCTTGTGCAAACCGATCGACTGTTGCAGTTCAGGGATCGAGTGGATATTTACACCGTCAACCTTCACGATTACGTCGCCTTTATTGACGCCGCCTGCTTTCGCAGCACTGTTTTCAGTGAAATCGCGGACGTAAACACCGTCGTTTACTTTCACACCGTATTCTTCGGCTTTTCTGCTATCGAGGTCATCGAGGGAAATACCCAGGTAACCGCGTTGCACATTACCGAATTTAATCAGATCGCTCGATACTTTTTTTACAATGCTCGAAGGCACCGCAAATGCGTAACCAGCGAAGCTACCGGTTGGGCTTGCAATCGCGGTATTAATACCGATCAGCTCGCCTTTCAGGTTCACCAACGCTCCACCACTGTTTCCAGGGTTCACCACGGCATCGGTCTGAATGAACGATTCCAGCGGCGAGTCACCGGCAGCGGCGGCAGTAGGCTGCATTTGGTTACGACGTGATTGGCCAATAATACCCAATCCACGGCCTTTTGCACTCACGATACCGGCTGTTACGGTAGATTCGAGGTTGAAAGGGTTACCAACCGCTACTACCCACTCCCCTACCTTCACGGCGTCGGAGTTGCCCAGCGTTACCGCCGGCAGGTCCTTACCTTCGATTTTGATCACCGCAATGTCGGTAGAAGGGTCGGCACCGATCACTTTCGCCCGGAATTTACTCTTGTTATGCAGCGTCACTTCCAATTCCTGCGCGCCTTCCACCACGTGGTTGTTGGTAACAATGTATCCGTCATTGGTAATAATTACGCCAGACCCGGTCGCTTCCGACTGCTGCGGGCCGCGTTGGCCTCCTCCGAATTCATCACCGAAGAAGTCTCTGAAAATATCAGGAATCTGCTGCCCGCGGTAGGCTTGCCGGGTAGCGGTCGATTTAATGTGTACGACCGTCGGTGTGGTTGCCTCGGCTGCGTAAACGAAATCACCCGGAGCACCGGCCGGAGCGCCAGCCGATGTAAAACGGGCGATATTTTCAGAAGCCGCTTCTTTAAAAATTACATTTCTATCACTATCAGGACCAAGTAGTTTGAGGCCAGCTATGGTTGACGCACTTGAAATCAACCCAACCAACACCAAACCTTTCCAATTTGTTTTCATAGACATATGTTGGGGTTATATTTTTATGGACAAATAACGTAAATCGATCAACAAATTATTCCCGTCGTAGATTCGTTTAACATCTTTTAACAAAGATATTCCATTTGGGAATTTACTAAAATATCCTGCCAGGCGATTATCTTCCGGCATCACAAAAAAGGCGCTATCCTTACGAATAACGCCCGTTTATGTTTGCCCGGCAGATTAAGCGATCTCAATCAGGCGGGCTGGTTTTTCTTTTGCTTCTTCACGTTTCGGCAATGCGATGCTCAGGATGCCATCCGCATAGGTCGCTTCGACTTTGTCGCCGTCAACCGTGTTAGGCAAAGTGAAGGTCCTTTGGAAAGAAGTGTACTTGAATTCTTTCCTGGTGTACTTCTCGTTGTTGTTTTCTTCCTTCTGCTCTTTTTCAGCTGAAATGGTCAGTTGATTTTTTTCGAGGTTCAGTTTGAAATCAGATTTTTGAAGCCCCGGGGCTGCTACTTCGATGCGGAAGCCTTCTTTGCTCTCAACCACATTCACAGCTGGCACAGTACCCGCGAATGCAGGAGTGTTAAACTCGTGGAATAGATCCTTACCAAAAAATCCGTTCAAATAAGATGGACCTGCGAAATGTGTTTTGACTAATGTGCTCATTGCTATAAGGTTTTTGTTGTTCTAAGTTTTCAGTTTCTTCTAACCTCGCGGTTATGCCCCTTATCTAACAACTTCTGTTCCGAACCTGAAAATTCGAAAAACAACAGACAAAATGGCCGATTGTGGTGAAATTGACGCTCAAATAGCGACAAGATGTCCGATATCGCCATTATAAAACAGCAAAAACGACATTAGCCCAATGGAAAACCGATGGGCATACATGGAATGAAGGACGGATTATTTCAATTCGAGAAGCGCACAAGCCTGCTCCGATGCGGATTGCTCGGCTTTTTTCTTGGTAAAGCCATTGCCTGTGGCGAAAGGCTCGTCATTCACGAGGATTTGAGAAATGAATTCGCGGTGGTGGCGGGTACCTCGTTCTTCGAGGATTTCGAAACGGATTTCCTTACCCTCGCGCTGCGCCCATTCGATGATGAGGCTTTTGAAGTTCACATTGTTCTGGATAATGCTATCCAGATCGTAATGCGTAATGAGTTTGCTGATAATGAAGGTCCGCGTAAAACGGAAACCCTTGTCGAGGTAAATAGCCCCTACAAATGCTTCGAGCGCGTCCCCGTACATGGATGAGCGGGGCGACATACCACGGCGGTTTCCATCGTATTCGATCAGGCGGTCGAGGCCCAGCTTGCGCGAAATCTGGTTCAGCGACTCGCGGTTAACGATCCGTGAGCGGATTTCGGTCAGGAAGCCTTCGTCCTTGTAGGGATATTTGGTAAAAAGAAATTCTGCCACCACCATGCCCAGCACTGCGTCGCCCAGGTATTCCAGACGTTCGTTCGATTCCCTGAAACCTTTGATAGCGGTTTCGCGGGAAGCGGAGGTATGCCTGAAAGCCAGCTGGTAAACGCCGAGGTTGGAAGGTTTGTCGCCTATCACATGCGCAATCGATTCCTTAAATTTTTTGTCCTCAGCACTTCCGGTCCTGAAAAGGGAAAGTATCGGTATAAGAATTCGCTTTGCCAATGGTAGAGAATTAATCAGTCTTCGTACTTTTTGAAAACGACTGATGCATTATGACCTCCGAAACCGAATGTGTTGCTCAAAGCGATATTTACACGGCGTTTTTCAGCTTTATTGAATGTAAGCTTCAACCGCGGATTGATTTCCGGGTCGTCGGTAAAGTGGTTAATGGTAGGCGGCACGACCTGATCCTTGATCGCCATGATACAGGCGGCAGCTTCGATAGCTCCTGCTCCTCCCAATAAATGCCCTGTCATCGATTTCGTAGAGCTGATATTCAGATCATATGCATGCTCGCCGAAGAATTTTTCTATCGCCTTGATCTCCTGTGGGTCACCGATCGGGGTAGATGTACCGTGGGTATTGATGTAATCGATTTCCTCAGGCTTGATACCTGCGTTTTCGATGGCATTTTTCATTACAATGAAAGCTCCCAGCCCTTCCGGATGCGGAGCGGTGATGTGATAGGCGTCGGACGACATGCCGGCACCGATCATTTCAGCGTAAATTTTGGCCCCGCGTGCTTTCGCATGTTCGAGTTCTTCCAAAATAATCGCTGCTCCACCCTCTCCAAGCACGAAACCGTCACGGTCCTTGTCATAAGGGCGCGAGGCCGTTTCGGGCGAATCGTTTCTTTCGGACAATGCCTTCAATGCATTGAAACCACCCACACCGGCAATCGTAACTGCCGCTTCCGAACCGCCTGAGATACAAACATTCATCAAACCAAGCTTGATATAGTTGAATGCGTCGATCAAAGCGTTGGTTGCCGAAGCGCAAGCCGATACCGTGATAAAATTAGGTCCCCGGAAGCCGTACCGGATCGACAATACGCCTGAGGCGCTGTCGACGATCATTTTCGGGATAAAGAAAGGATTGAAGCGGGGTGTTCTGCCGTTCTCGGAGAAGTTCATCACTTCTTCCTCGAAAGTTTTGAGGCCGCCGATTCCGGAGCCCCAAATTACACCGGCTTTGTCGAGATCAAGCGTATCTGCGTCAAAGCCGGCGTCCTTCATCGCTTCATCAGCCGCGATGACGGCGTATTGTGTAAAGGGGTCCATTTTACGGGCTTCTTGCCGAGGGATGTAATTAGTGACGTCCAAACCCTTCACCTCGCAGGCGAAACGCGTCCGAAACTTTTCAGCATCGAACCGCGTGATGGGGGCTGCGCCGCTTACGCCGGCAACCAGATTTGACCAAAAGGTGGGAACATCATTGCCAACGGGCGTCAAGGCGCCCATTCCTGTAATTACAACTCGCTTAAAACTCATAAAATTGGGACAGAAATAGAAGATTGTACTGGTAAAAACCGGATTACTTCACGTTTTCTTCCAGATATGCAACAGCCTGACCAACTGTACCGATGTTCTCTGCCTGATCGTCAGGAATAGAAAGATTGAATTCTTTTTCGAATTCCATAATCAATTCAACGGTGTCTAGAGAGTCCGCTCCCAAGTCGTTCTGGAAGTTTGCTTCCGGTGTAACCTCCGACTCTTCTACGCCGAGTTTTTCGACGATAATTTGCTTAACTCTTTCTGCAATTGCTGACATTTTATAATCACTTTTTGGTTAAAATCGCCACAAAGAAAGATATTTCAGTTCACTTTTTCAAAAATTTTTTAAATAGGCCGTTTTATTGCACAATCCCTGTTTAAAATAAAAAAAAGCAGGAAATCAGCCGATTATAAGGGTTCTGTTTCAAGAAATCGGCTGAGTGCAAAGAGAACATTGCGGATAGCCGTACATTCGCGAAACATTTGTTAATATCTATACCAACACCCGTATGATCTCGATACCGAAGTTGAAGAATACCGATTCGACCTCTTTTTTCCTCCTTGCCGGCCCCTGTGCCATCGAAGGCAGGGATATGGCCCTGCGGATCGCTGAACACATCGTTACGGTAACTGACCGCCTCCGTATTCCTTATATATTCAAAGGTTCCTACCGCAAAGCGAACCGCACCAAAATCGATTCATTTACGGGGATCGGCGATGAAAAAGCGCTGAAAGTCTTGCAGGAGGTAAGTCAGACTTTCGGCATTCCTACTGTAACCGACATACATGAATCGCACGAAGCCGCGTTGGCCGCCGAATATGTGGATGTTCTTCAAATTCCTGCATTTCTGTGCCGCCAGACCGAACTTCTCGCAGCTGCGGCGCGCACCGGCAAGGCTGTTAATGTGAAAAAAGGACAATTTCTTTCAGGGGCGTCGATGAAATTCGCCGCCGAAAAAATTCACGAGGTAAATCCTGCCGCCCAGGTAATCCTCACCGATCGCGGCAATAGCTTCGGGTATGGCGATCTGGTTGTAGACTATCGTAACCTGCCCGAAATGGCCGCATTCGGTGTGCCCGTCGTCATGGACTGTACGCATTCGTTACAGCAGCCTAACCAGGCTTCCGGCGTAACCGGCGGCAAGCCCAAACTGATCGAAACAATTGCCAAGGCGGCCATTGCCGTGGGTGCCGACGGCCTTTTTATCGAAACGCATTTCAATCCCGCCGAGGCAAAATCCGACGGCGCAAATATGCTGCCGCTCGATCAACTGGAAGGACTCCTGGAAAGACTCACACGTGTGAGAGAAGCTATTTTATGATCCCAAAAACTATGAAGGCATATCTGATATGCCTTTTTCTTTTACTACAAATACTCCCGCAGGCCGCATTTGCGCAGCGGGATTCGACACTATGGAAAGTTACGGCGGGTGATGTTATTCCGCCTGTCACGCTCGGGCTTGCCGGCCTTATAGTTCAAGGTAAAATCAGCCGGCATTTGCAGGAGCGGGTCGTTTCCAATTATCCCGATTACCGAACCAAATGGGACGAATATCTCCCGTATGCGCCCGGCGTGTTCAGCCTCGGGCTTGCCTCAGCGGGAGTGAAGGGAAAGCATAATCTTGGCGACCAGGTGATCCTGGCATTACTTTCCAATGTTATCGCTCAGGGCGTTACGCAAAGTTTGAAACGGATTGTGAAATATCCGCGGCCCAATGGAGAGGACAATCATTCGTTCCCGTCGGGGCACAGCACGACGGCTTTTACCAATGCTACGATCCTGCATGAGGAATATGGTCAGCGAAGCATATTATATAGTATAGGCGGTTACGGAACGGCCACTGCCGTGGGAACAATGCGGGTGCTGGGCAACCACCACTGGCTTGCGGATGTCCTCATGGGTGCGGGTATAGGCATAGGCGCGACGAAGGTGGTTTACATCAGCTATCCCTGGCTGCAACAGCAGGTACGAAGAATAAAAGCACGGCGGCATAGTGAAAAAAACTGAATGCTGCTGACATAGGGTTGTCACTTGGCGGTTTGACTTTTGTGCAAACATCTGTTAGCCATGCAAACTAAAACCATTCAACCGATCCACGTTTTGTACTTCGAAACGCGGACTTCGTTCAAGGAAATATTCCAGTACGTACGTGTAGAAGCCCGGAAACTGTACCAGGATGCGGTCGGCAACGATCTGGAAATCACCGGCCCGGTTTACTGGATATACAATGGCGCTGATGGTAATGCCGACACTGTTTTTTCGCTAACCATTGCTCTGCCCGTCACACCTCCCGCACACCCTATCGACTCGAAATACCGGTTGAAAACACTCGACACCTTCCAATGCATTAATGAAGAACTTTACGGGAATTGGGACGGGCTGATTAATACTTATGGTTCGCTATTCGGGCAAATAATGTCCCAAAACCTGCGACCTTCCGGCCAAAACCGGGAAATTTACCTGAATATGGATTTCGAAAACCCCGACCGCAACATTACGGAAGTACAGATCGGCATTCTTCAATAAGCTATTACAAAGGCAAGTGCCTAAAAACCAACGCGATGTCATATTGCACTTACGTCAACAACAACCCATCGGAGCAGGCAGATTACCTGCTCCACAAACATTACCATGACAACCAGTACGGCTTCCCGATCGACGATGACGACGAACTTTTCGGACGGCTTTTGCTGGAAATCAATCAGGCAGGGCTTAGCTGGACATTAATGCTTCGTAAGCAGGAAAGCTTTCGGGCCGCTTATGATAATTTCTCCATTGAAAAAGTAGCTGCTTATGATGAATCCGATCGTGAGCGGCTGCTCGGCGACCCCGGCATCGTACGGAATCGCCTGAAAGTGAATGCGGCTATCGTAAATGCGCAGAAGATTATCGAACTGAAACAGGAGTATGGTTCGTTCAAAGGCTGGATCGACGCGCATCATCCTCTGACCAAAGAGCAGTGGGTCAAGCTGTTTAAGAAGACATTCAAGTTTACCGGTGGGGAGATTGTGAATGAGTTTCTGATGAGTACGGGCTATTTGCCGGGTGCGCATGATGCGGATTGCCCGGTATTTGCTGTCACAAAGAAAGTTTAGCTATGTCCTTCGATTACGAATGACTTTTGATATAATCTACTAACTCAGCCGGCTTATCCGTCTGCAAGCCCTGCACACCTTTATGTAAAGCCTCATTCCAGGAAGCTGGGCCTTCGGTAGGGCTTTGAGCATCCAGCCAGACGGAAATGCCTAGCTCATGAGCCGCTTTCAATAACTCGGGTTCAGTAATATTGTCGGCGACCTGAATATGTACTCGGTTCAGAAATGCAATCAGTTGCTCTTTGTTGGTAACATCTTTCGGCAAACTGGTCATCAGCGGCATTTCAGGCGCTGCTTCTTTCCATTTTTTGTATTGCTCTTCCTTATTTAAATAAACGACCACCTGATGTTCCATACCAGCGGCTTTGATCTGCTTCCAGGTTTCGGCTACGTCGGCGTCTTTAAAATCAAGGTAGATATTGATTTTGCCTTTGCAAAGGGCCAGTATTTCCCGGAATTCGGGAATGCGGTGCGTCTTTTTATTTCGGTTGAATACCTGTAACTCCTCAACTTCCTGCCAGGTTATATCGGCGATTTTGCCCATACCGTTTGTCGTCCGATCGACTTTGGCGTCATGCATCGCAACCAGATGTCCGTCTTTGGTAGTCCGCAAATCCACTTCTACATAGTCCGCGCCGCAGGCAATAGCGTCTTTTGTGGACGCCAGCGTGTTCTCCGGTGCATTCACATGGTTGCCACGGTGGGCGATCACGACGGTTTTGTGTTTGGAATGTGGTAATACCGGATGTGCATGGTGTTGCGCGAATGCGGGTAAGGCGGTCGTGGCGCACATCACCAGAAGGCAGATTTTTTGAATAAATAATTTCATCGGAATTTCAGGTTATCAGCGGGATTACAGGTTTTTCAATCAAACAGACCAATACAGCATCAAAAAAATGAGTCTACAAGCAGAAAAGATTCCAACTCATAGACTCATTTACTCTTAACTTTAAAACTTTATTGTATTTCGAAGCTCGACAGTTTCACAAATTCCTGAACGCGGGCATTGATTTCTTCTTTCGAAAGGTTCACCAGGCGCTCGGTACCGAATTTCTCTACACAGAAAGAAGCCATTGCAGATCCGTAAATGATCGCACGCTTCATATTTTCAAAAGAAATATCATCGGTAGCAGCCAGGTAACCGATAAAACCACCCGCAAAAGAGTCGCCGGCGCCAGTTGGATCGAATACTTCTTCCAACGGTAATGCAGGCGCGAAGAAAATGCGGTCTTCCTGGAACAGCAATGCACCGTGTTCGCCCTTTTTGATGATCAGCGTCTTAGGGCCCATAGCCATAATCTTTTTGGCAGCTTTGCGCAGCGAGTACTCGCCGGAAAGCTGACGGGCTTCCTCATCATTGATGGTGAGCAGATCTACCAGTTTCAAAACCGCTTTCAGGTCGTCCAAAGCGATATTCATCCACAGGTTCATGGTATCGAGCATGATCAGCTTCGGGCGTTTCGACAGGCGCTCGATCACCAGTTTCTGGGTCGCAGGGACCGTGTTACCCAGCATCAGGAACTCGGTGCCCTGGTAGGAATCCGGGATAGTCGGATCGAAATGCTCCATTACATTCAGCTCCGTGATCAGCGTGTCGCGGGTGTTCATATCCTCATGGTACTTACCCGACCAGAAGAACGTCTTGCCATCCTGCACGATTTCCAATCCGTTGGTATTCACGCCATGGTCTTCGAGCAGGTCGATCATTTCTTTGGGAAAATCGCCGCCTACCACCGCAACGAGATTATTCTGCTGGGTGAAATAGGAAGCAGCTAGTGTGATGTAAGTGGCTGCACCACCGATAATTTTGTCTGTTTTTCCAAACGGGGTTTCGAGCGCATCGAATGCAACAGATCCTACGGTAAGTAAACTCATAAGTGATTACTGTGTTGATTTTAAGTTAGTTTCAAACTGGATTTTAAATGCAAAAACGCTGCGAAGATAAACAAAACGGTCGAATAGCCTCTTCCCGCCTGCTCATTCTCAGCTATACCTACAAATCAATCATGGGTTATTTGCTATTTTTGTCTGAATCAAATAATTCACCACCCTAATCACATACTATCATGGAAGCAATCTCGGAAGCAAGACGCCACATCGACAATGCAAAGGATTTTCTCAGCAACAATGCGAAGAAACAGGATGGACTTTATCAGGACAGAAAGTACGTCAAAATCGCAGGGCACACCGCATACACCGGGGTGTTGTTGGCGCTGAACGAGCTTTTGGGAGAAAAAAACAAAAAGACGCCAAAGAGTGTTGAATGGTATCAACATGAACTGAGCCGGGTCGACAAGACTCTTCTATCAAACTTTACCGGAGCATATGAAATCCTTCATATTGATATGGGTTATCAGGGGATACGAAGTGCCGATACCGCTTCATTAGGTTTGAAAAAAGCAGAAAAAGTCATCGATTGGGTCGAAACACGGCTCGAAAAGAAAAATCAGTAATCCAGAAAGTACAACATATAAATGACCGCACAAACTTTCCAGCCACTTAAAATATTCAATACGCTTACCCGTAAAAAGGATGTTTTCGTTCCCATTGCCCCTCCCTATGTCGGCATGTATGTGTGCGGGCCGACGGTCTATAACAATGTACATTTGGGCAATATCCGGACCTTCCTGTCATTTGATATTCTCTTTCGTTACCTCACGCACATCGGTTACAAAGTGCGCTATGTACGTAACATTACCGACGTAGGCCACCTAGTGGGCGATGGCGATGCGGGCGAGGACAAAATCGGGAAAATGGCCAAGCTGCAAAAGCTCGAACCGATGGAGATCGTGCAGCGGTATACCAATGACTTTCATGAAGTTACAGCCATATTCAACCTGCTTTCCCCCAGCATAGAACCTACCGCTACGGGCCATTTGATCGAGCAGATCGAAGCGGTACAGGCACTGATCGATAAAGGGGTTGCATACGAATCCAATGGCTCCGTTTATTTTGACATTAATAAATACCAGGCAGGCGGTAATGAATACGGCAAACTTTCAGGCCGTATTATCGAGGATTTGCTGAACGAAACCCGAGACCTTGACGGCCAGGCCGAAAAGCGTAACCCGTTGGATTTTGCATTGTGGAAAAAAGCAAGCCCGGAACACATTATGCAATGGGAATCGCCCTGGGGCAAGGGCTTTCCGGGCTGGCATTTGGAATGTACCTGCATGAGTGCCAAATATTTAGGCAAACAATTCGATATTCACGGCGGTGGTATGGACCTCAAATTCCCGCACCACGAATGCGAGATCGCGCAGGGGAAATCGCTGACCGGCGAAGAACCGGTGCGGTACTGGATGCATACTAATATGCTGACGGTCAATGGCCAGAAAATGTCCAAGTCGCTCGGCAATTCTTTCCTGCCGTCGGAACTGTTTTCAGGTAGTCACGAACTGCTCGACCAGGCTTACAGCCCGATGACCGTGCGCTTCTTTATGCTCCAAAGCCAGTACCGAAGCACGCTCGATTTCTCCAACGATGCACTGAAAGCGGCCCAAAAAGGTTATAAAAAGCTTGCAAATGGTCTGCGCATTGCGAAAATGCTCACCTACACGCACGAGGACGGCGTGAATGCGGACGAAGCGAAAAAAGCGGATATCGAAAAGTCGATCGATGGATTTTACAATGCGATGAACGACGACCTCAATACGGCCGTTGCATTTGCGAATCTTTTCAACATGCTGAAATACATCAACATGCTGAATACGGGGCAACTAAAATCGGCTGCATTGGGCGAGGCGGTATTTACTTCGCTGAAAGAACAATTCGTCGTGTTCTTCGAGGACGTGCTCGGGCTAACCGAGGAACTCGCCGAAGGTCACGCGATACTGGACGGCATGCTGAAACTATACCGGGAATTTAAACTTTCGCAGAACTACGAAAAAGTAGACGAAATCCGTTCTTACTTTAAAAACCAGGGGCTGGTGATCCGCGATACGAAAACCCGGATCGACTGGGCTTACGAGGAATAGAATGCCGGGCACCAGGCACCGTTATCAACGTAACCATATTCAATCAGGAAATGTCATTTCTTTTTAATAGCTTGTTTTTGAGACGATTATCTGTCCTGTTAGCAATCATCATCGGTGCTTACGGATGTAAAAGCAATACGAATTCCGAGCAAACCGCCGAACAAGCTCCGCCCGCGCTCGTCAAAAGCGCTGATTTCAATGCCGACAGCGCTTATCAGTTTGTTCAAAAGCAGGTTGATTTCGGCCCGCGCGTACCCAACACCGCTCAGCACACAGCTTGCGGTGATTACCTGGTCGCTACGTTGAAGAAATACGGTTGGCAGGTTGTTGAGCAGCCATTTACCACCACTACATTTGATGGTACAAAGCTGAAAGCCCGAAACATTATAGGCAGCTTCAATCCACAGGCAAGCAAGCGCATTCTGCTGGCGTCGCATTGGGATTCGCGGCCGTTTTCTGATCAGGATTCTCTGGTGAAAAACAAGCCGGTACTGGCCGCGAACGACGGCGCGAGCGGTGTGGGTGTACTACTTGAAATTGCAAGGGTACTTTCCAAAGAGGCCACCAAACCGGATATTGGCGTCGATATCATTTTCTTTGATGCGGAAGACTGGGGCTCGTCGGGTTCTGAAGATACAGGAATGGAAAACGGCGGCTTCTGCCTGGGTTCCCAGCATTGGGCGGCTAACAAACATAATCCGAATTACACCGCCTATTTCGGCGTCCTGCTCGATATGGTAGGCGCGAAAGGCGCTACCTTTTTTAAGGAGGGCTATTCTGTTCAGCTGGCTGATGACACGGTACGCCAGGTATGGGCGACCGCCAGCCGGCTCGGTTATAGCAATTATTTCATCGACGAGACCGGCGGTGCCATCACCGACGACCACGTTCCCGTCAACAAAGTGGCCCGCATCCCGATGATCGACATCATCCACACCAACCAGAACAATCTGAACAAAACTTTCTTCGACGCGTGGCACACCACCCACGACACGATGGAAAACATTGATCCGAAGACATTAAAAGCCGTCGGTCAAACGCTCATACAGGTGCTATACCAGGAAGCGAAAGATCAGCCGCTTTAAATTTTGTCAGGGGTGGTCATTAATGGTCAGAGGTGGTCATTGATAGTCAGGAGTGGTCAGCGATGGTCAGGAGTAGTCATTTGTTGTCAGATCTTGTCAACAGTACGAAATGACAATACAATGCTTGACAATTTGGTGAAAACACATGACCACTCGTGACCACACTTGACAATACCTGACCATTCCTGACAATACCTGACCCCGTCCTGACAATACCGCCCCCTACAGCCGCTTCACAACAATCCAGACGTCCGAATTACGTCCCTTATCGTCGCTGCAGGAAATCTTAACGCGGCCCAGCGGCGGGCTTAGAAAAACACTTTCCTGGGGCGGTGATTTTTTGTATAATTTATCATTGATATACCAATAAACTTCCTGCACATCGTTGGCCGCCTGGCAGGCAAGCTGAATTTGCTGAGGCTCGTCCTTGCGGATATAGTATTCGCTACCGTCATTCGGACTCACGATCAGCGGGGCGCCTTCGTGAAACACCCTGTCACATTGCGGATTATGCGGTGGAATTTTTTGATACGGTAATTTTTGCAATTCATAGAATGCCGTCAGTTCCGGAGCGAGGTTGGGATAGGCTTTCTTTTCAAAGCCTTTTTCGGGAAGGCAATAGGTACAATAGGACATTTTGCCGGCCGCGTCGGTAAAAACCCAGCGCATATGCTGGCATTTCCGGTAAGCGGATACGCCGACGATGTATTGATCCGGCACATGGTGGTCGCAGAAGTCCGACGGAATGTCGCCACTCACCGGGCATACATTGCGGAGCGAGATATTGGCCGGCGATTTATACCAGCCTTTCGGCGAATTGTAATCCAGTGCATTGAAGATCGAAAACAGCAATGGGGTCGCCGTGTTGGCGCCGCTGAGCTCGGCGACGCCTTCCCCCGAAAAGTTACCAACCCAAACGCCGACCGTGTAACGCCTGTTATAGCCGATACTCCATGCATCTCTTTTCCCGTACGATGTGCCGGTTTTCCAGGCTATGCGCGGCAAATGGTAAGTATTATCAAAATTGGTAGGCAGATCGGGGCGGGTGATCTGGGTGAGGATACTCGTGGTGAGAAATGTCGCTTCCTCCGATAAAACCGGTGTTCCTTTTTTATCCGGAAAATCCCCATCGGTTAACCGCAGATTCCGCAGCTTCCCCTCATTGGCAAATGCCGCAAAAAGCCGCGTCAGTTCTTCCAAAGTTACCCCGCAGCCACCGAGAATCATCGACAGTCCCAGGTCTTTTGCCTGCTTGTCAACGGTTTTGAAACCCGCTTTACGAAGTTTGGCGATCAATGCAGGTGTGCCAATGTCTTTGAGAACTTTAACCGCCGGAATGTTCAGCGAATTGGCCAGAGCAAATTCGGTAGTAACCGCTCCATTGAAATGCTTATCGAAATTTTCAGGTTCATACCCATTGAAATTCCCCGGAACATCGTTCAAAACCGACTTCGGGGTGATAATACCGGCATCAAATGCCGTCGCATACAACAGCGGCTTCAAAGTACTCCCCGGCGACCGCACCGCCCTCACGCCATCAACCTGACCACCATCGAACGGATTATTGAAGTCGGCCGAACCTACGTAGGCTTCCACTTCCATCGTTTCGTTGTTCACCACCAGCACTGCTGCATTATGGATATTCATCAACTGCCGCCGGTTTATATAATTTCTCACCTGCTCTTCAATCTGGTTTTGTGCCTGCAGGTTCAGATGGGTGCGGATTACCGGCTCGTCGGGAAATTGCTGTTTGAGACGTATCGAAAGATGCGGTGCAAGGCGGGGAGTTTGGAGGCGACGGATGTTCAACGGCTCGTCCGACGCATCGCGGATTATATTCCCGGCAAAAAGGCCGTCTTCCTCAAAACGTTTCAGCCAGCTATTCCTGGCTTCACGCAACGCGTCGTTACGCGTACCTGGGCGCAGGCCCGACGGGCGGTTAGGTACGATCGTCAATGCGGTAATTTCCGCCAGGCTCAGCAGCTGTGGCGCTTTGCCGAAATAGAGCAGCGAGGCAGCTTTTATCCCCTCAATATTGCCTCCATAAGGCACCAGATTGACATAAAATTGAAGGATTTCCGCTTTGGAATAATGCATTTCCAGCTGAAAGGCATGCCACATTTCGATCAGCTTGTTCACATATGTGCGGGGGCGCGGGTTCATAAGGCGCACGACCTGCATGGTAATGGTAGAAGCGCCGGAAGTCCTTTTGCCCGAAAATACATTCCGGACCGCCGCCCGTACCACCGCGAACGGGTTCACGCCGGGATGGTAATAAAAATATTGATCCTCCTTATAAATGAGCGTTTTGCGAAGCAGCGGCGTGATTTCGTTGACATCCGAATAAAGCCGCCATTTATCTTCCTTGCTCAAAAACGCATGTATTACGCGACCTTTCTGGTCGGTAATCTGTGTCGCGTAACGAATATCGGGATTAAAAGGAAAGGCCAGATCCAGGGCAAAAAAAACGAGTATGAGGCATATCAATGCCAATAACGTCCTTCTGACCTTGCTGTTTCTCATAGGAGGATGATCTGAAACTTGCTATACTACATGTAAATATAGGCAACGCCGCGAGGCGGTTTTATCATGTTCCATTCAATAAAATTGCCAGGTCGTTTGTGCTGATCGGTTAATTTTCCCTATTTACTTGCTTTACTACAAATAAAATCAATCATAATACCATTATGTCCAAATACATTGCCGCCATTGACCAGGGTACTACCAGCACACGCTGCATACTTTTCAACCAACAGGGGAACATCGTTTCGGTAGGACAAAAAGAACACGAACAGATTTATCCGCACCCCGGCTGGATGGAGCATAACCCCACCGAAATCTGGAAAAATACCCTGGAAGTCATCGCATTGGCGCGCATTCACGTGTCAGCACATGCCTCGGACATTGCGGCCGTGGGCATTACCAACCAGCGCGAAACGACGGTAGTCTGGAATAAACGCACCGGAAAACCGTATTACAATGCATTGGTTTGGCAAGACACCCGCACCACCGATCTGGTAGCGAAATATGAAAAGGAAGGCGGCCTCAACCAGTTCCGCGACATTACCGGTCTGCCGGTTTCCACTTATTTTAGTGGTTTAAAACTAAAATGGCTGCTTGATAATGTGGAAGGCATCCGTGAAGACGCTGAAAAGGGCGAGGCGATTTTCGGGAATATGGACACCTTCCTGATTTGGCACCTTACCGGTGGCACACAAGGTGGCATCCACGTGACGGACGTCACCAATGCCAGCCGCACGCAACTGATGAATTTGCGTACACTGCAGTGGGACCAATCGATGCTCACCGCATATAATATCCCGGAAATAATGCTACCGGCTATCAAAAGCAGCAGCGAAATATACGGCTATGCTACCCACGAAGTGCTTCCCGGCGTGCCCGTTGCCGGTGACCTGGGCGATCAGCACGCCGCATTAGTAGGCCAGACCTGCTTTGAACCTGGAATGGCCAAAAACACCTACGGTACCGGCTGCTTCCTGGTCATGAACACGGGTACCGAGCTGAAAACGTCCGAAAACGGTCTGCTGACAACGATTTCGTATAAGTTTGGCGACCAACCCGTCCAGTATGCCCTGGAAGGCAGCGTGGCCGTAACCGGTGCGCTTGTACAATGGCTCCGCGATAACCTGGGACTGATCCAGAACAGCGGCGATATTGAGCCCCTTGCCCGAACCGTGGAAGACAACGGCGGCGCCTACTTTGTACCCGCATTCTCGGGCCTGTACGCGCCCTACTGGCGCAACGACGCGCGCGGTGTGGTCGCAGGCCTTACGCGCTATGTGAACAAGGGACACATTGCACGCGCAGTACTCGAAGCCACCGCTTACCAGACGGCAGATGTTGTAAAAGCCATGGAGCAGGATTCAGGTATCAGGCTCGCCAGCCTGCGCGTCGATGGTGGGATGGTCCACAACCAATTACTCATGCAATTCCAATCCGATATACTGGATACTCAGGTCGTCTCCCCGGCCGTAGCCGAAACCACCGCGCTCGGTGCCGCCTACGCTGCTGGCCTGGCCGTTGGATATTGGAAAAGCACCGAAGATTTGAAGAAAAACTGGGCGATAGCCCACACCTGGAATCCCGACATGCCCGAAGAAAAACGAAACGCCTATTATAAAGGCTGGAAGAAGGCGGTTACCAAATCGTACGATTGGATTGATTAGTGATTTGGTTCGTGTGGTCAGGTCTTGTCAGGTGTTGTCAAGATTTGTCAGGCGTAGTCAGGTATTGTCAAGGTTTGTCAAGAATGGGCATGTAGTCATGACTGTGCAGAAACAGTAAATGACCTCACCTGACTATCTCCTGACTACACCTGACCACTTCTGACCACTTCCGACTACACCTGACAAACCTCCCGCGGTCTCTTTTTTATAATCTGTATAAACAAGCCCGTTTCTTGCGCCATCTTGCCATTCGGCTTAACTTCGCGCTGCCAAATCAACCTCAGTAACCCATGCATACCCTCCATCTCAAAAAGCCCCTTGCTTTTTTTGATCTTGAGACAACAGGAGTAAATATTGTCCGCGACCGCATTGTAGAGATCTCCGTTGTTAAAGCATTGGTGAATGGCGAGATTGAGATCCGCACGCGCCGGATCAATCCTGAAATGCCTATCCCGCTGGAAAGCAGCCTCATACACGGTATTTACGACGAGGATGTAAAGGATGCCCCTACATTTAAAAGTATTGCCAAAAACCTGGCGACATTCCTCGAAGGATGCGACCTTGCCGGCTTTAACAGCAATCGTTTTGATATCCCGATGCTCGTGGAAGAATTCCTGCGTGTGGGTGTTGATTTTGATATTAAAAACCGCCGGATGGTCGATGTACAGCGTATTTACCACATGATGGAGCCGCGCAACTTGTCGGCTGCCTACAAATACTATTGCGGTAAAACCCTCGACAACGCGCACAGTGCCGAGGCTGATACCATCGCGACATTCGAAGTACTGCAAGGCCAAATCGAAAAGTACCAGGGTGTTACGATCACCGACTCACACGGCAAGGTGACCGAACCGGTGAAAAACGATGTGGCCGCACTGCATGAACTCACTGCCTCCAAGATCGTGGATTTCGCCGGAAGGATGGTGTTCAACGACAAGGGCGAAGAAGTCTTCAACTTTGGCAAGCACAATGGCAAGCGGGTAGTCGACATCCTGAAAAACGAACCGTCGTTTTTCGACTGGATGATGAAAGGCGAGTTTCCGCTCGATACCAAACGGAAATTAACGGAGATTAAATTAAGGGGATTAACCCAACGTTGACATAATCTTACCTCAGGTTTGAGTAAGTAGTAATTATGTCTATTTTTGCCAGAAATCTATTTTTGACTATTTTAACCGGATATCCCATTAGGTAAACCTGCTATGATCCCAAACCCCACCATGCCAGAGGTTAACATACCAGCGGTTATTCAACATATTCCACTTCAAAGCTATCTAATTCTCAGCACCTTATTATTTGTGATCGGTATCATCGGCGTGCTTACGCGCAGGAATGCCATCATCATTTTTATGTCGATTGAATTGATGCTCAACGCCGCTAACCTGCTGCTGATCGCATTCTCTTCATACCGGTCCGATCCATCCGCACAAGTTTTCGTATTCTTCATTATGGCCGTTGCCGCCGCCGAAGTGGCCGTAGGGCTTGCCATTATCGTAATGATTTACCGAAACACCAGAAATACGGACATCGGGTTCCTCAACAAGCTGAAATGGTAATTATCGCGTGCAACCGGTATAAATCAAGAGATTAAAGATTAAAAAATAGACATGTCTGCATCATTACTCATCCTGATTCCGCTGCTGCCGCTCATCGGCTTTCTGATCAACGGAATCGGATTTCCCAATATCCCAAAAGGCGCGGTCGGTATCATCGGAACGCTGGCGGTTGTTGCCAGTTTTGTATTGTCTGTCATGACTTTCAATGCATTCGTAGCGTCCGGCAGCCAGCCATTCATCGTTCCGCTTTTCGACTGGATTACCGTCGGCGACCTCAATATCCCATTCTCATTCCAGATCGACCAGCTTTCGCTGTTAATGCTGATGATCATCACCGGAGTAGGCTCGCTGATCCACATTTATTCGATCGGCTATATGCATCACGATCCGGGTTTTGGTAAATTTTTCGCCTACCTGAACCTGTTTTTGTTTTTCATGCTCCTGCTGGTGCTTGGCTCGAACTATGTGATCATGTTCATCGGCTGGGAAGGCGTGGGACTTTGCTCTTACCTGCTCATCGGCTTCTGGAACAAGAACACCAATTACAACAATGCGGCCCGCAAGGCATTCATTATGAACCGCGTGGGTGACCTTGGCTTTCTGCTGGGGATCTTCACGATCATCGCTACATTCGGTTCCGTTGAATATTCGGAGGTTTTCACGAAAGCCGCTGCCGGTTTCCAGGTAGGCGATCCGGTGATTATTACCATTACATTGTTCCTTTTTGTAGGTGCAATGGGTAAATCAGCCCAAATTCCTTTGTACACCTGGTTGCCCGATGCGATGGCCGGCCCTACGCCCGTTTCTGCCCTGATCCACGCCGCTACGATGGTTACTGCGGGCATTTACATGGTGATCCGCTCCAACGTGCTCTACTCGCTGGCGCCTTCTACGCTCGAAATCGTGGGCATTATCGGTGGTGCTACCGCGTTGTTCGCCGCTTCGATTGGTCTTTTGCAAAACGATATTAAGAAAGTGCTGGCCTACTCTACTGTGAGTCAGCTAGGTTATATGTTCATGGGTTTGGGCGCGATGGCCTATTCGGCTTCGATGTTCCACGTCATCACCCACGCATTCTTCAAAGCATTGCTCTTCCTTGGTGCAGGTAGTGTGATCCACGCCATGTCCGACGAGCAGGATATTCGCTCGATGGGTGGTTTGAGGAAGAAATTACCTGTTACATTCCTTACTTTCCTCATCGCCACGATCGCGATTTCAGGTATCCCTCCATTTGCCGGTTTCTTCTCGAAAGATGAAATCCTTGCCCATGTTTTTGAACACAACAAAGTCCTTTGGGTAATCGGTGTGCTCGGTTCGGTCATGACTTCCTTCTACATGTTCCGCCTGCTGTTCCTGACATTCTTCGGGGCATTCCGCGGCACGCACGAGCAGGAGCACCATTTGCATGAATCACCGGCTTCTATGACGATACCATTAATCATCCTCGCCATTCTTTCGGCTGTGGGTGGTTTCATCGGCGTTCCCGAAGCATTGCACGGTTCACACCAATTGGCGCAGTTCATGAGCCCGCTGTATGATCTGGCTAAAACGGCCAATCCCGCTGCATTTGAACATACTTCCCTTTCACATTCGGAAGAATATATGCTAATGGCCATTTCAGTAGCCGCTGCACTGATCTCCGCCATTGCGGCTTACGTGATGTACGTGCGAAAAGGTGCGGTACCAGCACCCGATTCGGAAGAAAAATCCGGCTTGCAGCGTGCGATTTATAACAAATACTATGTCGATGAACTATACGATGCCGTATTTGTGAAACCGGTTAAAACGCTATCCAATGTGCTGTACAGCTTTGGCGAAATCGCCATTGACTTGATCATCGATGCATTCGTAAGACTCGTGTCCCTGGGTGCGAAACTGTTGAGAAAAACACAAACCGGCTCCACCGGCGAATACGTTTTCGCGATGGTGATCGGCATTGTGGCCATATTGTTCTGGAAGCTGTTACTCTGATCCGATCATCCATAAATCCGTTTCCTATTAGTTTCGGACCGTCGACTTGAAAATATGCTTACTCTTCTTTTAATACTTTTACCGATAGCGGCTGGCGTTATCACCCTCCTGGCCGGCGAACGCATGGCTAAGCAGCTTGCGCTGGTTGGTGGTCTGGCTTCATTGGGCGTCGCTATTTTTACCTGGCTGCAATTCGACCCGGCTGCGGGCTCGCAATTTGGCTTCAAATACGCCTGGGTTGCTTCCGGAGGCATTTCCTTCGCGGCGGGTATCGACGGTATCAGCCTTTTGCTGGTATTGCTCACCACTTTTCTGACGCCGCTGATCATCCTTTCGGCATTCAAAAACGAGTACAAAAATCCCGCGGCATTCTATTCGCTGATCCTGTTCATGGAAGCGGCGCTAATCGGCGTTTTTACAGCAACCGACGCATTCCTTTTTTACCTCTTCTTCGAAGCTGCATTGATCCCCGTTTATTTCCTGGCGGCGATCTGGGGCGGTGAGAACAGGATCAAGGTTACCTTCAAGTTCTTCATTTACACCATCTTCGGAAGTTTGTTCATGTTCGTGGCACTGGTTTACCTCTATTACCAGACACCAGGCACGCATACTTCTGAAATAGCTGCCTTTTACCAACTGCAACTGAGCCCCTCTGCACAAGGCTTCGTGTTCTGGGCGTTCTTCATCGCCTTTGCGATCAAAATGCCGCTTTTCCCTTTCCATACCTGGCAACCGGATACTTATACCGAGTCGCCGACGGCTGCGACAATGCTCTTATCAGGTATTATGCTGAAAATGGGGGTTTATGGTCTGATCCGCCTCCTGCTACCGATCGTGCCCCTGGGCATGGAGCAATGGGGCTTCCTGGCGATGATCCTTTCGGTGATAGGCATCATCTACGGTTCCATCATCGCGATCCAGCAAAGTGATATGAAAACGCTCATCGCCTATTCTTCCTTCGCTCACGTAGGATTGATGGCAGCCGGTGTTTTCTCTTCTTCATTGAATGGCTTGCAGGGTGCATTGATCCAGATGCTGGCGCACGGTATCAACGTCATCGGGCTGTTCTTCATCGTCGACATTATTTATTCCAGGACCAAAACCCGCTATCTCGACCAGCTCGGCGGCATCACCCAGAGTACACCGCATTTGAGCGTGTACTTCATGATATTGCTGCTCGGTAGCGTTGCATTGCCGCTTACCAACGGTTTTGTGGGGGAATTCCTGTTGCTTTCAAGTGTATTCCAATACAAAGGATGGCTGGGCGCAGTAGCCGGTCTGACGATCATTCTCGGTTCTGTATACATGCTCCGTCTTTTCCAGAAATCCATGTTCGGACCAAAATCGAAATGGGTGGAAGGCTTCCAGGACCTTACTGCCAGCGAGCGCGCGGTTCTGCTGCCGCTGGTGATCATGGTATTCTGGATCGGTATTTACCCAAGCACATTCCTGAAAATAACTGAGCCTGCTGTAAACCAACTGTTGCAACTGGTCAATAACTAAGTTAAGAATATGTATCCCATTATATTGTTGTCGGTTTTTGGAGTGTTAACGCTTTTTCTGGGCTTTTCGAAATCCAAGAACATCCTATTGCCATCTACCCTGCTTTTCCTCGCCCTGGCGCTGGGAAGCAACTTCATCGATTGGGGAAAAGGGCCATTCCTGTACTTCGACGACATGCTTCGGGTCGATAATCTGACGCTCGCCTTCAACGGCATCATATTGCTTTCCGCTTTTATGATCGTCGCTATCTCGGGTGGTTTCCAGGATAATGCCGATTCCGAACCGGCTGAATATTATGGATTAATGCTTTTCTCGCTCGTGGGGGCCATTATGATGATCGGCTTCGATCACCTGATCATGCTCTTTATCGGTGTCGAAATCCTTTCCGTGGCTATGTACGTGCTCACAGGGAGCAACAAGCGTAACCTGCGTTCCAATGAGGCTGCATTGAAATACCTGCTAATGGGTGCTTTCGCGACGGGTTTCATGCTATTTGGAATGACATTGCTTTATGGCGCCACCGGCTCGTTTCACCTTGTAGCTATTCAGGGCTTCGCATCGACGATGTCTGCAGCTTCGCAATCCTACATTTTTTACGCAGGCTTGCTGCTCTTGCTGATCGGTATGCTTTTCAAAGTATCGGCCGCGCCGTTCCATTTCTGGACGCCGGACGTGTACGAAGGCGCCCCTACTATTTTCACGACTTTTATGTCGACCATCGTGAAAACCGCCGGGTTCGCCGCCCTGTTCCGTTTGCTGAACCATACCTTCGCCATTTACGGCTTCTGGTGGATCGTCATCGCGGCCATTGCCGTGCTTACGCTGCTTGTCGGCAACATTGGCGCAACCAGCCAGAACAGCTTTAAAAGAATGCTTGCTTACTCGGGTATTTCGCACGCCGGCTACCTGTTAATCGCCCTAACTGCGTTGAGCAAGCCTACTCAAAACGCTATCGTATTTTACTCACTTGCCTACTCTTTATCTACCATCTCCGCATTTGGCGTGCTGATGCTCGTTTCCAAGGAAAAAAGTATCGAAGGACAGCCCAACGAGCGCTACGAGGCATTCAATGGTCTTGCCAAACAAAACCCTTTGCTGGCTTTCGTTTTGGCGGTATCAATGCTTTCACTGGCCGGGATCCCGCTGACAGCCGGGTTCTGGGGTAAGTTCTTCATATTTACGAGCGCAGCGGAACGCGGCATCATGTGGATCACGGTAATCGCCGTTTTGATGTCAACCGTAGGTATTTACTACTACTTCCGGGTGATCATCTCTTCGTATTTTAAAGAAGGGGATACGGTAAGGATACGTGTCGCGCCCTTCTACCGGATCATTCTCGTTCTTGCCACATTCCTCACCATCCTGTTCGGTCTGGCGCCCGGGATTTTCGAAAAGTTGATCTAAAAGTTTGTAAATAATACCTTACGAAAAGAGCTGTACATTTTACGGCTCTTTTTTTGTTACCAAACCGCCAAACAAGCGTATCAAGGATATCAGTTATTTTAAAACGATATCCAGATGCAAACACAACGACACACTTATCCCCTCTTCACATTCAGGCCGGAAGACCTGCTGGGCCGCGAACCTATCGTGCTGGACATGCAAAACGCCATTCAGGAAATCCACGGCAGGAATATCCTCATCACCGGTGCCGCAGGTACCATCGGTAGCGAACTGGCCGCACAAGTGTGCGCCTTTGCACCCGCGAGGGTCATACTGGTCGATCAGTCGGAAACAGCTCTTTATGAGCTCGATCTCCAACTTCAACAGCAATTTCCCCAAACCGATATTTGCAACCACATCGCGAGCATTACCGACGCATTACGGATGGCGGAGCTATTCTCGAGGACGGACATTGACATTATCTTCCATGCAGCAGCCTACAAGCATGTGCCATTCATGGAGCGGCACCCGTACGAGGCGATCAAAACCAATATACTTGGCACCGAAATCCTGGCCGATCTGGCCATATCCCACCGCGTTACCAAATTCATCTATATTTCCACAGATAAAGCCGTCAGACCAGCCAACGTAATGGGTGCCACCAAACGCTTCGCTGAGCTTTACCTGCAATACCTCAGCAGCGAATATCCCGGACAAACCCGGTTTATCATCACCCGGTTCGGGAACGTCCTGGGTTCAAACGGCTCATTCCTCATCCGTTTTGCAGCGCAGATCCGGGAGGGTGGGCCAATTACCGTAACCCACCCCGAAGCCGAGCGGTACATGATGACGGCCAACGAAGCTTGCCAGCTAGTACTGCATGCCGCTGCCACAAGCGATGGCAACGAGATATTAACATTCGATATGGGGAAACCCGTACGAATAGTCGATGTCGCACGGAAAATGATTCGGATGGCAGGCCTGGAACCGGAAAAGGACATTCAATTACAGTTTACAGGCCTTCGACCCGGCGAGAAATTAACAGAAGAACTCATTGGCGCTGGCTTGCGGATAACCTCGCCAGCGCAGCTTCAAACTTACCGCTTCCACTGCCCCGCAGAACAATGCATGCGCTACGCAATGTCATCATTGCAAAAAGCGCTCGATTCGGGCCAGTCCGGGCAGATGGTCTCCGTCCTGAAAGCGGTAATCCCCGAGTACATCAGTGCCAATTCACCCTATGAGAAGCTGGATAGCTTGCGGTCGGCAATTCAGGCGACTTGATCACCGGGTGTCACGGCATCCGTCCGGCGTGCGCCCGAATGCACCCGCAATCACTTTTCGGGCAGGAAGCCATTCGTGCGCATCCAATGGAGGCAACGACCAAACCACTCGTCGAACGACGGTGTTTTGGGGTATCCGTGCTGCCCCTGGGAATAAATGTGCATGTCGGCAGCAACACCTTTCGCATTCAATGCTTCGTAAAAACGGAGGCTGTTGGACACCGGCACCACCGTATCGTCGCCCGCATGCGTAAGGTAAGCCGGCGGTGTGGTAGCCGTTACCTGCAAGTCGCTGGAGAAATAGTCGATCCGCCCGGGCGAAGGCGATGCGCCAAGCAGGTTGGCCGACGAGCCCTTATGTCCGATTTTTCCTTCAAAACTGATCACCGGGTACACGAGCACCATGAAATCAGGTCGAAGGCTGGTTTTTTGAGGATTATCCACAAAGCTGCTGTCATAATGCGTACCGGCCGTGGACGCCAGGTGCCCGCCTGCGGAAAAACCCATAATACCGATTTTCGACGGATCGATACGCCACTCTTTGGCCTTTTCCCGAACAGTTTTAATGGCTTGCTGGGCGTCCTGCAACGGGCCTATTGCCTTGTCTTGCATAATACGGTCGCTCGGGAGCCGATATTTCAATACGAATGCCGCGATACCTGCCTTATTCAGCTCTTTCGCGACCCGGTATCCCTCCCAATCGATGACCAGCACTCCGTACCCTCCGCCCGGGCAAACAATCACAGCTGTACCATTTCCGGTACCAGCGGGCGGAAGAAAAGCTGTCAACGTTGGTTTGGAAACATTTCTGATCACATTCTTCTCATTGGTTTCCTGGTTCTCGGCCTCTTTGGCATTAGGAACACGGCCGGGATAAAGCGGCATTTCCGTTTGCCCATACAGCGAAACCGACCATACCGGAACAAGGCAAAAGGCAAACAGCAGGCGGGATAGCTTAATCATTTAATTTTTTTCTAATTCCGTTTACAAACATTTTCTACCTAAATTTCGGTTACACTAAAACGACCGGATTCGGTGCGAACAATCGCCGCAAGGCCCGATGCAACCAGCAAAGGGCAGACAAATGGGTAAGGCACGATCAGGCAAAATATACCTGCGTCACGATCCCGGAGCAGCCGCGTGACGGAGGTGAACAGAATTGCACCATTCTGTGTTATTCGACTAATTCTTTTAATATTAATATAATATTTACAAGAAATTCGAAACGCGTTTGTTACTTTGCCTCATTGAACAATCAAAAAAATAACTAGTTTTGTAGAGTATCCTAATCATGCACTAGTTTCTTTGATAAGTTATAGATGGTCTTAAATCCACAAAAGAATGAAATATACAGTACGTGCAGAGGGCAGGTTTAAGTTTATCGACGAGGGAAAGGGCGAGACATTACTGCTTCTGCATGGCCTTTTCGGTGCACTGAGTAACTGGGACGGCATTATTGACCATTTTTCGAACCGTTACCGGGTCGTTATTCCTCTGCTCCCCATCTATGAACTTCCTCCGCGCGAAGCCGGTCTGGAAGCCTTGCTTGCCTTTCTGGAAGACTTTGTTTCGTTTAAAAATCTTACCAACGTTACGGCCATCGGTAATTCATTGGGTGGACACATCGGCTTGCTTTATACGCTGAAAAACCAGGAGAACGTACAAAGGCTGGTACTGACAGGCAGTTCCGGGCTGTTCGAAAATTCAATGGGCGGTTCATTCCCGAAACGTGGAAGTTATGATTATATCAAGGAGCGCGTAGCCTACACTTTCTATGATCCCGAAGTCGCGACGAAGGACCTGATTGACGAGGTATTCGAAACCACTTCGAGTATTCCTAAGTGCATGAGCATTGTAGGGATCGCAAAATCGGCTCAGCGACACAATCTTGCTAAGGATCTGCACCAAATTACCGTTCCAACGCTACTGGTATGGGGCCTCAACGATACCATTACTCCCCCGCACGTCGGTTATGAATTCAACCGCCTCATAGCTAATTCGGAATTGTATTTTATCGATAAATGCTGTCATGCACCGATGATGGAGCACCCGCACGAGTTCAATGTGATCCTCGAAAGCTTCCTGGAAAAAGATGTCTCGGTTCCGATAGCGTAAAAACCGGAAAATTTCTTTTGTTACGATAGTTGATCTATATATTGTTTTTTTATAGCTTCGGAAAATGACGTTCTGACCCATGCTCGCAGCCAATCTGATAAATCCAATGATTCCCTTGCTGAAACCAACCGATTCGGTGGGTACGGCTTTGGATTGGATGGATGAGTTCGGCGTAAAGCAACTGGTCGTAACCGACTCGGGCGTATACCAGGGGATCGTCTCTGAGGACATTCTTTTCGATATCAGCGACATTTCCGAACAGCTTTCCAAAGTAATCATTCAGCATAAGGACATTTTCGCGACGGCAGACCAGCACCCTTACGAGCTCCTCCGGCTCGTCAACCAGTTCGGGCTGCTGATCATCCCGGTGCTTCATGAAGACCGGTCATTCGCGGGGAGCATTCTGGTTAACGACCTGGTTGAACACTTCGTGAACGAGCTGGGTGTACAGGAGAAAGGCGCGGTTATTGTCCTTAAAATCGCCGAAAGAAGCTACTCGCTTTCGGAGATCAGCCGTTTGATCGAGTCCAACGGTGTTAAAATCCTGAGCAGCTACTATTCGTCGGGGGAGGTTTACAATCCTACCAATGAGGCGCGGCTAACGCTCAAACTGAACCGGACACATATTACCCCCATCATTGCCACGCTTGAACGTTTCGGGTACGAAATCGAGGAGGCACATGCCAACGATCCTATTGAAAGCCTCGACCAGGAACGCCTCGATATGCTCTTGCGCTACCTGGCCACCTAGTACCCACTGCCCAACGCTTGTCACCCTCAAATGTGCGTGCGGCTTTTGAATCGGCATATTTGTCGTGTATCTTTCGGCTGAAACCACAAGTTTTACTTTTTCTTCATGAAAATCGCCATTCACGGACGCAACTTTAATGAGTCCGCAAGGCCGTTCATTGAAAATATGTTCGATGAACTGGCGCGCAGAAAAGTTGAAGTCCAGCTTTCAAAGTCTTTCAGGACATTTCTGGACCAGGCCGGCATTTCGCATTATTCCGAGCTCGTTTATGAAAACCCGGAAGAACTTTTCGACGCTCGGCTGATCGTGAGTATGGGTGGCGACGGCACCTTGCTTGAAACGATTTCACATGTCGGCAAGCGACAAACCCCTGCAATCGGTATCAATGTCGGCCGCCTTGGCTTCCTGGCCACGATTTCTCCCGAGCGCATTACCGACATGATCGCCGCCCTCGAAAACAGCCAGTTCCGCATCGATGAGCGCACGCTTGTGGAAGTTGAATCCAATGTCGATCTTTTCGACGGTCTGAACTTCGGTTTGAATGATTTCACGATCACGAAAACCGATACCTCGTCGATGATCACCGTGCATACCTATTTGAATGACGAGTTTTTGAACTCCTATTGGGCCGACGGTCTCATTATTTCAACCCCAACGGGCTCAACCGGCTATTCGTTGAGCTGCGGCGGGCCTGTACTGGTGCCGCATTCGCAGAACTTCATCGTGACGCCCATCAGCCCGCATAACCTGAACGTCCGCCCGCTGGTGGTAGAAGACACGGCGGTAATCCGACTCGAAGTAAAAAGTCGCAGCAGCAACTTCCTGGTGTCGCTCGATGCCCGTTCGCGCATTGTGGATGAAAACACGCAGCTGCTCGTACGCAAGGCGGATTTCATCGCGCGCCTGATCAAGATGAAGGATGACAGTTTTTTAAATACATTGCGGAGCAAACTATCGTGGGGCCTCGATATGCGGAACTAGGCCCCGAAATCTTCACTTCTGACACCCTATGCGCATTACTTACCACACTTTCGACCTTCAACTGAAACACACTTTCACCATCGCGCACGACTCGCGCGATGTCCAGCAAACGCTCGTCGTGCAGTTGAGCGACGGCGTGCATTCCGGCTTTGGCGAGGCCACCGCCAATCCCTATTATGGCATTACGATCGATAATATGATCGCTACGCTGGATACAGTAAAAGGTGTTGTGGAAAAAGGCGATTACAGCTCAGCGGAAGTGCTCTGGGCGCTGGTACACCCTTTTCTCAAATCCAATTCCTTTGCCCATTGCGCATTGGATGAGGCCGCGCAGGATTATTTTGCTAAGAAAAAAGGGCAGAAACTATACGAAAGCTGGGGCCTCTCGCCGGACAATATTCCTATGACCAATTTCACGATCGGGATCGATACGGTGGAAAAGATGGTTGAAAAAATGCGGGAACTTCCCTGGCCAATTTATAAGATCAAACTCGGTACCGAAGAAGATCTCCGCATTGTGCAGGAATTAAGGAAAAATACCGACGCGCTGTTCCGCGTGGATGCCAACTGCGGCTGGACGGCCGAAAAAACCATCGAACTCGCCCCGCAGCTCGCCGCATTGGGCGTGGAATTTATCGAGCAGCCATTGCCGGCCGACGATATTGAAGGTATGAGAAAGGTTTTTGCATCGAGCGCATTGCCTGTCATGGCCGACGAAAGCTGCATTATCGAAGAGGATGTCGAGAAATGTCACGGCCTTTTTCATGGTGTAAATATAAAACTGACCAAATGCGGCGGCCCTACCGCCGCTTTACGCATGATTGCCAAAGCAAGGTCTTTGGGGATGAAAACCATGGTAGGCTGCATGACAGAGACCAGCGTAGGCATTTCGGCCATTGCACATTTGCTTCCGTTGCTCGATTACGTCGATATGGACGGCTCGCTGCTCATCCGGAACGACCCGGCTACGGGCGTGACGTTTGATTTCGGCAAGGTCATTTATGCGGAGGGCAATGGCACCGGCGCGGCGCTCAAACCCGAATTTTTATAACCGCTGCCGTGGAAACCTATCACACCAGCAAACTCCCCGGCAGAACCGTCGAAACTACCGACGGGCGCGAATTTCTGTGGTTCAGCGGTACCGATTACCTTGGAATGGGCCACAACGAAGACCTTCGTAGCTATGTATATGCAGCTACGGAAACCTTCGGAAATCACTACGGTAGTTCAAGAAATAACAGTCTCAGACTTGATATTTATGATGAGGCGGAAAAGCAATTCGCTGATTTTCTGCAAGCTGATTCAGCTCTCATTGTCTCCTCCGGGATGTGGGCTGGGCAGTTGCTGATGAAGGAGATCGAAAACATCATACAGCAACGTCCGGATATCGCCAGGATTATTTACCATTATGCGCCGGGCGTGCACCCAGCATTATGGGGCAATGCATTTCACCGGAACAATGATGAATGGCGTGAGTGGGCGGCGCAAACGATCCGAAAAATTAATGCAACGGACCCGGACGTCGCGCATATTATCTCCACGGACGCCGTAGGTTCTCCGATGGTAAAGGCATTTGATTTTGAAATTTTTAGTGCCATTCATAATCCAGCTAACGCGTGGCTGCTTATCGATGAATCACATTCGCTGGGCGTATTGGGCGCCGCTGGACGTGGTGCGGCCGGGCTCATTGACCCTAAACTTTTAAAGCAGACCACTTTTGTTTCGTCCCTGAACAAAGCAATGGGTATCCCTGCCGGTGCAATTTGGGGTAGTAAAAATGTCATCGAAATGATGAGGAAATCGCCCTGGTACGCGGGCGCGTCCCCGCCTGCACCGGCCTATATGTATGCGTTGAAAATGCTTTGGGAGAAAAACAAATACGAATACGCCCGAGGATTGTTAATGGATAATATCAGCTATTTCCGCCAAAGCATGGCAGGCAATGCATTGTTTGAATCCATTCCCGGCTACCCCGTATTCTGTTCGACTAATGCAGCGCTTTTCGATCATTTGCTGCGAAACGGCATTATGGCTTCGTGTTTCCCCTACCCTTCGCTTGCCGACGCGCCGGTGACCCGCATTGCGATCACCAGTTTGCACCAAAAAGAAGACCTCGACCGGTTGGCCGAGGTCTGTAAGCGGTTTAAGGCCTAAAAATCTTTAAATCAGTCTTCGGTAGTTGTACCGCCCAATTTAGCAAGGCGTTTCTCCTCTGCGAGCTTTTCACGCTCCACTTTGGCCGAAACCATAATACTAAGCTCGTAAAGCATGAAAAGCGGAATGGCTACCAGCACCTGGCTGTAAATGTCGGGCGATGGCGTGATCACCGCAGCCACGATCAGGATCACGATCATGGAGTGCTTGCGATATTCTCTCATGAATGAAGGCGTCAGTACCCCGATTTTCGACAATACAAACACAACGATCGGCAGCTGGAATGCTACCCCGCAAGCCAGCGTAAGTGTCGCGACGAGTGAAATGTAGGATGCGAGACTGAATTCGTTGATGATCGAAGGATCGA
This sequence comes from Dyadobacter sp. OTU695, assembly GCF_038440355.1. Taxonomy (NCBI): domain Bacteria; kingdom Pseudomonadati; phylum Bacteroidota; class Cytophagia; order Cytophagales; family Spirosomataceae; genus Dyadobacter; species Dyadobacter sp. OTU695. The sequence continues at coordinate 87,248 of NZ_JASATN010000003.1, read as the reverse complement.
GCGTATAATTTGCAAGGAAGTTGATAGCCAGCGGGCTTACCACATAATAGCCAAAAAGGACCCCGGCAAAGAACAGGAACGTCACATAGAACACCGCCCCTCTTGCCGACCGTCTTTCGGAAGGTTTCAGGCCCGGTTTGATGAAGCGCCATATTTCCCAGAATGCGTAAGGGAATGCAAATATCAATCCCGCGATTACCGACGACGTCATACTCATCGTAAAGGCATCGCCCATCCCGATAAGCTGCAATTTGAAGTTCAGCGACTTCACGCAAAGGTCTTCATAACCTGTGATTTCCGACAGTTTACAAAGCATTCTGTATGTCCAGAAATCAGGCCGGGAAGGGGCAACAATTACGTAATGGTATATTTCTTGGATATAAACAAATGCAAGAATCGCAAATACAAGAATCGAAGCACCGGCGCGTATGACATGCCATCTTAGTTCTTCGAGATGCGAAATAAACGACATCTCTTTGCCTTCACCTTCCTCTTCTTCGTTATCAAAATCCTGATCCAGGGACATATTTTAAATTATTACTAGAATTCAATCTACGTGGAAACTGAAAAACAGGATCACTACCTGTTTACTAAAAGCTGAAATTACTTAAAAAACCCGTCGAAGTGATCCGACGGGTTTTTATTCATACGCTCTGGATCAAATTAATCCATTACAAAAGGATAATCGCTCTCAACATACACATCCGTGTAAGCTTCTTTCGGGTCCGGCCACTCCGATTCCTCGGCGAATTGCACGGATTCCGCTACGATTTCTTTTACTTTTTTATCGATGTTTTCGAGATCCTCTTCGGTGGCAATTTTGTTTTCGAGGATCACCGCACGGATCTGCTCGATCGGATCGCGGTGTTTGTATTCTTCAACCTCCTCTTTCGAACGGTATTTCTGAGGATCGGACATTGAGTGTCCGCGGTAACGGTAGGTACGGAATTCCAGGAAAGTAGGTCCTTCGCCTTTGCGTGCACGGTCCGCTGCGCGGGAAACCGCTTCGTGGATCGCTTCTACACTCATCCCGTCGACAGGCTCCGAAGGAATGTCGTAAGCCTCGCCAAGGGTATAAAGCTCTGTAACATTGGAAGAACGCGCCACGGAAGTACCCATCGCGTAACCATTGTTTTCAACGACAAAGATCACAGGTAGTTTCCAGCTCATCGCCATGTTCAGCGTTTCGTGGAACGAACCCTGACGGATTGCGCCATCCCCGAAGTAGCAGATGCACAGGTTATCGGTTTTGTTGTATTTCTCAGCGAATGCAAGACCTGCACCCAGGGGAATCTGGCCTCCTACGATACCATGACCGCCGACAAAACCAACTTCCTTATCAAAAATGTGCATTGAACCGCCCTTACCTTTGGTAGTACCGGTTTTCTTGCCGTAAAGCTCTGCCATAATTGCCTTCGGATCGGTCCCTAATGCAAGCGGGATACCATGGTCGCGATAAGCGGTAATGTATTTGTCGCCCTTTTTCAAGGCACTCACCGCGCCGGAAGAGCAGGCTTCCTGACCGATGTACAAGTGACAAAAACCACGAATTTTCTGCTGACCGTACAGCTGGCCTGATTTTTCTTCAAAACGGCGTTGTAAAAGCATATTCTCGAACCAGAACATGTATTGCTCCTTCGGATGCTGTAACTTTTTGGGGGCTGATGCTTTCTTTTTCTCAGTAACGGTGGCCATGTATTTGGTTCTCGTTTATAAAGACAGAACTTTGTCTTAAAGTTAGTAGTGGTATGAACAGAGTCTGTTTTTGCCGTACTCACGCAATGATCTGCGAAAATAAGCATAAACTAAATAACAAAGAAGTTCATGTGGCTAGAAAAGCTCCACCTTACATACTTTAAAAGCTATGAGGAGAAGGCCTTCACTTTTGGACAACATGTGAACTGTATCGTGGGCGAGAACGGCAGCGGCAAGACCAACCTGCTCGACGCAATCTATTTTCTGACCCTTACCAAGAGTGCATTTCATAACCAGGACGCTTTGGGGATCCGCCACATGGCCGACTTTTTCCTGATCGACGGTGTATTTAACGAAGAGGGCAAACACATCCAAATCACCTGCAGCCTGCAGCGTGGCCAGCGCAAGGTTTTCATGGCCGATAAAAAACATTATGAGCGCCTGAGTGACCATATCGGCTTGTTTCCGGTAGTGTTAATCGCTCCGGACGATACCGATCTTATCCGTGACGGCAGCGAGGAACGCCGCAGGTTTTTCGATGCCGTGTTGGGCCAGGCCGTACCCGGTTATCTGAATGATTTCCTCCAATACAACAAAATAATTACGCAGCGCAACGGCCTCTTGAAACTGTTCGCCGAGCGGAATTACCTTGACGAAGACCTCCTCGAAACCTACAACGAGCCGTTGATTGTGCTCTCACAACGCATTCACGGGCACCGGGCCACGTTCATGGAAAAGTTCGTCCCGCTATTCTATAAATTCTATGAATTTCTTAGTAGCGGCCACGAAAAAGTGGATGTGATTTATGAAAGCGAAGTATCCAGTCCCGATTTCCCCGCCGAATTCCGCCGCAACCGCAGCCGCGACCTGCACGCACAACGCACGGGCAAGGGCGTGCACAAGGATGAATATGTATTCGAAATTGATGGGGTAACCTTAAAAAAATTCGGCTCCCAGGGTCAGCAGAAGTCATTTTTAATCGCCTTAAAACTCGCGCAGTTCGAGCTACTGAAAGAAGAAAAAGGCAAGACCCCCATCCTGCTCCTCGACGATATTTTCGACAAACTCGACGACCGGCGCATTCACAAACTCATCGAACTGATCGACACCGGCTTTCTGGCCCAGGTTTTCATCACCGACGCCCGCCCCGAACGCTCGCAAAGGATTTTGGAGCATGTGAAGGCTGATGTAAGGTTTTTTGAGATTGAGAAGGTGTTGAGGGAATAAAATCAGCGCTGCCTTGCTGTATTTACTATATTCATTATCAAGACAATGTCATCGAACACAGTATAAAACAAACTATGACGTTTGCTCAGCACCAACTCCCGCATGGAAGATATAAAATTGTCTTGCTTGCCAATAAATGGGTGTTCTTCCAACCTTTGTAGACTGGCCTGCAAATTATCTGTAAACTTTTCTGCACTCCGATCTCCCCATGTGTCGTAAAGATATCTCACAATTTTAGAGTAATCCTCTTTTGCGAGACGAGTCCATTTTATCTCGTAATTCACGCCTTATTTCTTTAAAGACTTCTTCATTTGAGAAGAGCTTACCTGTTTCGGCTTGAAGTAGAGATTGGTTGAGTTTTTCTAAAAATTCAGGGGAACGAGAATCGAAGCCCGAATGTACCTCCTGTTCGGCAAACGCGCGGATGGTTAATAGCAAATCTTGTAAGCGACTGTCACTTACCTCATTCACAAGCCGCATCAATTCCGCTTTTATTTCTCGACGATTAGACATAGCTGTTTCGATTAACTTCAATTCCTTTTTAACGAATTTACAAATTTAAAAACAACAAAGCCAGGCCTGAGCGACCTGGCTTTCCAAACGGCATACCTTAACCATCAACCGTTCTAAACATATTTAGGATCGAGCTCCTTAGCCTGCGCCACGAATTCCTTTACCTTTTGTTCATCATCTTTTTTGCAGATCAGCAACACGCCGTCGAACTCCGCGACGATGAAGCCATCGAGGCCGTTGATGACGACCAACTTGTCTTTGGGCGTCTTAATGATCGAGTTCGTTGTGTTGTGCAGGATCAGATTGCCGTCCGTAACATTCAGGTTTGCATCCTTTTCCGACACTTCGTACATCGATTTCCAGGTTCCCAGGTCCGACCAGCCGAAGCTTGCCAGTACGACATGCACATTTTCCGCCTTTTCCATAATACCATTGTCGATGGAAATGCTACCGCAATGCTGGTAGGCACGCTGCACGAACGCATCCTCGGAATTGAGGTAGTAATGCTCATTGCCGCCCTGGAAAATCTCTGCGATATCTGGCTGAAACTTGGCCAGGGCCTTTTTGAATGCGTTGATATTCCAGACGAAAATACCGGCGTTCCAAACGAAATCGCCGCTGTCGAGGAATTGCAATGCAAGCTCCAGATGTGGCTTTTCTGTAAATGATTTTACTTTTTTGACCGTAAGCTTGTCGGGAATGTATTGGATATAGCCGTAACCGGTGTCAGGACGTGTCGGCTGAATACCGAGCGTGATCAGGATATCTTCGTTGCGGGTCGCGCCCAGTGCCACTTTGATCGTGTCCTTGAAAACTTCCTCTTTCAGGATAATATGGTCTGCTGGGGCCACTACTACGTTGGCATTGGGATTCCGGGCCGCGATTTTGTAGCATGCATAAGCAATGCAGGGCGCAGTATTCCGCCGGTGAGGTTCCAACAGGATCTGGTCGTCGGTCAACTCGGGGATCTGCTGTTTGACGAGGTCCTTATATTCCTGACTCGTTACGATATAGATATTCTCGATAGGGCAAACTCCTTCAAACCTGTCGACAGTTTGCTGCAGTAGCGTCCTGCCAGTGCCGAGCACGTCATGGAACTGCTTCGGGAAATCCGTCCGGCTAAACGGCCAAAAACGGGTACCAACGCCGCCTGCCATGATTATCACATAAGTATCCTGCATTTGTGTTGTGTTAGCTGTGGTTATTATAACGTGAATGAATCTCCCAAAACTAGTGATAAAGCGTCAGTATGCTCGACCCGCGTCTCCTAAATGTCGGGGAAGTTAGTTCGTGGCATTTAGCACAATCTTTCACCGGAATGGTAAATTAACCAGCCAGGGCAGGGAATCGGTGAACGCGAAACATTTTAGCTCTCTATAAATACCTAAAGAAATAATTGGATATAATTATAAAAAACTTGATTTCTTAGTAACTTGTTAAAGACATCAACTCAATTAAGAACCATGGCCAACACTTCTACACCCCTCAGAAACCCGCTCCTTCTGCTCCTTGCATTGTTGTTCTGGCAACATTCTTTCGCCCAGATAAGTTTAACCGGCAAGGTCACCGAATCCGTCACGCAGGAGCCGCTTGCCGGCGTAAGCATCCGCATACTTGGCAAAGTAGCCGGCACGATAACCGATACAAAAGGGGAATTTTCCCTGACTACAACATCGAATCCGCCGTTTTCTATCATTATCAGTTCCGTAGGCTTTCAAACCCAGGAAATCGCGGTTACGGCAAGTGTGTCGAATCTGGATATCAAACTGGTTGAGCAGCCGGTTCTGGGAAAAGAAATCGTCGTTTCTGCCTCGCGTGTAGAAGAAAGCGTTATGAAATCGCCGGTAGCGGTCGAGAAGCTCGACATCCGGGGGATCCGCGACTCCCCTTCCACAAACTTTTATGATGCGCTCTCCAATTTGAAAGGTATCGATATGACGACGCAGGGCGTTTTGTTCAAATCGGTGAACATGCGCGGCTTCGGCGCGACCGGTAACCCACGCACCGTCCAGATGATCGACGGCATGGACAACCAGGCACCGGGGCTCAATTTCCCGCTCGACAATATCATAGGTATGTCCGAGCTCGACGTTGAAAGCGTAGAGGTATTGCCCGGCGCGGCTTCGGCGCTGTACGGCCCTAATGCAGTGAATGGCCTGATTTTGATGAACAGCAAGAGCCCATTTCTCTACCAGGGATTAAGCGCCAACCTCAAAGGCGGAATCATGCATGAAAAGAACCGCTCGAAAGCCACTACCCCATTTGCAGAAGCTACCATCCGTTACGCCAAAGCATTTAACAACAAATTCGCATTCAAAGTAAACCTTTCGTACATCCAGGCAAAGGACTGGGAAGCTACCAATTATACGAACCTCAATGTAGGGGGGAATGCGGACCCCGCTCGGGGAAAAGGTACGGACCTGGATTACGACGGTGCGAATGTGTATGGCGATGAAATCCAGACCAATATCAACGCGGTGGCCAAAGCGCTGGCAGCAGCGGGTCAGATTCCGCAGGACGCCGTAGGTCTGGTACCCAACTCGTTCGTCAGCCGAACCGGTTTCCGTGAAAGAGACCTCGTGGATTACGATACTAAAAGTTTCAAGGCTAATGCTGCATTGCATTACCGTCTGAACGAGAAAGTGGAAGCCATCGCACAAGTCAACTATGGCTACGGAACAACGGTTTATACCGGTACCGGCCGCTACTCGCTGCGTGATTTTAACCTTACCCAGGCAAAACTGGAACTCCGTGGCGATAATTTCACCGTCAGGGCGTACACCACGCAGGAACGTTCCGGGAAGTCGTACCTCTCTGGCCTTGCCGCGGTTTCCATGCTGGGCGAGATCAAGCCGAACAACACCTGGTTCGGGCAATACGTAGGTGCGTTCGTAGAGGCGCGCGGGTCAGGTGCCGCGGAAGCGGATGCGCACGTGCTCGCAAGGCAGTTTGCCGACCAGGGTATGCCGCAGCCGGGTAGTCCCACATTCAATCAGTTGCTCGACAAATACCGCAATATGCCCATTGTAGACGGTGGAGGTGGTTTTGCAGATAAAACCAATATGTACCATGTGGAGGGGTTTTATAATTTCAAAAATCAGGTCCGCTTCGTGGAACTGATTGCCGGGGCCAATTACCGGCTCTATACGCTGCGCTCCGCCGGAACATTGTTCTCCGATACCAAAGAAGGCCGCGACGGGAGTATTCCCATCAACGAATGGGGCGCATTTGTACAGGCTGGGAAAAATTTGCTGTCGGACCATTTGAAACTGACCGGCTCGATCCGCTACGACAAGAATGAAAATTTCGACGGACAATTCACACCCCGGGTGTCAGCTGTCACCACTTTTGGAGAACACAACATCCGCCTCTCCTACCAAACAGGCTTCCGCATTCCAACCACCCAGAACCAGTATATCGATCTCAGAACACCATCGGGGACGCTGGTAGGCGGCTTGCCGGAGTTCGACTCGCGTTACAACCTGTCGAGCGGTATTCTCCGGCAGAACCTGTCGGAAGCAGCGGTGACCGCCGTTGTGAAAAGCGATCCATCGGTGTTACAAAGTGCACAGCAATATGCCACGGTGGTGGTAACCCAACAAGCAACAACAGCCATTACACAGCAGGTTACAACCGCGGTAACCGCGCAGGTTAACGCAGGAGTAGCGGCCGGAACGATTCCTAACGACCCGGCAGCGATACAGGCAGCCATTGCGGCGGGTGTCAACCAGACGCTCCCCGGTGTGCTGTCGGCCCAATTGCCGGGTATTCTAGCAACTCAGGTTCCGGCATTGGTTCCCGACCTGGCGAAGGCTTATGCATTGGGTAAACTTCCCAAATACCAGCCGGTGAAATTGAAACCGGAGCGCATTGCTTCTTACGAGATTGGTTACAAAGGCATTATCGCGAAGAAACTGTTCATCGACGCCTACTATTATATCAGTAAATACAAAAACCTGATTGGCGGAACGGTGATCGTCGTGCCTACTGCTGCGGCAGCACCCGGCCTGCCCATCGAGTCGGGTATCGGGGTGGGCAACTATCAGGGATTTGCACGGACGGTAAATACGACGGAGACCATTACGACGCGCGGCTTCGCGATCGGCCTGAATTATGCATTACCCAAAGGCTTCAACATCGGCGGAAATGTGGCAAACAACGAGTTGAAAGACTTTACACCATCGCCGGAAGTACAGTACTCGCAGTTCAATACGCCCAAATACCGGTATAATGTCAATTTTGGCCGCCGCATTACCAGCTCCAATACGTGGGGTTTCAATGTCGTGTACCGCTACCAGCAGGCTTTTTTATGGGAATCGAGCTTTGTAGTGCCCACTACGACGGATGTGCCGGTATTCTCCAACACGCAAGTGCCGGCCATTAAGAACCTCGATGCCCAAGTGAGCCTGAAAATCCCGTCGATCAAATCGATCATCAAAGTGGGCGGTACTAACCTTTTTGGAAAGTCGTACTTCCAGTCGTACGCGAGCCCGAATGTGGGCAGCACGTACTACGTGTCCATTATGTTTGATGAATTGCTGAACTAAGTTGCGATAGGGCTACTTTTCGCCAAAAGCCAGGTCGCCGGCGTCGCCGAGGCCTGGTACTATATAATATTGTTCGTTCAGCTTCTGATCCACGGCACCAAGCCAAAGGCGGCATTGCGGGATCCTGCTTTGCAGATAAGCAACTCCCTCAGGACTTGCAATAACCGAAGCAATGTGTGTTTGAGAAGGAATACCGAAGCGCAGCAGTGCATGGTAAACTTTTTCCATCGACCGGCCGGTTGCCAGCATCGGGTCGATCATCACAAGGATTTTACCTGTCAGATCGGGGCTTGTGATGTAGTCCATTTCAACGGTAAATTCTTCCTCAGCATTAATATGATGCCCCCGGTACGCGCCGACAAATGCATTATCGGCATTATCGAAAATATTCAGAAAGCCCTGATGAAACGGTAATCCGGCCCTCAGAATGGTGGCCAGCACAACAGGCTGCAACATCGACCGGCACGATGCGGTACCGAGCGGCGTTTCTACTTTCGTGGTTTTGAAAGTGAGCGTTTTGGACATTTCATAGGCCAGCAACTCGCCCATCCGCTCCATATTCCGGCGAAACCGCATCCGGTCTTTCTGACAATTTACGTCACGCAATTCGGCCAGGTAGTGATCCGCGATGGAAGGTTTTTGGGAAAGTAAAAACATGGGAGCGACAGTTTTTTAGACTACTCCATGCAAGATAATACAAATTCATTGACGTAATTTGGAACACCAATTCTAAAAATTACGTGCAAGAGCTCATATTGCGGTCGTTGTAGATTTTTGTTGCCTATGTATCAAGGAATTATCCGGCTTTTTAAATTACTGTTTTTAACACTGGTATCCTCAGCATACGTACACGCGCAAAGTTCATTCGTTCCGCTAAACGATGACTATTACCATCTCATCGATCGTCTGGAAATCAAAAGAGGAAAATTTTCCGAAGGTTTTCACTACAATGCCAAGCCATTCGAACGCAAAGCGGTGGTGGCGCTCACTGATTCCATATTGAAAGAAGGCACGGTTGACCTCACCGACCGCGACTGGGAGACGATCGATTACCTGCGTGAAGACAGTTGGGAATGGACGAACGGAATGATCTCCACGGATTCGGCCAAATACAACAAGCTGGCGAGACTGGGCTGGTTCAAATCGCCTCCCCCTGGACAGAAACGCAAGTTTTTCCACCATCCGGCCGACCTGTACAGCATTCACAACAAAGATTTCGACCTGCATTTCAATTTTACCACCACCAATTTTATTGGCAAAGACAACAGCTACGATACCACGTCGCACCAAACGCTGTGGTTTACCGGTCGTGGGGTGGAGATCAGGGGGATGATCAACGAAAAGCTGGGATTTTACACATTTGTATCTGATAATCAGGGCCGTTTTCCTCGTTATGTAAACGAATTTGCCCCTAAATACAGCTTCCCGGGCGAGGGGTTTGCCAAGGCGACGCGCAACCATGGCAACGACTTTCTTTCTGCCCGCGGCTACATTACTTTCCGCCCGCTAAAAGCCGTCAATGTTAAATTCGGACACGATTACAACACATTCGGCAGCGGTTACCGCTCGCTGATCCTGTCCGATAACAGCAGCCCATACCTGTTTCTGCGCCTGGATACCCAGCTGGGACGGTTTCACTATACCAACCTCTGGACCAGCATGATAGATGGCGGCAAGGATGCATTCTCGGAGTTTTTGAGGAAAAAGAAATTTGCGGCAATCCATCATTTGAGCGTCAATCTTACTGATAAGATTAATTTCGGGGTATTTGAAGCCGAAGTCTTCAACCGCGATTCCGTCGGCGGCGGGTACGACCTCAATTATCTGAACCCCATCATTTTCTACCGTTATGTGGAATCCTACATCGGCAGCCAGGACAATGCGCTGCTCGGTTTCGACTTCCGCTGGCTCGTGGGCAAAACGGCTTCGATTTACAGCCAGTTCGTACTCGACGAGTTTTTGACCAAATTCCTTTTCAACGGAAGCGGGTCGTGGACCAACAAATACAGCTTCCAGCTCGGTGGCAAGTACGTGGACGCATTTGGCATACCCAACCTTGATTTACAGGCAGAATACAACGTCGTACGCCCCTACACGTACTCGCACAAGGACGGCGGGCGCAACTACATGCATTACGGGCAGGCGCTCGCGCATCCGCTGGGCGCGAACTTCCGGGAATATCTAGGGATCGTGCGTTACAAGGTTACTCCGAGGCTATCCATTTACGGTACCGTCATGTCGGCCATGCAGGGAAAGAACCCAACTACCGGCCCTGAAATGAACTACGGCGGTGATATTTCGAAAAGTTACGAAACAAGAGATTGGGGACGGCCAGGGGACGAAAGCAATATCAACCAAAAGATCGGCCAGGGCATTAAAGCGACTACCTTGTTTACGGATCTGCGCCTGTCGTACTCACTGGCCCACAATGTATTCCTAGATGGCCGGTACCTGATGCGGAAAGTGAAGTCACAGGATGTGAATGTGGCTACGAACTCCAACATTTTTTCGATTGCCATCCGCTATAATATGGCGTACCGGCAGCAAACCTACTGATTTTAATTTCAACCAAAATGGAAACTGATCCACACGAACTCCGGAATCTTCTCAGACTTGCATTACTGGAAGATATTGGTGACGGAGACCATTCATCCCTAGCCAGCGTTCCCGAAAATGCGACCAAGCGCGCAAAGTTGCTGGTGAAGCAGAACGGTGTGCTCGCGGGAGTGGAAGTGGCGCAGATCATCTTCGATGAAACCGCTAAATATTACAATTACCCCCTTCCGAAAATTGATGTGTTACTTTTTGACGGTTCTGTCGTATCAATAGGAGACATTGTTTTTACGGTAGAAGGAAACGCACGCCTGATCCTGAAAGCCGAACGACTGGTGCTGAACATTATGCAGCGCATGAGCGGCATTGCCACCTATGCCCGGCAAATGTCGGACCTGATCAAGGATTTGCCCGTAAAACTGCTCGATACCCGCAAAACGACACCGAATTTCAGGCTTTTTGAAAAAATGGCCGTGAAAATCGGAGGTGCTGTAAACCACAGGATGGGTCTTTACGACATGATTATGTTGAAGGACAACCACGTGGATTACGCAGGTGGGATCGAAGCGGCGATTACCGGCGCCCGGAAATACCTGAACGAAACCGGTCGGAAACTGAAAATCGAGATCGAAACGCGGAACCTTGCCGAGGTGGACGAGGTGCTTCGTGTGGGGCAGGTCGATATTATCATGCTGGATAATTTTAAGCTCGACGATCTGCGTGAGGCTGTGAAGCGGATCGGCGGACGGTACGAGACGGAGGCATCCGGGAATATTACCGAAAAAACATTGCGCGAAGTGGCCGAAACCGGTGTGGATGGGATCTCCTCCGGTGCGCTCACGCATCAGGCGCGAAGTCTGGATTTAAGTCTGAAAGCCTTCTAACCTTTTCATACATATCGAAAGCGTATGCTGAGATCGATGAAAACATACGCTTTTGATCTTCAAGGGTTTCCTTCCGGATATTTCCTGTTGGTAACCACATTGTTTTGCATTTCCATTCCCTCCATTGCCCAGGAGCCTCCACGAGGTGAAATCGATATCACCCGCTTCATCGCCGAACTGTTCCCGATTCCGCCCGACGATAGCGAAGAACTTTACGAGACTCTTTTACAGCTCTACGCCAGTCCGCTCGACCTCAATACGGCCACTCCGGACGATCTTGCGGCCCTGTTCATCCTAAACGAAGAACAGCTCCGTTCATTCTTCCACTACCGCGTAAAAGCCGGTGCATTGTTGTCACTTTATGAACTGCAAGCCATCCCCGGGTTTGACATTTACACCATCCGGAGATTATTGCCTTTTGTAACGGTCAGTGCCAAAGCGGTTTCCATTCGGAATGCATTAAAAAATCCTGGTCAGCATTTCCTGATGTTTCGTTCAGGGAAACTGCTTGAACAACAGAAGGGTTTTGCACCGCTGGATTCGAACTCCACCACAAGATACCAGGGGCCGCCATTTAACGGCTATCTCCGTTATCGCAATGCACGGAGCGGCGTATATAGTTTTGGAATAACATTGGAAAAAGATTCGGGCGAACGATTATGGCACTGGAAGCCCGGTAAGCACATTTTGGGCATTGATTACACTTCCTTTCATGCGCAGATCACCGACAGGGGAAGGCTTAAAAATTTGATTATCGGGGATTTTCAAATGCAGGCCGGACAGGGAATGCTGCTGGGTGCCGGGTTTTCGCTTGGCAAAGGCTCGGAAGTAATCCGGACGGTGTACCGCAGCACAACCGGTTTAAAGCCGTACACATCCGCTACCGAAGCCAACTTCTTCCGAGGCATCGCAGCCAGCTGGACCATTGCACACCGCACCGACCTCACTATTTTACTTTCAGGAACAAAACGCGATGCGACACAGGAGTCGGACAGCATTCATGCCGGTATTACAACCTCCCTGCCTGTTAGCGGTTACCATCGCACGCCTACTGAAATTGAAAAGCATCATGTACTTCGCGAGCAGAATGCAGGGTTGCATTTAGGACACAAACTGGCTGCTCAAAAAGGTCAGATCGGTGTAACGATACTCCATACCCGCTATGATTCATATATCCAAAAGCGCGATCTACCTTACAACCTGTACGAATTTTCAGGAACGCAAAACCTCATTGCCGGTCTGCATGGCGACTATCGCTGGCAGAATATCCATTTTTTTAGCGAAGCAGCCATTTCACGAAGCGGCGGTACCGGTGCTATCGGAGGCCTCGTTGCAAGCGCCGGCAAAAAGCTGGACGTTTCGCTGATGGCCCGGCATTATGCCCGCAACTTTCACACATTCTACGGCAATCCCATCAGCGAAGCCACCAGGCCCATTAATGAGCGCGGCGCATATGCCGGTATCCGCTGGTCGCCTTCGCGGAAATGGCAATGGAGCACATACATCGACTATTTCCGGTTTCCCTGGCTGAAATTCCAGGTCGATAAGCCCTCCCGCGGCTTTGATTACTTCCTGCATTTACTTTGGAAACCCTCCAAGCGGCTGAATGCTTACTGGCTTTTCCACGAGAAGCATAAGCAGATCAATGACCCGGCGGCGGCTGACAACCATCCTGCGCTGATCCATTCCGTCAAACGAACAGCCGTATTCAATATCGAATATGAAGTTCCGCTCAAATGTGCATTCCGGACGCGCCTGCAATATGGCGGGCTAACAAATGGCCATTTAAAAGGCTCGAATGGTTTTACGATCGCCCAGGATATGACCTGGCATTTTTCCAAAGTTGAAGTCAGTGGCCGGATAGCATTTTTTAAAACCGACGACTACGACAGCCGGCAGTATGTGTATGAGAAAGATATGCTCTACGCCTTCTCGATCCCTGCCTATTATAACACCGGTACGAGAAATTATCTGATGCTGCGCTATTCCGTGGCAAAACAGCTCAAAATATGGCTCCGGTGGTCACAAACGCGGTATTCGGATATTGAAAAGATCAGCTCGGGACTCAACGAAATCGAAGGAAACAAACGCAGCGAGGCAAAGTTGCAGGTGATGTATCAGTTTTGAAAGCCTATTTTTGCAGCGCGAAAGGAAATTCTTTTTGAGTAAATACCATTAATCAGTACAACATGCCCAGCAACAAACTTGAAGCGTTAAAAAAATATTTCGGATACGACTCCTTTCGCCCGCAGCAATCCGAAATCATCGACACCATCATGGCCAACCGCGATTGCATGGTGCTCATGCCCACCGGCGGCGGCAAGTCGGTCTGTTTCCAGATCCCCGCCGTGCTCCGCGAAGGGCTCACGGTCGTCATTTCGCCGTTGATTGCCCTGATGAAAGACCAGGTGGAGGCATTGCGCGGAAATGGTATCACAGCTGCATTCCTTAACTCCACCATTTCGGGAGCCGAGCAGGATCAGATCATGTGGCAAATCAAGCTGGGTGAACTGAAACTACTATACATCGCACCCGAAAGGCTTTTTGCAGGAAATACATTCGATTTGCTGCGAGAATGGAACGTGCAGCTTTTCGCGGTCGACGAATCGCACTGTATTTCTTCCTGGGGCCACGATTTTCGCCCGGAATACCGCCAGCTGAACCTGCTGAAACAGCGCTTTCCCGACGTTCCGGTCGTTGCGCTTACCGCTACCGCCGACCGCGTCACGCGTCGCGATATATTGAAGCAGCTCAATATCGAACACGCAGAAACCTTCATTTCGAGCTTCGACAGGCCAAACCTGAGCCTGAATGTGCTTCCCGGAAGAAAGCGTATCGAACAAATCCAACGCTTCATCACCAAACGTGAAGGCCAGCCGGGCATTATTTACTGCCTCAGCCGCAAAGGCACCGAAACGGTGGCGGCCAGTTTGCAGAAAGCCGGGTTGAGGGCGGCCTGCTATCACGCAGGTATGACGGGCGACAAGCGCTCGCAGGTGCAGGAAAATTTCTTACGGGATGATATTCAGGTAATTGTCGCGACAATTGCATTCGGAATGGGAATCGATAAATCCAACGTACGCTGGGTGATCCATTACAATCTTCCTTCCAATGTTGAGAGCTTTTACCAGGAGATCGGAAGGGCCGGGCGCGATGGCGCCAGCGCGGATACCGTGTTGTTTTACAGTTATCTTGACATTATTACGAGGCAGGATATGATCAATAATTCGGATCAGTCGGCGGAACAAAAAGAACTGCTGCACGCCAAACTGAACCGTATGAAGCAATATGCGGAGGCTGATATCTGCCGCCGCCGCATTCTTTTGAGCTATTTCAACGAACCGGTCGATCACGATTGCGGCAACTGCGACGTATGCCGCAACCCACGCACCCGCTTCGATGCGACCATTATTGCCCAAAAGGCATTATCGGGCATTGCCCGCACCGAGCAAAAAGTGGCAATGGGTATGCTTATCGACATTTTACGCGGCAGCCGAAACCGGAATATTCTCCAGCACGGGTATGAACGGCTGCCTACATTCGGCGTCGGGCACGAGCTGCGTGGCGACGAATGGTCGGAATACCTGAGCCAAATGCTGAACTCCGGCGTAATGGATATCGCTTATGACGAGGCACATTCCTTCAAGCTGAATGCGGTAAGCTGGCAGGTTTTGAAGGGTGAAAAGCAGATTGATCTTGTGAAATTCATCCCGCTCAGCGAACGGAAAGCAAAAGAAGAAGAACTGGTGCCCAAGGAAAAACCAAAACAGGAAATCATCCGCGACGCCCTTTTCGAACGCCTTCGCCAGCTTCGCAAACAGCTTGCCGACACGCTGGGTGTGCCGCCTTACGTCGTTTTCAGCGACGCCTCACTTTCCGAAATGGCCCAGAAAAAGCCGGTTTCCGAAGCCCAGATGAAAGCCGTGTCGGGCGTGGGGGCTGAAAAATTCCGGCGCTATGGCGAGGCATTCATCAACGAAATACTTGATTTTGCAAGAGAAAACAATGCCCCCGGCACGCGGGTAATGAAAGGAATGACATTTGTGGAAACCTTTGACCTTTACAAGGAAGGTTATTCCGTCAAGGTAATTGCCGAAAAGCGCAACCTCAACCCGGTGACGATCATTTCACATTTGGTAAAACTGAAAGAAGATGGCCATGGCATTGATTTGAAATCACTCATTGACCCTGCGGCCTACAAAACGATCATTGCTGCCGCCCAGGAAATCCAGGTCGGGAAAAATGATCCGCTGAAACCGCTGTTTGAATTGCTTAACGAGCAGTTTGATTACGGGCAGATCAGGCTGGCGCTGGCGATTTGGGAAGGGGAGCGGCAAAACTAATTGCACGTGCTTATATTTACTTTTTTAAATACTTAACCAACAATATGTCAAGACAAAATATACTTTCAGGCTCTCCCTGGGAAGACAAAATGGGGTATTGCCGGGCGGTTCGGATCGGGAATATCATCGAAGTGGCCGGAACGGTCGCTATTGTGGACGGAGAAAAAGTGAAGGCTGACGATGCTTATGCGCAGACGAATAATATCATCGAACGCACTGAAAAGGTGTTGAAGGATGCTGGCGCCACTCTTGCGGATGTCGTGCGCACGCGGATTTTCACGACAGACATTACCCTTTTTGAGGAAATTGCACGTTCTCATGGTGCGTATTTCGGCGACATTAAGCCCACCACTGGTATTTACGAAATCAGTAAACTGGTATCAGCCGACTACCTCGTTGAGATAGAATTTACAGCCATAGTCCAGTAATATATTGGAATGTTTAAAAAGGGCCTGTTTCCTGCACGGAAATGGGCTTTTTTTATGACCATTTTTAATTCCTTCCAACCTTTTGGCTCGAAATTTGCTCTCTGTGGAGGTGTTGTCTGATTTGGAACCCTAAAAAATAGACATCTCTCGACATGAAAAATAGAATTACACTTCTAATTGCCTCGGTTTTGCTGATTCTGTGCGTAGTGCAAAAAGAGGCCAGGTATGGAACAGCTCAACACGCAAGTGTAGAAAAAATGTACAATTCTTCATCTTCCGGCACGAAAACTGTCGTTTCCGGTTCGCAGTATGATGGTGAATTGCTGACGGATTCGCAGAGCTTTGAATTCGCATCCGTCGATTCGTTGAAATCGGAACCGACTGCCCGGCTGGCCAACCAAAGGTTATTAAACATTTCGGCGGGCAGCAAAATGCTAAATTACTGAACCAACATTTCGATTCAGTAATTTAGCTGACAGTCGATCATTAGCTGAAAAGACCCATAATATCCTCTTGGCTCAGCTTCTTGATAAATCCGGACTCCCCGCCTACTAAATCTTCTGCCAGGTCCTGCTTACGTTGCTGCAACAGCAGAATCTTCTCTTCAATCGTATCCTTACAAATCATCTTATAGGCAAATACCTTGCGCGTCTGTCCGATACGGTGCGTACGGTCGATCGCCTGCCGTTCCACCGCCGGGTTCCACCACGGGTCCACAAGATAAACGTAGTCGGCTTCGGTCAGGTTGAGCCCTACCCCACCTGCTTTAAGGCTCATCAGGAACACGCGGCAAGTATCGTCGCTCTGAAAACGGTTTACACGTCCGGCGCGGTCGACTGTCTGGCCGTCGAGGTATTCGTAAGGGATATTCACCTTTTCCAAATGTTTGCGGATCAGATCCAGCATCCCCAAGAACTGACTGAATATCAATATTTTGTGGTTTGAAGCATTCTCCTCGATTTCCCGCGTAATTTCTTCCAGCTTTGCCGATTCATTACCAAAATCCTCATCCCCCGACAAAATAGAAGGCGAGTCGCATATCTGACGCAGTTTCAGCAACGCTTCCAGAATGAGGAAGCTGCTTTTGTTAAGACCTTCGGTAGCCAGTTTTTCTGCGATTTCCTGCCGGTAGCGCTCGCGGAATGTGTCGTACACCTTCCGTTGCTTGTTACCCATTTCGCAGAACAGGATCGTTTCGGTTTTGTCCGGCAAATCGGTCGCGACTTCCTCCTTCGTGCGTTTCAGCATGAATGGGTATACCAATTTGCGCAACTCGGCGGCCTTTTCCTTATCCTGGTATTTATCGATCGGCGTCGCATATTCTGTCCGGAAAAAGTCGGCGTGACCCAGCATTCCGGGATTCAGAAACTCGAATTGTGAATACAGATCGAATGTATTGTTCTCTACGGGTGTACCCGTCATGGTCAGGCGGTTGCGCGCACGTAACAGGCGCGAAGCCTTGGACGTGAGCGAATCCGGGTTTTTAATAGCCTGTGCTTCGTCGAGGATAATGTAGTTGAAATCGAACTGCCTCAGTAGTTCGACGTCGCTCCGCATTGTGCCGTACGTGGTGAGGATAATGTCGTATTCCCGGAAAAAATCAATGTCTTTCCTTCTCGACATTCCACGATGAACGTATAATTTTAGGTCAGGCGTAAATTTAGCCGCCTCCGCCTGCCAGTTGAAAATCAGGGTAGTAGGAACTACGACAAGATTCGTATACTCCGGATTCAGGTTCTTCTGATTTTGCAGGAACGTCAGCATTTGAAGAGTTTTACCCAAACCCATATCATCGGCCAGACAGCCGCCCCATTGGAATTCGTCGAGGAAATGGAGCCATTTGTAACCCTCTTCCTGATATTGCCTGAGCGTGGCCTGGATGTTCTGTGGAAGTGGTACTGACGGGATTTGCTTAAAGTTGAGCAGTTTCTGCTTTTTCTCCCACAGCTCGCGGAACACCTCCTCATTGTCAATCTCCGAAACCAGCTCGTCAATTAGCGAGAAATGGATTTTGGATAGATGGATCTGATCGTCGTTCACCCGGCCGAACTGCATTAGCGGTTCCAGTTTCGCGATCCATTCGTCGGGTAGCACGCCCAGCGAACCGTCTTGCAACTGAATATAGTTCTGCTTTTTCAGTAACGCTTTTTTCGCATCTGCCAACGTCACCGTCTGATCGCCGAATGTGATCTCGATCCGCATATCGAACCAGTCGATACCCGAGGACGTATGCACTTTCACCATCCCTCGGTTGGGATTGAAGCGCATTTTTTTCAAGTCTTTAAACCCGAAAATCTCGTAATGCTTTTTCTTGGCAGCATCCACGAAATTGAACAGCCAGCCATTTCTCATCACCTGTTCGAAAGGCACGTAGAAAAACGGTTGACCGGTTTGATGTGCAAAGTCGGGGTGCAATGCCTTAGCCCATTCCCAAACTTCATTTTCAGCCTGAACATCGCGTTCGAGCATCGTAATCTGGTTGTTATCGAAGCTCGTTTTGGTGCGACGCTGGTCGTGGAGCAGTTCCAGTTCTTCTGAGCTTTTGCCGTTTTCTTCGAGATAAACGTACGAAGGAACGATCAGCAGGTTCGCCTCATCTTCTTTGAGATAAAACTTCGGCTTCTGGAAAGCCAGCGGCGACGTCTGTATTTCGTGGCGTGTCTGGAAGATCACGTCGAATTTCTCCGAAACGGGTATGATCCAGTCTTTCAGAAAATCATCGCCAAAATCCTTCTTAACCCTTATTTTAAATCCATTCTGGCTCAGGTATGCGACCATTTCGGCCTCGCTGATTCCCGCCCAGCGGAATAAAGTCTTTTCGTTGTAAAGTCCCAGCCAGAAACTATCGAGCGAGACCACTTTCTGCAACTCCAGCGGCGTGCCGGGTTTGATTTCTACGTAAGGATTGAGGGTAATGAACTCCTTGTCCTCCGTAAGCACGAAAAACAATTTCACCGGCTCACGGTGCAGTTCCAGCTGTGTGAGCTGGTGATTGCTGGTCACGTAGTCGCCGTCGGCGAGGAACAGCCGGTCGCCGTCAAGGTCGTTGAAAACGCGGGTGAGCTGCTTTCCTACGTAGTTCCGTGCTTCGTAACGCTGGTCAGCCTCCACGTCGTCGAAATGCAGGTACGCATTATAAGCCCAGCCTTGTTTACGAATGAATTTTTGAAGCCCCTCTTCCCAGTGCTTTGCCAACCGTACAAGCCGCGCATCGGATTCGGTCAGAACGGGAATTTCATCAGCAGAATAATAATGGCTCGAACCGCCCGCAATGTTGCGGATATTAGTGACTTTCTCAGATTTGGAACTGAATTTGACCGAAAAAACCCCGAAACCAATGTCCAGCAAATGATTTTTTCCTTTTGGCCAAAACACAAAAATAGAAACGCGGTCTTCATCGTCCTGCCCGTTATCGGTCAACGTCACGGCAAATGACGACTCTTGCGCGGGCAATATGCGTTCGCGCAGTGATTGCCAGTCCTGGTAAGCACCCACTTTCTGGATGGCAGGGTCGAGCCTGATCAAATGCAGCCCGCCGTCCTCGTCGAGCCGGAATTCGAACTTGTCTTTATATTGATCATCCAGCGAATAGCCGTATTCGGCCAGCAAGTTGCTTTTTTCGACGGTCATGTCGCGCATTACCTCAAATGCCTTCTCACCCAGTTCTTCACGGAGTTTCAGCAATGCGGCCAGCTTATGTTCGCAGAGCGGCACCCATAGCTTCTGGTTACAGGTACAGGAAGTCTGAATCTGACGGGTACCTTTTACACGCCGGAATGTGGTCAGAAACTCCTGATCCTTGTCCGTCACCTGGCATTCCGCCTCGCCTTCCTTCGCCGACACGATCTCCACCGGACCCACGTTTCCGCGGTTCTGCCAGGTTTCGTCGAGTACCATGCTACGCAATTGCATTTCGCGGATTTCCTGCAATTCGATCGTCGTGTTGGCCATTTCATGGACCACCTGCTTGATCGTCGGCATTTTGTCGAGAATGTACAGAATGCTTGCCACGCGGTGTTTGCACAGTCCGGCTTTATCCGGACAAGAACATTCGGTGGTTATTTGCGGTGTGAGAAAATCCCGGATAAAAATCTGGTAGTACTGGATCGAATAGTCGCTTTTGACCTTGAACTCAGCATTACCGGGGCCATTATAATCGAGTTTGGAAACTTTTAAGCCGCCACTGCTATAAATGGAACGCCCTCTTGACAATACATCCCGATCCGCCCGTCTCAGCAAGAAGTTCGATAATTTCTCCTTCTTTTCGTTTTCCATTTACCCTGCTGCCTATTAAAAACGCAAAAGTACGGTATGTTTCTGTCTTATAGAAACGAACGGAGAAGTATTGACCCGAACTATGTAGTTTATGAGCGCACATAGGGCTGGTCGATCACGCCTATATGACCGGAATGTAGCGCTTCATGGCAGAATGCGGTGATCTGCGGGCCGACATTGGGATATAAATGCCTCGAAGAAAGCGATGAAACCGGTAGCCACACGATTTCAAGCGCCGTCGTATGCGCCGGGTCGAGCGCCGGAATACCCTTTGTTATGTTTGCGTTAAATACCATGTGCAGCGTCTCCTTCTGCACTTCCTGCCAGATTACCTCACCGCAGGAGACCATTTCCCCAACCGTAACCTCCACGCCCAGTTCTTCCATCAGTTCGCGGGCAAGCGCATCGGAAAGCGATTCTCCGGGATCGGGGTTGCCGCCCGGCAATGCAAATACTTCCTTTTCGCCATAGCAATAACGCAATGTGAGGATCTTGTCGTTTTCGAGAATGATAGCGGATGGACGGACATTCATGGTGATATGGGTGTGCAGGTTGGTATCGTTGGATTTTAGTCAGGTGTGGTCAGGAGGTTGTCATTTGTGGTCAGGTGTAGTCTGATATTGAAATTTGATTGTTTCTCAATAAACAAACTTCCTGCGACAAATAACAACATCTGAAACAAATGACTATTCCTGGCAACATCTGACCACAAATGACTATTCCTGACCAAACAAAATGTCGCCAAACAGCACCACGTCAATCCCGCAGCACCATTTTTTCGATCAGCAGCATGAAAATGTGGATGACCTTGATGTGGATTTCCTGAATGCGGTCGGCATAACCGAAATGCGGCACGCGGATTTCAATGTCGGCAACGCCAGCAAGCTTCCCGCCGTCCTTTCCCGACATGATAATGATCTTCATCCCTTTCGCTTTTGCGGCTTCGGCAGCACGGATAATGTTGGCAGAGTTTCCGCTCGTACTTAGCCCAAGCAGCACGTCACCGGGCTGTCCTAATGCTTCAATATATCTTGAAAACACATATTCGTATCCGAAATCGTTGCTGACGCAGCTCAAATGGCTCACATCGGAAATTGCGATGGCTGGTAATGCACGGCGGTTGTCGCGGTACCGGCCGGTCAATTCCTCCGCGAAATGCATGGCGTCGCAATGCGAGCCACCGTTCCCACAGGAAAGGATTTTACCGTTATGGATGATCGCGTCGGCCATCAGCCCGGCCGCTTTCTCGATCTTTTCAATCTGCTCCGGGTCGCTCAGGAAATTGTCGAGAACCGCTTGTGCTTCTTTAAGTTCCTGGCTAATTATGCTTTGATAATTCATACTAATATCTGATTCTATTATTTCACAATCTGATGGCTTTCAGGACGTGGGTCTTTCTGCCCGGGCCCTTATGCCGCTCCACTTTAAACCCTCCCGCAGCCAATGCCCTTTTTACGATCCCCTTCGAGGAATATGTTACTAATACGCCTCCTTGCGGCGTTTGGGCCGCTATTTTGGAGAAAATTTCTTCGGTCCAAAGCTCCGGCTGGGCGCGAGGATCGAAAGCGTCGTAGAAAATAACGTCAAAAAACCGCTCCGAAGTAAATTCCTGCACGGTAGCGTTTTCCTTTTGCAGGTAAAAAAATGGAGAAATGGCGGTTTCGGCCCCCCAGGGAGCATGATGCAGCTGCATAAAGCCGCTTGCCCCGGTCGCTTCCTCGTAATTGAGCTGCGACGCTTCCAGCAACGATATTGGAAAGGCCTCTACAGAAGTGTAGAAAACCTGTTTTTGAAGACTGTCGGCTAGTTTCCAGGCGAGGAAGGCATTCAGGCCTGTGCCAAAGCCCATTTCAAAAACGTAAACCGGTCCCGAAGCATTTTCCAGGACCGGCTTTAAACCAAGATTGATATAAATGTGCTCCGATTCACTCAGAGCACCATGCAGTGAATGGTATTGCTGCCTGAACTGCGCGCTGAACAGCGAATGCGAGCCGTCTTCGGTAATAATGAAGCGATCCAAATGGCCAGGTTTTAGTTTGGCCAAAAGTACTAAATCATTCTGCGCAGTGTGACCTGTGTAAAGAAAATATCGCCTTTCCGTTTCACCAGCAGATCCACGTTTTTACCATCGCCCCGCTGCAAAAGCTTATATATTTCGCTCACATTGAGCTCGGAAGCCGAATGGTCGTCGATAAACAGCAGTTGGTCTCCTTCCATCAGCCCGGCGCGTGCTGCCGGAGAATCGGTTACGACATGGTTCACAATGTAGGAACGAAGGTCCCTTCCTTCTGCACGGATTTCCATGCCGCTCATATCGTGCTCAAACTTCTCGCGCAGCCTGCTTTTGATCGGTTTCAGCACCATATAGTGCTCGCCATAGTTGAATGTGACCTTGAAACGGCGGAGCAGCTCGCACCCGATATTGCCCTGACGCTCGGCACCGGCCCGGATCTTGGAACCGAATGCAATACTGTCTGGAAATGAGGCTACTACATTATTCAGCTCGAAGCGGCCCAGCCGCATTTTGTCTACCCGGCCCAGGTTTCCGTTGATGACCCCGTTTAAGCCGCGGCCCAATTGCGCACGGATTACCTTTTCCGGTAAGCGAAAGGTCTCTTTGCGGGTATTGTTCAAAAGCAATGCATGTCCGGCACCGGTATCAATCAGGACCCGGATCGGATGTTCGCGGCCGTCGGCAAAAAGCGTCACGGCATCGGTGAATGGCTTGGTATCCTCGATAATCAGCGGGTGCTTGTCCCCCTTGCTGCTTTTGTATTTGTACCTGTCCGGCCGCATCAGCAGTATTTCCTTTTTGGCAAAATCGATGGTTACGACGAAATTGTTGAAAATCTCATAACCAAAAATGCCATGCACCGGTACGCCCACGTACTCGGATAGCCGCAGAAAGTCCTGTTCGAGGATCACGATATTCTGGTGGTTCGCTTTAAGCCTTCCCATCGCAAACCGGTTGTCGATCGCGACGTGCGCCGAAATCGACGCCCCCTCGCCCGCTCCTGTGAGGTTGACCTTACGGGTTAAACGCAGCTTGTCGGCTTTGAGGATATTCGGATCGGTAATGATAATGGAACTAACGCCCGTGTCGAGGATAAAACGCAGCGAATCATTGTCGTTGATCTTCGCGTAAAGCAATATCAGGTTGGAATGCAGCTCGAACGGGATGCGTGCTGTTTTATGGTTTTTATCTAAAAAGTAACCATACTTTTCCTCTGATACAGGGGGTACGTCGCTGGAATGGCCGAATGTCAGGGTATGAGTAAAAAGTATGATCGCTGCTATGAACCACTTAGACGTTTTCATCGTGGCCTCCTTTCTTTAAATGGCTATGTTTCTATTTCCGCGGGTAACATCAAAAAACACGTTGATTATAAATGGTTTATACTTCTATTTATATTCGTCGGTGTACACTAAGTATCGAATTCAGTCCAATCGGTTAATTCAAGTAAAAATAGTTGATTTTGCATTAATAAAACACAAAAAAATCTCGATATGTGCAAACTTTCCGACATTTTTTTGATCACATATATATAATCATGTAAATGATGAAAATATGGTACTTTTGTTGCGTAAAATGACTTTTTCCCACAATAAAAATTTTCTCATGCGAAAAAAAATTGTTGCCGGTAACTGGAAGATGAACAAGGTTCTGGATGAAGCAGTTGCGCTTACTTCAGAGCTCGTTAATATGGCCAAAGACGAGGTCCGGAATGACGCGAAAATCATCCTTTGCCCTCCTGCGATTTACCTTACTACGATTCAAAAATATATCGAGAACGAGCCCAACTTCGCATTGGCGGCTCAAAACTGCTCCGACAAAGTTTCGGGTGCTTTTACAGGCGAGATTTCCGCGCAAATGCTGCAATCGATCGGGGTACAATATGTGCTGATCGGCCACAGCGAGCGTCGCCAGTACTTCAATGAAACCAATGCATTGCTTGCCGAAAAAGTAAATACGGCATTAGCGAACGGCGTTTCCCCTATTTTCTGCTGCGGCGAGTCGCTCGAACAGCGTCAGAACGAAGATTATATCGGTTTTGTAAAAAACCAGCTAACAGAAAGCCTTTTCCACCTTTCAGAGGAGCAATTGAAGTCGGTGATAATCGCTTATGAGCCGATCTGGGCGATCGGAACAGGCCTTACCGCTTCGGCAGAACAGGCGCAGGATATGCACGCGGCATTGCGGGCGCACATCGCATCGAAATATGGTGCGGAAGTAGCGGATGAAATTTCGATTCTTTATGGCGGAAGCGTTACGGCTGCCAGCGCACCCGAGCTTTTCTCAGCACCTGATATCGACGGCGGCCTGGTAGGCGGCGCGTCGTTGAAATCACGCGAGTTTACCAATATTATTAAGGCGCGGTAACGGTACTGTCATCCTGAGCGCAGTCGAAGGATTTGCATAGTGCATTTGCACTTCGACTTCGCTCAGTGTGACATACCCGTCCTTCGATAGCTCCAAGGATGACATACCACCCCTCGATCGCGCTCCTGGGCGACATTAGTACTACATTTCCGTAATCACAAACTCCACCCTGCGGTTCTTTTTCCGCTCTTCTTCGCTGCCTTTTTTCAGCGGTCGCGTTCCGCCGTAGCCTTTTGCTTCAATACGGCTGCCTTCAATGCCTTTTTCGATCAGATAATTTTTTACTGCCTCAGCACGCTGACGGGAGAGTTCGAGGTTTTTGTCAAAATCACCTACATTGTCGGTGTGGCCTTCGACACGGATCTTGACGGTCGGACTATCCCGCATGACATCTACCAGCCGGTTCAGTTCTTCGTAGGATTCCGGAAGAAGCATGTATTGCGAGGTTTCGAAATAGATATTTGGAAGCAGGATCGTCTCACCTACGATCAGAGGTGTTAAATACACATCCTGATCGAAAGATCTGCCCGTAGAATCGCCCGGCGCAAGGCTGAACGATGAGCCGTAATAGCCCCGGGCCATTACACGAAATTTATATCGTTCGCCTGCATCGACACCCACGCGGTATTTCCCGGATGACGAACGGATTTGCAGTGTATCACCACCCTCAATGTAGGAGATTTGCGAGGCAATTGGCTCCTTCGATTTCGCATTGTAGACCGTTCCTTTCAAAACCGCCATTTCGGCCTCTTTCTTCGCAGCCGGAGCCGGGTTTAGAGGTGCTTTTGCAGCTGGCTTGGCTGCCGGCTTTTTAACGGGCGGTGTCGTCGCTTTCGCTAAGGGCTTCGACGACTTTTCAGGCTGCTTTTTGAGCGGGTTCTTGACGTGGACTCCGTAAAAATTCCAAGACTGGGTTCCCTGCGAGCTTCGGCCTTCATAGAAATCGAATTCCTCGATTCCGGGCGTGAGTCTTTCAAAATAAGCTACAAAATCGACGGTATCACCGTTAGCGACACTCGTTCTGGTGGTTGTAGTGATGTTTTCGGCCCTGATAAACTTAAATTTTTTATCGATTTCACCGGGTTTGTAAAGCCGGGTTTCCGGATCAAGCCAGATCTGGCTCTGGCCTATACCCTGCTGTGGAACCTGCGGAATGCGCGAGTCGGGGAATGGCGACGTCCTTGGTTGCGAGCGGAACTGCGGCCGCTGGTTTTTAGGCTCGGTAAACTGGAGGTAAATAATTGTATTGGCGTCCGTCAGTTCTACTTTCTTGATTTTCACATAGGGAACCGACGACTCCTCTACCTTGGGATTCTCAGTAATTTGCCCGAAGCTGGTATGGATTGACAGTAAAATGGCTCCAAAACTGGCCGAAAGCAACTTGAAATTCATAGCGATATTGGGGTTTTGACTAAATATCAGCAAGAACGTCCGAAAATCGATGATAGTTTGTTAAAAATTGTTAAACGCAGAAAGTCACTGGTTTACAGGGATAAATGGAACCCAAAAAGCCGGATCGTAGCGTTCCCAGGCATGGCAGGCAAAGGGCAGTTGGTGGTTCGTAAGCTCATAACTTGCGGCCGGGCTTTTCTCGAATGCAAAATGTAATGCTTCGGCCCAGTTGGGCAACTTCATGAAGATCTTCATTGGTTTGAGTCGCGTTGCTTCCTGGCAGAAAAGCATGTCTTCATTACCTTTCCAGGATGGATAGAAGAAGTTGTAAATCTTCAGATAACGTAGGAATGCTGAAATTCTCCGCAGGGAAAGGCCTCCATTCAATACGATGCGATGGGCCGACAATGCATTAGCAAAATCCTGGGCAGATTCCGCGGGAATGGTGTCGAACGCTGGCTGATGAAGGGACGGCGCGCCCAGATAATCATACCCTTTGGCACACCATTCACTAAGCTCGTCCCGGAAAACAAATGCGTCGAGCTGGTAAATGAGGATGTATTCGTAGGCAGTGAAAGTTCTGTAAAAATCAGTGGACACCATTAACCGGTTATAAGCGTCGACGTCGGCGAAAAAGGTGCTATCGAAAGACTGAAATCTAAGCGCCGGGCATTGATGCTGCAACGCCGAAAGGTCGAGACCGGCCGGTTTAACCACAATCACCGGATAGTTGCCCAACACAGCCATGCATTGTTGCAACGACATTTGCTCAGCATCCGTCAGGTTTGCCTGATACACCGGTATTACCACCGCCACCAACGACTTTTTTTCAGCCATTTTAAATACTAATCCAGTTCCTATTCAAGTAAATCGCCCACGGCAGGCAGCCACCAGTCTTTGCTACTGAACCGGTAATAACCGCGCAGCAGCTGGCTCAACACCGGTGTAAGTCGTTTGAAACGACTATCCGGCAGTGACGCCCGGGTGTAAAAATGCTTTTGTGAAAGATACAATTTGATCAGCTTCTCGCGCGGAACAAACGGAAGCGCACGAAGGAGCAGATAGAGCTCATGCAGCTTATCGGCCTTTTCCTTCAACGGGACGAGCTTCAATTTCCGGTCGCGTTTCAAACGGTGGGCGAGCTGCACTTTCTCGACCTTATTGCCAAATCCCACCTGCTGGCTGGAATGAATTCGGTACGAAATCAGGGGTTCGGGGATAAAATCTATCTTGTTTTCCAGGCTCAATACCATGGCTATCCAGGCGTCGTGAATGAGGTCCTGCACGTGGGTTGGGAAGGGCATGAGTCGCTGGAGGCACGATTTGCGTAGCGCCAGCGTGGCACCTGTTACCACAAACCCGTTAAAGAGTATTTCATGCGGTCTGCCACTCTCCCAGATCTCCTGCCGTGACCTGTCAAACTCGATTTCCTGCCAGATAGTCCTGCCGGTCGGTTCCGAATCGTCATTGATCATTTCCGCGTCGCTGAACACCGCATCGAGCTCGGGGTGTGCATCCAGGAACGCAAGCTGCTTCTGCACCTTATCTTTTCGCCAGCGGTCGTCCTGATCGCAGAGAAAAATCACGTCGCCTTCGCAGAGTGAAAGACATTTCTCAAAATTCCTGGTCGAGCCCAGATTCTGCTCGTTCACGTGGATGCGAACGGGGAATTTGCTGGTAGCAGCGAAAGATTTTATGATTTCAATAGTGTCGTCCTTAGATCTGTCGTCACATACAACCAATTCGTCCACCGAAACCGTCTGATCAGCAATGCTCTTCAACTGTTCGGGCAGGAACTTTGCCCCGTTGTAAGTACACATAGCCACTGAAATCATAATGTGTATCTGTATTTTATATTTTTGTAAAAGCTTCCCGGCCTTTTTTATAGGCCATAAAGTTACGTGGTTGAGCCGGGAATTAAACTAAAAGTTATTAAAAGCACCCGAATGGCTTTACCTGAACAGCTCAAAAAGGCGATTATCCAGATGCCTGCGAAAGAAAAGGATAAATTGCTCCTGAGGCTGATTACCAAAGACAAAACCCTGAGCGACCGCCTGCATTTCGAACTGATCGAGGACAGCTCCACCATTCCCGAAAGAAGGGAAGAGCTTATGGGACGGATTGTACGGACATCGAAATTTAACCAGAATACGCCCGGTTGGGTACTGACGGACATGCGTAGTCTGAGCGCGGATATCGCTTACCATGTGAAGGTTACGAAAGATAAAATCGGCGGAATCGAGCTGAATATCTTTCTTCTTAATACATTCCTGGAAGGCTATTCCGACATTCTGAGAACCTACTCGTCCCGCGCTGATACCTGTGCATTATACATTGCCAAAAAGGCCCAGGTAATCCTCAACGGCGTCAGCAAACTCGACGAAGATTACAGGATCGATTATATTAAGGACACGAACCGGATGCTGCAACTCGTTTACAGCCTCTGTTCCAAAATGTACGCCCGGCAAATGGAGCTGCCACACGAGCTGGAATTTTAACACACCCATTTCATGATGAAAAAGACCGCATTGCTGATCATCGACGCCCAATATGATTTCTGTAATCCTAACGGGACTTTATATGTGCCGGGCGCCGGGAAGGACATGGAACGCATTGCCAGCCTCATTGCGCTGGAAGGCGATAAAATCGATTCGATTTTCCTGACGCTCGATACCCACCAGGTGCTCGATATGGCACACCCGCTCTTCTGGGAGGACCAGAACGGCAATACGATCGCGCCATTTACGCTCATTTCGGCCCAGTCGGTGGAAACAGGTAAATGGGTGCCGCGCTATCACCGTGAATATGTTTTAAAATACCTGCAAACACTGGAAGCCGAAGGCGAATTCCAGCATTTCATCTGGCCGGAGCATTGCCTTATCGGTTCCAAAGGTGCGGCAATCGACGACACGCTCATGCATTCCGTGCTCGCGTGGGCGCACCGCACCCGCCGCAACTACCACACGGTGTCGAAGGGCATTAACCCTCTTACCGAGCATTTCGGCGTTTTTAAAGCACAGGTACCCGTGACCAATGCCCCGGAAACGGAGCTGAATGAACGTTTTTTGGCG
Organism: Dyadobacter sp. OTU695; assembly: GCF_038440355.1. Lineage (NCBI taxonomy): Bacteria > Pseudomonadati > Bacteroidota > Cytophagia > Cytophagales > Spirosomataceae > Dyadobacter > Dyadobacter sp. OTU695. Next base: position 57,939 of record NZ_JASATN010000003.1, on the reverse strand, counting down.
GACCTCAATGCATTCGACCAGGTACTCGTCGCCGGCGAGGCGCGCTCCCATTGCGTAGCGACCAGTGTCCGGCAAATCGTGAAATATGCCCCTGAATTAGCGAAAAAAGTCATCGCGCTCACAGACAGCATGTCCGACGTTCCCAACTTCGGACATTTCGCCGATCCTATATTTGAAGAAGCAGCGAAAAGCGGCCTGAAATTTATGAAAGCGGGTCAGGTTTTTAAAGAAAACTAAATACCGAGGCTTTTGGTTATAATAGTATCACATCATCATTCAAACTAATATCATAATCACCGATAACCCCGCTATGATGCAATTAGCTGTGCCCCGGATCGAGGCCGATCAGTTCGATGAACTGGATCCGAGACAATACATCCTGATCAAAGGTGCCCGAGTAAATAATCTGAAAAATATCGATGTGGCGATCCCGCGTAACAAGCTGGTCGTCATTACAGGCCTTTCGGGCTCCGGAAAATCGTCGCTTGCCTTCGATACGCTGTTCGCGGAAGGCCAGCGGATGTATGTGGAAAGCCTCAGCAGCTATGCCCGGCAGTTCCTCGGCCGTATGGAAAAGCCGGAAGTGGAGTACATCAAGGGCATTTCACCGGCCATTGCCATTGAGCAAAAGGTGAATACCCGCAATCCGCGATCGACCGTCGGCACTTCCACGGAAATTTATGATTATCTCAAACTGCTTTTCGCGCGCATCGGGCGCACCTATTCGCCGGTTTCGGGTGAAATTGTAAGAAAAGACTCGGTTACCGACGTGGTGAACTACATGCTCGCGCACGACGAGGGCACACGCGTGATGATCCTCGCGCCGTTACTCATTCGAGATGGCCGCTCTCAGATGGAGGAACTTACAATACTACTTTCCAAAGGGTATAACCGCATTGTGCTGAATGATGAGGTGGTTTCTATCGAAGATATCCTCGAAAGCCCCGAGCAGTTTCCCCAGGCCGGCAACCAGGTTTTCATCCTCATCGACCGCGCCGCGATCCGCCACAACGACGAAGACACGCAATACCGCCTTTCCGACTCCGTACAAACAGCGTTTTTTGAAGGGGAAGGCACTTGTACAGTACATATTGTAGGTAGTGAAAAAAGGTTTTTTTCTGACAAATTCGAACTCGATGGCATTACATTCGAGGAACCGACCGTCAATCTTTTCAGCTTCAATAACCCTTACGGTGCCTGCAAAAGGTGTGAAGGTTTTGGTAAAATATTGGGCATAGATCCCGATCTGGTCATTCCTGACAAGAACCTATCGGTATACGACGGTGCCATAGCGCCCTGGCGTACGGAGAAAATGGGCGAATGGCTGATCCCGCTCGTCCGCAATGGCGTGAAATTCGATTTCCCAATCCACAGGCCTTACAAAGACCTCACTCCCGCTCAAAAAGAGTTGCTTTGGACCGGTAACCAATATTTCCAGGGAATCAACGACTTCATTTCGGAACTCGAATCCCAGACCCATAAGATCCAGTACCGTGTGATGCTCTCTCGCTTCCGCGGGCGCACGACCTGCCCCGATTGCCGCGGTTCGCGTCTGCGGAAGGACGCTTCCTACGTCAAAATAGGCGGCAAATCCATAACCGACCTGGTTTTGATGCCTATCCAGGATGTTTCGGGATTTTTTAAACAGCTCGGACTAGGCGACCACGACCGGCAGGTGGCACGACGCGTTCTGACTGAAATTGAATCCCGCCTGGATTATATGAACCGCGTCGGACTCGGTTATCTGACTTTAAACCGGTTGACCAGCACATTATCCGGCGGCGAATTCCAGCGCATTAAGCTCGCTACTTCGTTAGGAAGCGCATTGGTGGGCTCGATGTACATTCTCGATGAACCAAGCATCGGCTTGCATCCGCGCGATACGCAACGGCTCGTAGGCGTGCTCGAATCTCTCCGCGACCTGGGTAATACCGTGATCGTCGTAGAACACGAGGAGGAAGTAATGCACGCGGCAGACCAGATCATTGATATCGGACCGGAAGCCGGAACCGGTGGCGGCCATGTGGTTTTTCAGGGCAGGCAGAGCGACATCGCTGCTTTGAAAAGCGATGGTCACAGGGTCAGCAATAGTCAGGAGGTCATTGACGGTCAGGAAGTAAATGCGCAGTCGCATACTTTGGATTTTTTGCTTGGAAATGATTCCATTCCGATTCCTTCTGTGAGACGAAAATCGCTGCACTTTCTTGAAATCAAGGGCGCGCGGGAGAATAATCTGAAAGAGCTGGACGTCAGAATCCCTTTGAATAACCTTACCGTCGTCACCGGCGTGAGTGGTTCAGGAAAATCTACATTGATCCGTAAAATCCTTTATCCCGCATTAATGCGCATCAAAGGCGAATTTAGCGAGGATGTAGGAAGGTTCGACGAGCTGACAGGCAGTATCGACCGCATCGAAGCAGTGGAAATGATCGATCAGAACCCGATCGGGAAATCGTCACGCTCGAACCCGGTTACATATATCAAAGCTTACGATTATATCCGGCAGATGATGTCGGAACAGCCACTTTCGAAAGCGCGGGGCTACAAACCTTCGCATTTCTCGTTCAACGTCGACGGCGGCCGCTGCGAAATATGCCAGGGGGAAGGCCAGGTGAAGATCGAAATGCAGTTCATGGCCGATATTTACCTCACTTGCGAGGGCTGTAACGGAAAGCGTTTCAAACAGGAAGTGCAAGAAGTGAAATACCACGACAAAGACGTGGCCGAAATCCTGGATATGACCGTCGATGAAGCCATCGAATTTTTCAGGGAATCGGAGCCGAAACTGGCTGATAAGCTGCTTCCGTTGCAGGAAGTAGGGCTCGGTTATGTGGGGCTCGGGCAGTCGTCTAACACACTGTCCGGCGGTGAAGCGCAGCGTGTGAAACTGGCTTCGTTCCTGGGCAAAGGTTCTTCCAACAAAGGAAAAACACTCTTTATTTTCGACGAACCGACCACCGGTTTGCATTTCCATGACATTAAAAAGCTCCTCAAAGCCATCAATGCATTGGTAGAACAAGGCGACAGCGTGATCATCATCGAGCACAATATGGAAGTCATCAAAAGCGCTGACTGGATCATCGATCTCGGTCCCGAAGGCGGCGAAAACGGCGGGCAGCTCACATTCGCCGGCACACCGGAAGAGATGGTGAAACTGGAAGGGAACTATACTGCGGACTTTTTGAAGGAAAAGATTTGAAATACGACGTATGTCACTTAACTTAGTGACATACGTCATTTATAGCACGCTATGTCAACGCCACCTATCCGGTTTTTCGAAGAAGAATTCGTTCCCTATGGCAAACAGCCTGCATCGGAGTTTCTTGTTGTTAAAACATCACGCGAAGGAATTATGCGCGCTGTTGCCGATGAAATAGCTGACCTTGTGGGCCTGACAGACAATGAAATCGCTCACGTACTCGGCATGACGCCACGTAACCTGCATCGCATTCAGGGCGATAAAAGGCTTGGTACCGATGCTTCCGAGCGGCTTTTGCTGCTTCGCAATGTGCTTATTCATGCGCTGGATACTTTCGATGGCCGGGAAAACGTGGTCAGGCATTGGCTACGAACACCAATCTCCGCGCTGAATGACCAGTCGCCCTTGCAAATGATGGATACGGTGACGGGCTTTGGGCTGGTGGATGATGTGCTTGGCCGCCTGGATTACGGTTTACCCGCCTGACAGCGCTGCCTATGCCTTTGGTATACAGGATTACGCGTGAAAAATTCCGGCATGATGCACTTTCTACCGAAGGCAGCCGTCTTTTCGGTGCGCGCTGGAACCCAAAAGGAGTTGGCGTGCTTTATACCACTTCCACTCCCGAACTCGGACTTGTCGAAACCCTCGCACACGCGCCCGGCGTGCGCTATGAGGACCTTCCCGAATACTGGCTGTCATCTATTGAAATCCCCGACGACATCAAACGCTATTCTCGGAATGACCTGCCCGCTTACTGGCAGGATAAAACCTATGGCCGGACGCAATTCTGGCTAAGAGACTGGCTCATCAAACCCGACGTACTGGGTGTCGGCATACCGTCGGTCATCGTACCTTTTTCTTACAATATCATTCTCCATCCCGATCATCCACTGTTTGGAGATATCAAACTCCTCGACCAGGAGCCCATACCGATCGACCGCCGCCTGTAGCGCAGCTGATGCCTCCATATTCCCGCATATTTAGTGGCCTGAAACACTTTCCTGTCCGTATTTAACAGTAAAGACACCCGATCGGGGACTTATTCAGGCAAAACCAAAATCTGCATTTCATGAAGTTATATAAGACCGAAAATGGCATCCTCCTTGAAAACGAGGACATTTTCTACCGCCTCCACGAAACCGACTGGGACGTTGTCGTGAACAGGAACAACCTGTACGAATGGCTGGAAAATCAGACTCAAAACCTTATCGCGCTGACATTCAGTGAAGATTTCCCGATGCCGGACGCACTGGCGCCTATCGGGTCTCAGGAAGTGTGGGCTTCGGGTGTAACCTATTTCAAAAGCCGCACGGCACGCATGGAGGAATCCGAAAAAGCAGGCGGCGGAAGTTTCTACGACCGTGTGTATGAAGCCGAACGCCCGGAGCTGTTCTTTAAATCGACCGCCTGGCGTGTGGTAGGCCATCATGGCACAGTTCGTATCCGTAAAGATTCGACCTGGGATGTTCCCGAGCCGGAACTAACCCTGTTTGCTACATCGGAAGGGGCATTAGTGGGTTACACCATCGGAAACGACATGAGTTCCAGAAGCATTGAAGGTGAAAATCCTTTGTACTTGCCACAGGCAAAATCCTACACCGGCAGCGCCGCCCTGGGCCCTTGCCTTTATGTATTTAAAGAACAGTTCGGTACTGATACGGTGATCGACCTCTCGATCGTGCGCGGGGGCGAGGAAGTTTTTAACGGGCAGGTTACTTTGGCCCAAATGAAACGCAAACCCGAGGAATTGCTGCATTTCCTGTACCGCGAAATGGCTTTCCCGCACGGCTGCTACCTTATGACGGGGACCGGTATCGTGCCATCCTCCGACTTTACTTTGAAATCCGGTGATGTCGTTCACATTACCATCGAACCGATTGGCACCTTGACCAACACGGTAGGCTGATAAAGCAAAAAGCTGCGAGATCGACTCTCGCAGCTTTTTGCTTTTAAAATTATCGGTATTGCTTAGGAATGACCCAGTTTAGGAATGAAGGTAAAAATCACACACCTAACTGCGCTCACCAGCTTGGTTACCATTGATTCGCCTTCGCTCTCTTCGGATTCGCTTTCAAAAAATGCCGCCGGACCTTCTTCCAGGATACGCGCATTCAATGTCATAATTTCTGAACCCGACATGCTGGCGCTCGTGTTTTTGACCGCGCCCGCGTGTTTCACCTGCACAGGAGCCTTTGCCTTCAACACAGGCTTTACTTTCCGCGCGGCCGTTCTTTCAGTTACACATTCCTTGCCGGACTGCAACTTTCTGTGCGCCACAAACATGTTGTGTACATAGCCTGTTGCGCTGGCTTGCAGGCTGATGGTGACGAGCAATATTAAAATTCTGAGTGTTTTCATGGCTTGTATTCAATCGTTAAGAATTCCGGTGGAGCCGGGTGGAATTATGTGTAACTAATTGACCTTACAAATATATATGTTTCATTAGGTATCTTGCAATACATAGTACCTTGTTTTTAACATTTTTTTCGAAAATTTTTCAGAATCCTCTCAAAGTACCGTGGCTGGCCGGATAACAGATGTAAAAGTAATATAAAAGGTTGCTCGAGATTCTTTAAAAAAGACGAACCGTCGAATTTTTCGGCTGAATAGTAGTAGGTTATGGATAAAATGCGAAAGCGCCGACAAGGGAAAATCCCGCCGGCGCTTTTGAATGTATTTGTTTCAGCCTATTTCTCGCGAAAGAATATCGTGATCGGTACACCTGAGAAGTCGAAGTTTTCGCGCAAACGGTTTTCCAGGTAGCGTAGATATGGCTCCTTCACATGCTTTGGATGACTACTGAAGAAGACGAATGTCGGCGAAGGCGTCGGCAGCTGGATCATGTACTTGATATTGATATACTTGCCGCGGTGTGCCGGTGGCGGGTATTTTTCAATTTCCGCCTGCATTACCTCGTTCAGTTTCGAAGTGGTAATCTTCTTGGTCTTGTTCTGATAAACTTCCATCGCTTTCTCCATAACCTGGTGAATGCGCTGTTTTTCAACCACCGATGCGAAAATGATCGGCATGTAATTCATCGGTGCGAGCTTTTCGAGCAAGGCTTTTTTGTATTGATCGGCGGTTTTAGAATCTTTCTCAACCAGGTCCCATTTGTTGACCATGATCACAATGCCCTTTTTCGCTTTGTCGGCCTGACCGATAATGTTCATATCCTGGCCTTCAAGCCCCAATGTGGCGTCCAGGAGAACAATGCAAACGTCGGATTCCTCCATTGCTTTGACAGAGCGCAGGGTCGAGTAAAATTCGATATCCTCCTTCACCCGCGACTTACGACGGATGCCGGCGGTGTCGGTAAGGATAAACTCCATCCCGAATGCATTGTAATGCGTATGGATAGCGTCGCGCGTGGTACCTGCGATGTCGGTTACAATACTACGGTCGGTGCCGGTCAATACGTTCAGAAACGAGGATTTACCTACATTCGGGCGTCCCATGATCGCAATGCGGGGAATGCCTTCTTCCGGGTTCTCAATGCCCGCAGTTTCAAAATGCTGGATTACTTTGTCAAGCAGCTCTCCCGTACCGAAGCCGGTTTGCGCGGAAATCGCGAAAATTTCATCTCCCAAACCCAGTTCATAAAATTCCGCAGCCGACTGATAACGTTCTGTCGTCTCGGCTTTATTGGCTACGAGGTAAACCGGTTTGTTGAAACGGCGGAGCACATTTGCAAAATCTTTGTCGAGGTCGGTAAGGCCTGTCATGGTATCAACCATAAAAAGAACTACTGTCGATTCTTCGATCGCCAGTTCTACCTGGTCGCGGATCGCGCCTTCAAAAATATCTTCCGAGCCTACTACATAACCGCCCGTATCGATCACTGTGAAATATTGGTCGGTCCATTCGCCGTAACCATAATGCCTGTCCCGGGTTACGCCGCTCTGGTTGTCCATGATCGCCTTCCGGCTTTCGGTGAGGCGGTTGAACAAAGTGGATTTGCCCACGTTCGGACGACCAACAATCGATATTATATTTGCCATTTTTTATTACTATTAATATGATCCGAACGGGCCTGGCGCCTGTTCTTCATTCGTTTTATTTAAAATTTATTCCTGATAACCGAGCTGGCGCAACTTGTTTTCCTTGCTTCTCCAATCCGGTTCTACTTTTACATGCTGTTCGAGGAAGACTTTTTTTCCGAAGAAATCTTCAAGGTCCTGCCGGGCCTGCGTGCCTACTTTCTTTAGCATTTCCCCTTTTTCACCAATAATAATCCCTTTCTGGCTTTTACGTTCAACCAGAATTTCTGCACGGATCACAATGATGTCGTCCTTATCCTTAAATTCAGTGATTACTACTTCGGAGCTGTATGGAATTTCCTGGCGGTAATTCAAGAAGATCTTTTCGCGGATGATTTCCGAAGCAAAGAAACGCTCCGGCTTGTCGGTTAGTTCATCCTCATCGAAATAAGGCGGGTGGAACGGCAATCGCGTCACGATCGCGTCGAACAGCGTTCCGATGTTCGCCTTTTCCAATGCAGAAATCGGAACAATAGCCGCAGGGTGGATCTCATCGTCCCATTCCTGCATTTTTTGTTTCACCTCTTCCTCATTCGAAAGGTCGATCTTGTTCAAAACTAAAACGACAGGTGCTTCCGTTCGTTTCAGCAACGGCAGTACCTCGTGTTCGGCCGCTTTCTCCCCTATTTCCACGACAAAAAGCACCACATCGGCATCTTCCAACGAGCCTTTCACAAAGGTCATCATCGAATCGTGGAGCTTGTACGATGGCTTGATTACCCCCGGCGTGTCAGAGTATACGAGCTGGAAAGGGATTTCCTCATGCTTCCCATTCAAAATTCCGATAATGCGGTGACGGGTTGTCTGCGCTTTCGAGGTGATGATCGACATCCTTTCCCCTACGAGCACGTTCATCAGCGTCGACTTCCCGACGTTGGGTTTTCCGACAATGCTCACAAAACCAGCCCGGTGGTTACGCAACTCGGTATTGTTATTTTCGACTTTTTCTTCCATAAAACTACTTCTTCACTTTTTTGTGCTTCCCAAAAACATGGCACCTAAGGTGTTACCGTCAGCCGGTCGTCCAGCATCCTGTTCGAATATTGCTGGATAAATGCCTTAACCTGCAATTCCATAGGCCCTTGAACCTCTGGAACCCGGCCTGCAAGGTTATTTTTCAAAAGCTTGTCTTCCTGATATTTATACAAACCTACGGTTTTCCGGCCATCAAATTGCAATACGTAAGGTCCGTTGAACCATTGATACGCCCCGTCATAGTTGACGGCAAAGTTTATCGGAGGGTTCCTGAAGATGTTTTTCCCAAAGCCGAAATAGGGTTTGTCATAATGCAGATAACTCAATACCGACGGCATAATGTCAATTTGCTGGACGAGTGTCGTACTGTCGGTGCCCGCCATCAATGTATCGCCTGGTGCATAAAAAAGGATAGGCACTGAGAAATTCCCAACCGACGTCTGGTACTGCGGATAGTGCGCAAATGTGGCTGAATGGTCCGCCGTGATTACAAATAATGTATTCTTGAACCATGGCTTCGTTTTGATGGAATCGAAGAATTTCCGCAATGCATTGTCGGTATAACCCATGGTTTCGTAGATCGGCAGCGGTCCTTTCGGGAATTTGCCTTTATAGCGCGCCGGGATTTGGAAAGGGTCGTGCGATGATACCGTGAATAAGGTGCTCATAAATGGCTCCTGGAACGAATTGAGCTTTTTGGACCAGAACTGCATAAATTCCTCGTCCCAAATTCCCCAGATACCGTCATAATCCGCATCGTTGTTGTACTCGGTTTTGCCGTAATAATCTTTGATGCCGATCAGATTGGTGAAGGCCTTAAAACCCATTGAACCGTTCGGTGCGCCGTGAAAGAAAGAAGTGTGATATCCTTTGGACTGCAAAATTTCGGGCAAGCTCGGCAATTTGTTGTCGGTATAGCGGGTCAGCACAAAAGGCTCTAAAATGCCTGGAATGCTCGTGAGTACGGATGGAATAGCTTCAATCGATTTCGCGCCATTTGCGAACGAATACCAATGCACCTTACTGTGTTGCATCAGCGAGTCGATGAAAGGCGTGTAACCCTTGTAGGTCCCGTTCTCCAAATCCCGGTTGTAAGTCCCCACCATTTCCTTCCCGAAACTTTCCCAGATCAGGATCACGACATTTTTCGGACGAAATGCCGGTGTATTCGGATCGGGTGTGTGAATGGGAGAATAAACGGCATTCATTTCCCGCTCGGATTTGAAATAATCCGCACGCTGGTAATCGGATCTTTTCAATGTTTTGAAAATGCAGAAAGGCGTATTCAGTACGATGAACATCTCCTTGGGCTTCTCTACATATTCTCCCGCGTTGCTCAGCGTAATAGGCCTGGTACTGTGCAGGAAACCGCCTTTTACGCCACCAATGAACAGAAACACAGCAACGGTCATTAATACACTGTGTACGAGGAATATCTGCCAGGCTGGTCGCAACGGTTTGGATCCAACCCGCCAACGGCGCGTTATATACACCACTAATGCCACCAGCAGCATCCATACCAGCGCCACATACCAATAATGCACCAAGAAGCCGCCAAACAGCTTGTGCATGTTGTTTTCATGCGAGAATTCCTGCAAAACCGACCAGGTACTCCTTTTAATTGTAAACCGGTAGTAAATGAAGTCGGCACAGTTCGCCAGCAGCGCAATGCTGTTGGTGATGATAAAAAGATAGTCCAGAAATTTCTGAAATGCGGGCCGGTACTTGAATGTGACAGGGATCAGCGTCAGGAAAACGTAAAGGATATTAACGTACAATACCGCCACAAGGTCGAACCGCAAACCTCCCAGGAATAGCCGCGGTGCAAGTACAAGATTTACGCCCGGAAAAAAAGATTGGTTGAACAAATAGAAGAGGAGCCGGCAAATGCTGAACAAGATCATAATGCCGAGCAACCTGATCAGCAGCACTTGATGAATACGCCACCCAAAACCGGAAGCGCCTGTATATGAACTCATAAAATTGGTGTCAGTATGTTAGAGGCAAACTTTTTTGAAAAGTTTTCACAAAAATAGTTGTTTTCTCTAAAACATTTGTTGTATGTTTGCACTCCAATTCAACGACACCGCGGGATGGAGCAGTTGGTAGCTCGTTGGGCTCATAACCCAAAGGTCGCTGGTTCGAGTCCAGCTCCCGCTACACAGGCCAAAGCCACTTTCTTTCGAAAGTGGCTTTTTTGCGTTTCCAGTTTTGCCGGATTAAAAATTATTTGCCATCGGTGACATATTGTTTTACAGATTTTGGACTATATTTGAAAAAATTAAGAGTAAACATTAAATTTATTCTACAATTTTATACAACAACACCTACAAAGTTGTATCTTGCCGTTGATTTATACTGATGCCATGCAGATGATTATGACAAACCCTTATTTCTCCGGCTTCGAACATAGTGCAGCTCAAATCCGCCGTTTCCTGCAGACACACAAAACATTTACCCTTTTGCTATCAGGAGGACGTATCGTTCACCACGAGGCCGAAGATGCTATCCGTTTCAGGACCTGGCTTTTGACGCACCAGATCGAGGATGTGCGCGAATCTTTTACCAAAAACTATTCGGCTTACAACTTGATGTCAGCCTAAGCCCGGCGGCGCGTTGTCGGCTACGAAGTTTTCCCCGCCGCATCCTCACAGATGGGCATTTCTACGCGCCGGTTTAAAATAAATGTCTTATGTTTGGATACTTCTTTCACAAGGGTAACAACATATGACACATTACTTCTCCTGGCTTAAAAATCCCGACAACAAGTTAAAACTGCTTATTCTGGCATTTTTTGTCATCCTGTTCCCATTTGTAGCAGTCTCATTTTTCGCATTCCCTACGACCGACGATTACTGCCACACGTTGGCTGTTAAAGAGATGGGCTACTGGGGTTACCAGGTCCATTACTGGAAAACATGGTCGGGCCGGTATATCGGCACGCTTATTTCCGCCACACAGCCGCTCGCGTACGATTCCTACACCGGTTACAAGCTGGCGCCAATTGTACTTATACTCTTATATGTACATGCCTCTCTGAAATTTGCTGGTGCAATTACCGCAGATAAATTGCCCAGATGGCAGACCGTTCTGCTCGCATTCCTGCTCTTATTTGTGCTGATCGCCGAGCTTCCGGTCGTTTCGGGCTACTTTTACTGGTATACGGGCTACTACTACACCATCGCCGACATTGGTACGCTCTACCTGCTTGCCTATTTATTCAGAAACTACTCCACGCTTTCCATACAGAACGTCGTCATTCTCGCCCTCGGCACTATTCTGCTGGTGGGCATGAACGAATACACGCTGGTGTGGCTGGTGGTACTTTCCGGCGGATGGTTCTTTTTCAGCAGCGTCATAGCCCGCAAGTTGCAGGTGAAATATATGCTTCTCAGCCTGGTAGCATTGTCGTTTGGCGTGCTGTCGGTAACGGCTCCGGGCAATGGCGCACGGGCCGAGTCGGGACTCTATCCTACGCCTTTGAAATACAATCTTCTATTTTCGATTAAAAACAGCCTGGTCTGGGAAATCCATAATTTCTCCAAAATGGCGCCGGCATTATGTGTCCTGGCTTTGGTACTGATCCCGATCGCCTGCCAGCTTTTCAAAACCAAGGGTGAGGACGATTTTAAATTCTTCGGCGTACATCCGGCACTTTCGATACTGATCTTTGTGGGCTGTATGTACCTCAGCTATTTTCCTTCGTACTGGTCCATCGCCGAGCCGCCTAACCTGCGCGGGCAATGCGTGATCACGTTCTGGACGCTTATCGGCTGGACATACAATGTATTTGTACTGACGTGCTGGGTGCTGAAAAAAGGATATATGCAACCGCTAACGCAGAGCCCGGCCATTGCCTGGGTGGCAGGCCTGTATTTTTTCTTCCTTTTCGCGGGCAATTTCAATTACCGGTCGGCATGGTCTGATTTGCTTACGGGTCGCGCGGCACGGTTCAATCAGGAAATGCATGAGCGTACGGCTTTGGTACTGAACACCAAAGAAGAGCAGGTTTACGTACCGAAGCTCAAAAATGTGCCGTACACAATCCTCATCGTAAACGACGAAACCGACCCGGCATGGGCGTCTGTGGAGGTCAACAACGGCTGTGCGGAGTGGTTTTTCAAGAAGAAGTTTTTCTATAAATAGCCTTCCTAACCGACTATTTCTGAAAAAAATACAGAAATTTTGACTTGAATAATTTTTTTATCTACCTTTGCAAGCCAAAATTACGGGTAGACAGAGATTTATATCGCAATAATTTGATACTGAGATGAAACGTACCTTTCAACCATCGAATCGCAAGAGGAGAAACAAGCACGGATTCCGTGAGAGAATGTCCACGGCAAACGGACGCAAAGTAGTTGCTGGCCGCCGTAAAAAAGGCCGTTGGAAACTGACTGTTTCTGACGAAAAACGTCACAAGCAATAAGCTACGCTTGAAGGTTTGAGTAGAGGACGGTAGTCAGGGACGCCCAGTCTTTCATAGTCTGATAAGTTTGAGAAAACATCGAACTTATCAGACATTTTTTTCTACAAGAACTTGAAACAGACATTTGGTAAAAGCGAGCGGTTATGTAACCTCCATATCATAGGCAGGCTTTTCAAAAAAGGTAGTCCGGAGGTTCAAACGTTCTACAATTACCCATTCAGGGTGCTTTACATATACGCGCCCGAAACTCCTCCTACCCTTCCGCAAGTACTTTTCTCCGTTTCCAAAAGGCATTTCAAAAAAGCGGTCGACCGCAACCTGATCCGCCGGCGCTGCCGTGAAACTTACCGGCTGCACAAATCGACGCTCGTTTCATTACCTCCCGAAACGCGCCCTTCCTACATTGCTTTTTTGTATCTTGCAAAAGAAATAGCCTCATACGACGTTATTGAAACGGCCATGAAGCAGTCGCTCAAAAAGCTTGAAAAGCTGCCGCCCGCCTTTCTCAAAGATCAATCCAATTCCTGAACATAGATGAAAAAGTATCTTCGTTCCATTTTGCTGGCGGCTCCGGTTGTGAGCGGGCTTGCATTCGTATCATTCCGTCAGGACGACCGACTCTTCGAGATCGCGCGGAATCTGGACATTTATGCTACGCTTTTCAAGGAATTGAACGCGTACTATGTCGATGAGATCAACCCCAACCAGCTGATCAAAACAAGCATCGACAATATGCTCCGCTCGCTCGACCCTTATACGGTCTACTACGCCGAGGACGATATTGAGGATTACATGACGATGACCACCGGCAAGTACAACGGCATTGGCGCGATGGTCAACTCTGCCGATGGCAAGCATACCGTTATGATGGTGTATGAAGACACTCCCGCACAAAAAGCAGGACTGCAACTCGGCGACGAAATCACGAAAATCAACGGCATCGACCTTTCGACCCGCGAGGATTTCGATACGGGCAAACTACTCAAAGGACAAACGCAGACCAGCGTTACGCTTACCGTAAAACGATATGGCATTACCAAGCCCCTGGAAATCAACCTCAATCGTGATATTGTAAAAGTCACAAACGTGCCTTACTACGGCATGCTGAATGAGGAAGTCGGCTATATCGATCTGAAAGACTTTACAGCAACCGCTTCGAGGGAAGTACGCAATGCATTTCAGGAATTGAAAGGTAAGGGTATGAAATCGGTTGTGCTCGATCTCCGGGACAACCCGGGCGGCTTACTGAATATGGCCATCGAAATTTCCAATATATTCATTCCTAAGGGAGAAGAAGTGGTTTCTACCAAAGGAAAAGTGAGCGAATGGAACAAGACCTACACCGCTTACAATCCTGCGCTTGATACTGAAATACCGGTTGTAGTACTCACCAACAATCGTAGTGCCTCGGCAGCGGAAATCGTTTCGGGTGTCATTCAGGACTATGACCGCGGTGTTCTGATCGGCCAAAGAACTTATGGAAAAGGATTGGTCCAAACTACGCGTGACCTTTCTTTTAATACCAAAATGAAGATCACCACTGCTAAATACTATATTCCAAGCGGCCGGTGCATCCAGGCGATCGATTACAGCCATCGCAACGACGACGGCAGCGTGGGCAAGATCCCCGATTCGCTTATGACCGAGTTTAAAACCCGCAACGGACGCGCGGTGTTCGACGGCGGCGGTATTTTGCCTGATATCATTACTGAAAAGGAAAACTTCTCGCCATTGGCTGTGTCGCTTGGCCGTAACCGGCTATTCTTCGACTACGCAGTGAAATACCATTTCGAACATCCGACGATCAAGCCCGCGAAGGAATTCCAGCTTTCGGATGCAGACTACGCGGCATTCACCAAATGGCTCGGCGATAAGGAATATGACTACACCACACAGGTGGAACGCGACCTGAATGACCTGGAAGCTTCTGCTAAAAAGGAAAAATCACTGGAAGTAATTGAAGATCAGCTCAAAGCATTAAAATCCAAGCTTTCACACAGCAAAGACAACGATTTGCAGATCTTTAAACCGGAGATTAAGCAGATCCTGGAAGAAGAAATTATCAAGCACTACTATCTGGAAAAAGGCATGCGGGAAGCTTCTTTCAACGAAGATCCCGAAGTAAAAGCAGCGCTGGCACTCTTCAAGGATCCGGCCCGCTACAATCAGATCCTGAAAAAGAAATAGTATCATCCGGCCCGTCGCTCGCGGCGGGCTTTTTGTTTTATATGCTTCTACTAAGTATCGATACCTCGATCCGCGGATGCTCGGTGGCCGTGCACAATGAGACCGGCCTGCTGGCAGCTTACGATCTTTTTACCGACAAGTCATCATCGGCGATGCTCACCACGCTCCTGCGCGACAGTGTTACGCACGCGGGGTTTAACCTTTCGGACATCGACGCGGTCGTCGTTGGTAAGGGCCCCGGCTCGTATACGGGCCTGCGCGTAGGCGTATCCACCGCCAAGGGATTGTGTTATGCGCTGGACAAACCGCTGATCGCCATCAATACATTGCAGGCAATGGCCTTGCAGCTCGCCCCGTTCTTCCCGGGGTCTTTGTTGTGCCCGATGATCGACGCACGGAGAATGGAGGTTTACGCAGCTGTTTTGGACACAAAAAACGCGTTCGTTCAGGAAACACAGGCCGTGATTATGAATGATGCGTCATTTGAAGACCTGCTGGTGAACAATAGGATCGTTTTCTTTGGCGACGGCGCGGCCAAATGTAAGCCAATTCTCGAAAAGCACCCGAACGCAATTTTCCCTGCAATAGATATCAAACCATCAGCCCGGACCATTGGTCAGTTGGGTGCGATTGCATTCGCGAACGCGCAATTCGAGGATGTGGCGTCATTTGAACCCTATTATTTGAAAGACTTCATGTCGCCCGCGCCACGAAAGGCCAGTACGCTGGTACAGTAACCGGCGGATTTTATAAGGTTTGCCAAACAATCGCCCGCATTTTGTTGTTAGCCTTTTTGTAACAGGATTTTTAGAATGGAAACTGACGAAATTGTAAACCGGGTTGCTACCAGCGGCATCATTTCACTGGATTTGGAAGAGCTCTATCACCCGGGCGAGCGCATTGTTTACGATATTAAGGATAACCTCTGGCAAGGAATGATCCTTCGCGAGAAGGATTTCCGCGATTTCCTCAAAGCCCACGACTGGTCGCAGTATCAGGACAAGAATGTGGCGATCATCTGCTCGGAGGACGCGATTGTGCCAACCTGGGCCTACATGCTCCTCGCCGTACAGCTCGAACCTTATGCCAATGCCTTTGTATTTGGTGATTTAAATGCGTTGGAAGACAAACTCTTTGCCGACGCCATCGCAAAGTTGGATGCAACGGAATTTGCTGGAAAACGCGTGGTTGTAAAAGGTTGCAGTAAGGTAAATGTGCCTGTTTCGGCTTACGTAGCGGCGAGCAAACTGCTGAAACCCGTCGTACAAAGCCTGATGTTCGGCGAGCCTTGCAGCACAGTCCCCCTTTATAAAAAGCCTAAATCTTCGGTTTCCTCCACCGACTGATCGTCCTCCGCTTTTAATAACTTGAATGTCATACGGTGATAAGAACAAGGCCCGTGTAAACCGATCGCCTTCCGGTGGTGAACCGTGGGGTAGCCTACGTTCTGCTCCCAGCCATAATGCGGGAATTGCCTGGAAAGGTTTGTCATCAGCTCGTCCCGGTAATTTTTGGCCAAAACCGAAGCGGCAGCAATGGAGAGATAATGCGCATCGCCCTTGATAATGCAGGTATGCGGGATCATCGGATAAGGCGTGAAACGGTTTCCGTCGACTAGCAAATGCTCGGGGCGTACCCTTAGCTTGTCCACCGCCCGGTGCATGGCCAGGAAACTCGCTTTCAGAATATTGATTTTATCAATTTCAAAATTATCGACTTCCGCCACTGCCCAGCAGATGGATTCGCGGATGATTTCCTTTTCCAGTTCCAGACGTTGCGCTTTGGTGAGCTGCTTGGAGTCATTGAGGAAGGAATGCTTGTAATCGCGCGGCAAAATCACTGCCGCAGCCACTACCGGCCCTGCCAGGCAGCCTCTTCCCACTTCATCAAGCCCTGCCTCGACAGCATCGATATTGTAATAAGCTTTCAGCATCAATCTTCCAGAATATTGGCCATAAATGTACTCTTCGTCCCGATCGCCACAAGCAACAGCGCTACCGCCCAATAGAGGTAAACGCGGTAGTAATCCTTCACATCGCGCGACAGTACATCGCGGGATTTCACTTTTTCGAGCTGGTCGATCTGTTTGAAAACCGTTTCCAGCGCCGTGTTATCGGTAGCACGAAAATACTTTCCATTCCCGATTCCCGCAATATTTTGCAACTCACCTTCATCCATTAATGCCCCTAAACTGGCCGTAGTGTCGGTTTTCGATATTTTTTTTGGTCTGCCGACAGAAATTGTATACACTTTTACACCGAATGCATTCGCCAATTGCGCCGACGTCGTCGGGCCGAGGTTGCCGGAAGTATTATCGCCGTCGCTGATCAGGATTGCCACCTTGCTTTCGCCTGCCGTATCGCGCATCCGGTTTACGGCAACTGCCAGCGCACTGCCGATTGCCGTTCCGGGAGTAGGAATAAGGCTGGGATTAACCTCATCCAGAAAGCCGTACAACAACTCGTAATCGGTGGTCAGCGGGCAAAGCGACACCGCTTCACCGGCAAAGACGATCAGCCCGATACGGTCCTGTAACCTGCCTCTGATAAATTGGCGGGCCATTCTTTTGGCTGCCTCGAGGCGGTTGGGGCTCAGATCTTTTTCGATCATGGAGTCTGAAATGTCGAGCAGCAGCATAATATCGATTCCCTCCGAGTACTGGTCCTTCCGCTCGGAAACCACCTGGGGACGTGCCAATGCAACCAGAATGAGGGAGATCGCCAGACCGACGCAAACGGGCTGCACAAATCGCAGCAATGTGAGCCAGCTCCGCAAACCGGTTACCGAGGTATAGGTGATCGTCAGTCGCTGCTTATGTTTGCGGTGTAACGCGTTTCGAAGCCAGAAAAGGAACGGTACCAGCGGCAGCAAATAGAGAAAGTAAGGGTATACCCATTCATACGACCTTAACGTGCTGTAACCAAACCATTCCAGTGAAAACCAGTTTTCCATTCAATGATCGGGTTAAACGACGGGGCTATCGAGTACAAATTTTCTTTTGGCCCTGTACAAACGCGTAGCGCCGGTTTTGAGCACTTCCAGGTACTTATCCATATTCCCCGACCTGCTTTGCCCGTACACGATGCTATCCATATTCTTCAATGCATCAGCCAGTTCGTCGTCGGGCATATTGTCAATAATTTCTCGTGTGGTATAAGTCGCAAATGGTTTCTTCTCCAATCTTTCGAGGTAATTTTTCCAGATAATAATGGCCTTTTCGGCATCCTTAATATTGCTCTTCTCACGTGCGCTGCGCATGAGGCGGTTAAACGACCGTACATATTCCAGATGCCGGCGCTGCAATTTGAGCAGCTGCCATTGCTTGTAAATATCCCGTCCGAAAACCCAGTAAATACTTCCAACAACACCGATAATCAACGCTACCGAACCGATGAGCATGGAAAAGTTGAACTCCCGGCTCAATGCAACCAGCCGGGTCTCTTCCTTTAATACCGGTTTTTTACGGAGGTCGATGTTATTGCTTCTGATGAGAAAGACCGAGTCGGGCGCTGTAAATACGGCCGTACAATCTTTCTTTTGGAATACAAAGACAGGCAGCCGGAGCTTTTGTACTTTGGATACGTCGAAGGAAATGAGGTGATAAACCGCGCTGTCGAGCGTCCCGCGGCTATCGGTACTTGAAACGAAAGTTCTTTGGGATACCAGTTCAAAAGGCGAAAAATCAAATGTGCTGTCGGGGAAGAAAATCTCGGATTCGGGGCTATGGCGCAGGCTTAGGGAGAAGTAAATGGGCTTTCCCACCTCCACGCTGTCATTCAGGAAAATACCTTTGGGTTTCAAGCGCTGTTTGCGCGCGTCTCTCGCAATGCCCGAAAAGCAGAGCAAAAACCCGACGATTCCCAAAATGATTACCTGAAAAACCCTAGCCATTGGATGGTGCCGTACTTTTGGTATAACGCCTTACCTTAAACAAATGGATGAGCGCCGGCACATAATCCTCCTGGGTATTGATGGAAATATAGTCGGCGCGGTTCTGGTGGCACAGCCGCTGGAGTTCAGTACTTCGTTTGCCGAAGCGGTTGGCCATTTCTTTGCGGTACTGCTTCGACGACGTGTTGACCCACACAGTTGTCTTCTTTTCCGCATCGTAGAGCGGGATAATGCCTAATCCCGGCAAATTCACTTCCCTCGAGTCATACAAATGGATCACGATCAAATCGTGCTTGCGGGCGAGGGCTTTGAGGTTATGCTGATAGTTATTGTCGATAAAATCGGAAATCAGGAATATGAGACTGCGGCGGCGGAGCACGTTCAATGCGACCAGAATGGCCTCGGCTATATTGGTTTTGGTCGATTCAGGAACCAGTTTGTACAGCTCCGAGATCAGGCCGTAACCGTGTTTCATGCCATCTGAAGGCCGTATATACCGCTCATTTCGATCCGAAAAGCAAAGCAAACCTACCCGGCTCGCCTCCTGGATCGCTGAAAGCGTCAGCACCCCGCATATTTCCTTCGCAATATCGATTTTGAGCTTCTTGATCTCCCCTACCTGCTGCGACGCGCTCACATCGAGCATGAAAAACGCCGTTTGCTCCTTATCTTCTTTGAAAATCTTGACAAATGTACCATGGCCTTTGGCAGAAGTGTTCCAGTCTATGGCACGTACGTCATCGCCATACTGGTACAAGCGCAGGTCGTCGAATTCCAGGCCGGACCCTTTGAAAACCGAATGGAAGTTGCCGTGGCGCTCGCTGGTCACTGCTTTCCGCATTCGGATTTCATACTTCCTTAACTTTCCCAGAAACTGCTCGAACATAAGTTTTGCAAAAAAATCACCACCTTTGTCGTCTGGTGTACCTAAAACAAAGATAGGTATTTTGATAGTAAGCTACGCCCTGCGATGAAATTCACGACCGGTATAAGCCTTCTGGCGCTTTTTATGCTGTTGTTTTCGGCTTGTTCCGAAGAGGAAAAGCCCCCGAAAGGGACATTATCCGAGGAAAAAATGGCAACAATCCTGACCGACATTCACCTGGCCGAGTCGCGCGTGAACCGTTTGCAGCTGAAATCGCTCGATTCCTCGCTCATGATTTTTAACCGTTTGAAAAGTGATATCTGGAAAAAACACCAGGTGGATACAACGGCGTATCGCGAAAGCTACTCTTACTATATGAGCCATCCCGAGCAAATGGCGACCATTTACGAAAAAGTGAACAAGAAAATTGAGGATCGGGAGAAAAGTAATAATATTAAACTCTGAAATTTTCGTATCGCGCTATATACTAGGCATTTAACTTCTAAACTGGACAATTTCTGTGAACGACTGCATTGTAGTTATCCCAACCTACAACGAACTTGAAAATGTTGAAGCCATCATCCGGAAGGTTTTTAGCCTGAATCATCCGTTTGATTTGTTGATCATAGACGACGGGTCGCCAGACGGCACCGCAGGGGTTGTCAAAGAGTTAATGAAGGAGTTTTCAGGACTTCACCTCGTAGAAAGAAAGGGAAAACTGGGCCTGGGTACCGCTTACATCCACGGCTTTAAATGGGCGCTTGAAAGAGGCTATAACTACATTTTTGAAATGGATGCCGACTTCTCGCATCCGCCCGAGGATCTGATCCGCCTGTATAATGCTTGTGCGAACGAAGGTCACGACGTCGCGGTTGGTTCCCGGTACATTACAGGGGTGAATGTGGTCAACTGGCCGATCAACCGTGTTTTGATGTCCTATTTCGCAGGATATTATGTGCGTATGATCACCGGAATGCCGATCATGGACCCTACTGCAGGTTTCATCTGCTATACTGCCAAAGTCCTGAACACGATCAACCTCGACAATATCCGTTTTATCGGCTACGCATTCCAGATCGAGATGAAATTCAACTCGTGGAAATACGGTTTCAGCATTACAGAGGTGCCTATCATCTTCACCGACCGCACCAAAGGCGCCTCAAAAATGTCAAAAGGCATTTTCAAGGAAGCCATCTTTGGTGTGATCACGTTGAAAATCAACAGTTATTTTAAAAGGTATATTCCTAAGCATTCAGCTCAGAAATTGCCAGCCAACTCATAAGGCCGGTAGAAATTTCGAGTGCGCTTTCGTCAATATCGAATGTAGGTGTGTGCACGCCGGAAATGATCCCGCGTGCCTCGTTGCGCGTTCCGAGGCGGTAGAAGCACGAATCGACCACTTGTGAGTAGAATGCGAAATCTTCGCCGGCCATCCAAAGGTCGAGGTCGATGACGTTTTCGGCACCCATATAGCCTACTGCCGCTGTTCGGGTACGTCTGGTGAGTTCGGGGTGGTTTTTCAGGAAAGGATAACCTTTTACAATCTCGAATTCGCAGCTTCCGCCCATGGCTTCGGCGATATTTTCAGCCATTTTCTTCATTCTGCGCAGGCCGTCTTCGCGCCATTCCTCATCCATACAACGCCACGTTCCCTGAATGGTCACCTCGTTGGGGATCACATTGGTAACGCCGTCAGCAATGAACCGGCCGAATGACAATACCGAGGGGTTTGCAGGATTGCGGTTGCGGCTGATGATCTGCTGCAATGCTACGATAATATGAGATGCCATTAACACCGGGTCGACCAGCTGATGCGGTGCCGCGGCATGGCCGCCTTTGCCCTTTACAGTCAGGTACAGCTCATCGGTACTGGCCATATACATGCCCTCGCGGAACCCGATTTTGCCGACCGGAATATTAGGCGCCACATGCTGGCCTACCATGCTGGCGGGTCTGGGATTTTCCAGAACACCTTCCTTGATCATCAGTGAGGCCCCGCCCGGTGCTTTCTCCTCAGCTGGTTGGAATACCAGTTTGACCGTCCCTTCAAACTCCTCACGCAATGCGTGCAGGATACGCGCCGTGCCCAGGAGGGACGATGTGTGTACATCGTGCCCGCAGGCATGCATCACGCCCGGAACCGTCGATTTATAGGGAACATCATTCGCTTCGAGGATCGGCAGGGCGTCCATATCGGCACGCAGACCTACCACTTTCTTACCAGGATTTCGGCCTTCGATGATCGCAACCACGCCCGTTCCTGCAATGCCTTCTTCGGGCTGCAAGCCAATTGCTGTAAGTTCGGATGCAACGTATTTAGCCGTTTTGAACTCTTCAAATGATAACTCGGGGTTACTATGCAAATGATGACGGTGGGCAATAATGTCTTCCGACTGATCTTTGGCAAGCGCTTTGATTTTTTCCTGAAGCTGGGACATGATATTGAAGTACTACGGGTTGTCTTTACAAAACATTCAAAGGTAACAATAAAAAAATGGCGGGGGAACGTTGCCATACAAACAGAAACACAATGCCCATTTGCTAAGAAGCCGCCGCACGTTGGCTGGTGTTCCAAAGAAAAAGGGTAATTTTGACCAGATATGAATCAATCAGACACGCAAAAATGAATCAACAGGAGTTTTTAGAATCATTGGTTTGTCCACGCACAGGAACCCCTTTAACCATAGCCGAAGACGGCAAATCACTCAAAAGCGAAGACGGCACCGTTTACGAAGTAGGTGACACAGGCATTGTCAATATGCTGTATCCCAAAGAATTGCTGCCCGAAGATGCCCGTGAACAATACTTGTACGACCAGGCGTTTCTTCGCTACGACCGCGGCGTTTCCTGGGTTTTCGAAACCCTGAACCATTCCGACGAAGCCGCTACCCGCCGCTTTTTCATCGACCTGATGGAGCTGAAACCCGGCATGAAGGCCCTCGAAGTGGGAGCCGGAACCGGTAAAGATTCTGCATTGATTCTCGACAAAGTAAGACCCGGCGGAACTGCCGTGTTGTCCGACCTTTCGCCTAACATGCTGAAACTGGCACAGGAAAAGCTCGTTACCGACGACCTGAATGTGCATTACTTCCTCGGAAACGGCTCTTACCTGCCTTTCCCAGACGATACTTTCGACGCTGTGTTCCATTTCGGCGGCATTAATACCTTCTCGGAGCGCAAACGTGCATTCGACGAATTGACCCGCGTCGTGAAACCCGGCGGAAAAGTGGTGGTAGGCGATGAAAGCGTGGCCCCATGGCTTCGGAACACTCCTACTTACGCTACTTTGCTGAAAGCGAACCCATTGTTCCGCGCCGAAGTACCGTTGGAAGATGTTCCGGCCAATATCGAGAACTTCAAGCTGCATTATGTGTTTGGCAATGCGTTTTATGTAATGGAATACCGCGTTACCGCCAAAGCACCGGAAGTGGATATCGACCTGCCGATCCCTGGCAAAGATTTCGTTGATAACTGGCGCATTCGTGCTGAAAAAGCCGTCGACTAAGCCATTTTTCAATACCAAAATTCAACGTTCCAATGTGGGTTAAAAAAGGAGTTATTTACAAACCTGACGGCAGTCTGGCGCACAGCCAGAGCCATGCGCAGGTGCCATTTGCCTATAAACACAAGGATTTTCTGAGGATCTATTTCTCGACGCGGGATAAGAGCACGCAATCGCGCCCGACGTTCATCGACGTGGATTACGACGATCCCAAAAAGATCCTTTATATACACGACAAACCCGTGCTCGAACTCGGAGGCCCGGGCGAATACGACGAAACCGGCGCTATGCCCGCCTGGTTTGTGGACCGTCCGAACGGTGATATATGGCTATATTATACCGGCTGGAACCGCACCTGGAACTCCTACCGGCTCTCCATGGGCCTTTCGGTAAGCCATGACGGCGGGTTGACATTCAAAAAGATGTTCCGCGGGCCGATTATGGACCGCAGCATTGAGAATCCGCTCTGGGCCGCGCAGCCTTCGGTACTGATCGACGACGACGGCACCTGGCGGATGTGGTACATCTCGGGCCACAAATGCGAGATGATCCACGACTATCCCGAGCCTTACTACCGCGCACAATCCGCGACTTCGAAAGACGGTATCCGCTGGGAAATCAGCGACATTCCGACGTTGGACTTCGACGATTTCCTGCATGCAGTAGGCCGGCCGAGCGTTTTCAAGGAGGATGGTATTTACAAAATGTACTACTCCTACCGCCACTCCCGCGATTATCGCACCGACCGCAATCAGAGCTACCGCCTGGGTTATGCCGAATCGGCAGATGGTACGAACTGGGAGCGCAAGGACCATTTGGTAGGCATTGCAAAATCTGACAATCCGGAAGATTTCGACTACGAAATGATCGATTATGCCAATTTCTACCAGCACAACGGCAAGCGTTACCTGCTTTATAACGGTAATGGGTTCGGTGCCGCAGGTTTTGGTTATGCGGTCTGGGAAGATTAATATTCTGAAATAACCTGAGACACATCATAGTCTCAGCAACAATGGCGAGATAATTTTGAAGAAATCACCATTAAATGTCACAAACGTGATCGCACAATGAGTACACTTCAGGAGCAGTTCAACCGCGATGGTTATGTCCTTTTGAGAAATTACCTCGACAAGGGCGTCATTAATGAAATATATACCGAAGCCCGCAAGATCTTTGCTACGCAGATCAAGCGTGTTACCGGCAAAACGGTCGATATTGACGAGCGCGATACATTTGAAAACGCGATGTTCGAGTTTTTCGAGAAAGATTTCGACGGATTTGTAAGCACAGGCAAAACGGTTCAGCACGCATTCTCGCTGCACCGCTTGGGCGTTGACCCGGTTATTGAAAACCTTTTGAAAGATATCGGCCTTTCGGCTCCTATTATCGGAGCACGTGCCGCCATGCAGTTCAACAGCCGCTTTTTGTCGAAAGACGGCAGCAAGCACTGGAAACTCGATGCGCACCAGGACTGGCGCACCGGCCAGGGCTCGCTCGATAGTGCGGTGATCTGGTTTCCTATGGTCGATGCAGGTGCGGACATCGGCGCATTGCAGGTGATCCCGGGCAGCCATAAAATTGGTTTGCAAGCCTCTACCACGTCCGGTTATCAGGGCGGTATTACTGTGGAGTTGAAGGACGAAGATTTTGTTCAGACTGAATTCCAAGTTGGTGATATCCTGATCTTCTCAGCATTCCTGATCCACCAGTCGGGTAACAACATCACAAACAACATCCGTTGGTCGGTGCAGCTCCGCTACAACAACCTCGACGAACCAACATTCATCGAACGCGGCTACCCGATGGCGTATATTTATAAGCCCGAAACCGAGCTGGTAACGCCGAATTTCCCGACGGTAGAGCAGTTGAAAGAGGTCTTTAGCTAAAATAAAAATGGATCCGGCCGATGAAGTTTACGCAGTACTTTCTGTTCACACGCAATCGGCCGGATCGCCAGGAAATTAAGCTGGAATGGATTGGACAGGTTTTCAATTATCCCGAAAAAGAAGAAATCCAATCCGACGGACGTATCAGGCGCTGGGCGAAAATCGCGGAGAACCAAAAATTTTTACGCATCGTTTTGCTAGAAGACGGCGTTACGATTCACAATGCATTCTTTGACAGGTCATTCAAACCCGGAAACTAGCTATGGACATTCGATATTTTGAGGATACGGATACATTATTGCTCATCTTCAGTCAGAACGCGGTCGTTGCTACCGATGATCTGAACGAGAACATGCTGGTCGATCTGGATGCAAATGGGAATCCCGTTTCGATGACCATCGAACATGCGAAGTCGTTTACAAATGTACATGGCTTGTCGTTCCAACAGATCAACGGCGATTCCGTCAAACAATTAGTAGCCATTTAGGCCTCCAATATCATTCAATGAAACTTTCCGTCTGCGTCCCGACGTACAATCACGAGCAATATATAGGTCAAATGCTGGAAGGCGCATTAATGCAGCAAACCAATTTTGACTTTGAAATCGTGGTAGGCGATGATGCTTCTACTGACGCGACGCCGAAAATTATCCGCAAATATTCCGCAGATACGCCGGGAATCATCCGGGCTTTTCTGCATTCTGAAAACCAGGGGCCGAAAGAGCCGCGTGAGTTTGCAGGAAGAAATAATGTGCTGCAACTGCTGAAAGCCTGCAAAGGTGAATATGTGGCCATGTGCGAGGGCGACGATTACTGGACCGATCCGCTGAAACTGCAAAAGCAAGTAGATTTCCTGGATCAAAACCCTGATTTCGCCGTTTGCCATCACAATATGCAGGTCATTTACGAAGATGGCTCTCCCTCGCATTTCTTCAATGCGGCCGATCAAAAAGCTGTTTCAACCATTGAAGATCTCCTCGAAGACAGATGGTTTATGGCCACCGCCAGCTGGGTTTATCGCAACCATTTTCTCACCGAAGACTTTGCCGAATGGCACGCCAGAGCAGCGGCCGGCGACTGGGCAATCATGTTCCAGTTGGCTGCAAAGGGCAAAATCGGCTATTTGAATGACGTTATGGGCGTCTACCGCAAGCATAGCGCAGGCCTGAGCAACGTACATGCACATACCAATTTTAAGTTTTTACAAAACAGAAAGGAAATGTTTGTGAATGTAGGTAAATGGCTCGGTGGGCGCTATAATGCGACTGTGGCCAGGACCCTGCAACGCTACGACGAGCTCCTTGCCAGCCTTGAAAAAATTGGCAGTTCGAATTAATAATCTTTAATTTGTACTGTTTAACACTTATCACATTTATGAAGCTAAGCGTCGTAATACCAGCATATAACGAAGAAGAATCGATCACTCACACGCTTGTATCTTTACACAATACATTAAATAAGTACAATATCCCCCACGAAATCTGCGTCACCAACGACAATTCGAAGGATGGGACATTGCGTGTGCTGGACGAGCTTTCCCTTCAAATCCCTACGCTGGTTTACTATACCAATCCCGGTCCGAACGGTTTCGGTTACGCGGTACGCTACGGTCTCGAACGCTTCAAAGGGGATTGCGTGGCCGTTTTCATGGCCGACATGTCCGACGATCCCGAGGACCTTGTGAAGTTCTATTATAAAATGCTGGAAGGCGACTATGACTGCGTTTTTGGCTCACGCTGGGAAAAGGGCGGTAAGGTAATCGACTATCCGGCTTTGAAAAAGGTAATCAACCGGGTGGCCAATGCGATCGTGCGCATGGTAATGGGCATTAAATACAATGATACTACCAATGCATTCAAGCTATACAAGCGGGAAACAATCGAAGGTATCAAGCCATTCCTGGCACCTCACTTCAATTTGACCATTGAACTTCCATTAAAAGCAATGGTCCGCGGCTACAACTACGCCGTCGTGCCAAATAGCTGGACCAACCGGAAATACGGCGAGTCGAAGCTGAAAATCAAGGAAATGGGCAGCCGGTATTTCTTTATATTGATGTACTGCCTCATCGAGAAATACTTCTCGCAAGGTGACTTTATGAAGAAAACAACTGCACCAAAGAAGGAGGTCAGCAGGTAATACTTCTCATTTGATCCACTCCTGGATAAACGTCATTTTATGGGCGATGTAAGAGATCGCCAGTCCCCATACGAGCGCGCTTGCGGACATCCACATGAAGATCGAGCCTTTTGGCACACGGAATGCGACGGCCAGAATAGGCCCGAAAAGTGGTGTGAAAAGCGGGGGCGTAAGAAATGCGATGCCTACGATCCCGAATTTACGCCAGATGTTGACGGCAATACGATTGGTTTTCGTGAATTTTTTGGGTGGAGATTTCCGGTATTTCTGAATAAGGTTCCGGATCGCGCCGCCTACGTATGTGAGCACGAACACGCTGAACATCATCCCTACCGCCGAACAAAGTGCGGTTTCTATCCAGGTCAGTTTAAGCACAACCCCCGCAATCGGCCCTCCGAAGAATTTCAATGTACTGGCAAGCGCAACAGACAAGTATTTCAAAAAGGTGGTTTTCATCTACACTTTAATCTGTATCATTTCAGAAGCAAAACGCCTTGTCGCTTCGTTCGTCTCAACGTAATCCCCTATTGAAGGATTCCCTATGAACGCGATTTTGGCAAGGCTTTCGACAATAACGTCCGAAATATCCAGAAATCCTATCTTATCATGGAGGAATGCGTCAACGGCAATTTCATTGGCTGCATTGACAATACAAGCCGCATTTCCCCCTTTTTCCAATGCTTCATAAGCGATTGCGAGGTTACGAAAAGTCTCCAAATCTGGCTTTTCAAAAGAGAGAGAAGGGTAATCCATGAAATTGAAACGCGGAAAGTCAGATTTCAAACGCTGCGGATAATATAATGCATACTGAATGGGCAGTTTCATATCCGGCAGCCCCATTTGTGCCTTGATACTCCCGTCTTCAAACTGAACGAGCGAGTGCACGATGCTCTGCGGATGCACGATCACGTCTATTTGCGAAGCACTCAAATCAAAAAGCCATTTTGCTTCGATTACTTCCAGCCCCTTGTTCATCAACGTTGCCGAGTCGATGGTAATCTTTGCGCCCATCGTCCAATTCGGGTGTTTGAGCGCCTGCGCTTTCGTCACGTGTGCGAGAAACTCCCGGTCTTTGCCCCGGAACGGGCCACCTGATGCGGTCAATATGATTTTTTCAATCGCATTCTCCGACTCTCCCGCAAGGCATTGGAAAATGGCCGAGTGCTCCGAATCAACCGGGTAGATGCTGACACGATGCTTTTTTGCCAATGCGGTGATCAGTTCACCGGCTACCACGAGCGTCTCCTTATTGGCTAATGCTATATCTTTTCCGGCTTTGATTGCATGAATGGTAGGTAAAAGGCCCGCATAACCGACCATCGCGGTCAGTACCACATCCACATGATCCGATTCTACCACCGAAGCCAGTGCGGATGCGCTGCTGTAAACCTTGATACTGAATGGAAAAAGGGCCGCTTTTACCCTTTCGTAATGCTTTTCATTGCAAATAACGACCTCTTCCGGCTTGAATTTCACGGCTTGTTCTATGAGCAAATCGGCATTGCCGCCTGCCGTTAACACCGAAACCGAGAAGATTTCCGGGTTGGCAGCGATCACTTCCAGGGCCTGGGTACCGATAGAACCGGTCGAACCTAAAATTGCTACTCTTTTTTTCATCGCATTCTCACAAATAGGTTCGGATTAATGATGGTTCAGCCGGGTAAGTTCGTCGGCGATCTTGCGGTCGTTGGAGAGGCGTGGAACTTTGTTCTGGCCGCCCAGCTTGCCGTTGGCGCGCATGTAATCGATAAATGAATTTTTACGCAATGGTACAAGTTCCAGCCGACGCAGAATGCTGCCCGTGATCAGGTCCTTATAGTAAATATTCAGTTCTGTCAGGCGACGGTCGAGATCGTTCGCAAATTGTTCCATATCGTTTGGGCGGGTGGCAAATTCTACCAGCCATTCATGATAAGGAAGGCCGCCGTCGACGGAATTTACCATCGGCGCAACGGTCAATTCCACCACTTCGGTTTCAGGATGTCGTTCCAATGCGTATTTCAATGCTTTTTCAATTTCCTCGCCAATAACATGCTCACCGAATGCAGAAATAAAATGCTTGATACGCCCCGTTACCAACACTTTGTAAGGATCAGTCGACACAAACTTGACAGTGTCGCCGAGTGAATAGCCCCAAAGGCCCGCATTATTATTGATAATTACCGCATAATTCCTGCCTACTTCCACCTCGCCGATGGATAAACGGCGCGGATTTTCATCGAAGTAGTTTTCTACCGGAATGAATTCGAAAAAGATACCGGTATCCAGCAAAAGCAGTAAACCTTCTTCACTCTGCTTGTCCTGGTAAGCCAGGAAGCCTTCCGAAGCAGGATATAGCTCGATAGAATCAATCGGTTTGCCTATGGATTCGAACAATTTGGCGCGATAGGGTTCGAAATTTACACCGCCGTATATAAAAAGAGAGAAATCAGGGAAAACGTCTTTAATCTTCTTGCCGGTACGTTCGATAATGCGGTCGAAATACATTTGTACCCACGGCGGAATGCCGGAAATGAGCGACATCCGCTGGTCAAGTGTTTCATCGATGATCTTGTCGAGCTTGGTTTCCCAGTCCTCGATACAATTGGTTTCGTAACTCGGGAGCTGGTTCGCGCGCAGGTACGAAGGCACGTGGTGGTTTGAAATGCCCGACAAGCGGCCTGTCAGTACCCCACTGGTGTCTGTCAGTATGGGACTGCCAGAGAGGAAAATTAGTTTATTATCCAGAAAATCAGACTTTTGTGTCTCTTCAATATACGTCAAAATGGCATTACGCGCCGAGTCGATGTGGTTGGAGATCGAGTCTTTCGAAATCGGGATGTATTTGGTGCCGGACGTTGTTCCCGAAGTCTTTGCAAAATACAATGGCTTACCAGGCCACAAAATATCACTTTCGCCTGATTTTATTCTCTCGACGTAAGGTTTCAGATCTTCATAATCATGTACCGGAACAGCCTCCCTGAAATCGGAATAGCTATGAATATCCTTGAAAAAATGGTCTTTGCCAAACTGCGTTCCGGCCGCTTTCGACACCAGTTCCGCTCTCCACTTTTCCTGAACTTCAACACTTCGCGCGATCCATTCCTGTTGCTGCCTGACAATGTAACGGGCCAGCGGCCTGCTCAAAATTGATCTGATTCCCATAGTGAAAACAAATGTACGCAGGATTTGTAAATTCCATGATTTCGACCTCCCGGAAAGCCGCTGGAAAGCCGTTTGAGAGCACCCCAGCAACTAGTTTTACGCCCTTCGGATACCACATACCGAAATTTTTTAAATGCCTTTGTTTGTGGTTAATAATCTGTAATTTTGCCATCCTGAAATCAAAGTGGGCAAAAGTTTTTAAAATTATATATGGGATTGTTTGATTTTTTGACGAGCGATATAGCGATCGATTTGGGTACTGCAAATACTTTGATCATCCATAAAGATACTGTTGTTGTTGATGAACCGTCGATCATTGCTATGGATAAAACCACGGGCAAAGTGCTGGCGATCGGGCACACAGCAATGCAAATGCACGAGAAGACCAATGAGAATATAAAAACAATCCGCCCGTTGAAAGACGGGGTGATCGCCGACTTCACAGCGGCCGAAATGATGATCCGGGGCATGATCAAAATGATCGACACCGGCAGCCGTTTCTTCACTCCTTCCCACCGTATGGTAGTTTGTATTCCTTCCGGAATTACCGAAGTTGAGAAACGTGCAGTAAAAGATTCCTGCGAACATGCGGGCGCCAAGGAGGTATATATGGTGCACGAACCCATTGCCGCTGCGATCGGTATCGGCATCGATATCACACAGCCAAATGGCGTAATGATCGTCGATATCGGCGGTGGTACCACGGAAATCGCGGTAATCGCATTGTCGGGTATCGTCTGCGAGCAATCGGTACGTATTGCGGGCGATGTTTTCACCCGTGACATTGTCGATTACATGCGCCGCGAGCATAACCTGCTGATCGGCGAGCGTTCTGCGGAACTGATCAAAATGGCCATTGGTTCCGCCTCCCCCGAACTGGAGATTCCCTTGGATGACTACCAGATCCGTGGCCGTGACCTTATGACAGGTATTCCAAAGGAAATCCGTGTCACTTACAGCGAAATCGCTTATTCTCTCGATAAATCGATCTCCAAAATTGAAGAGGGCGTCATGAAAGCCCTCGAAATATCTCCTCCCGAGCTTTCTGCGGATATTTTCAAAAACGGTATTTACCTTACGGGCGGCGGCGCATTGATCCACGGCCTCGACAGACGTATCGCCCAGAAAACCAAGCTGCCCGTGCATATCGCCGACGATCCGTTGAAAGCGGTTGTAAAAGGTACCGGGGAAGTCCTCAAAAACCTCGAACTATACAAGCCTGTACTGATTTCGTAGGATGGTAGCACTCACAGTTGAAGGGCTGCGCGTGAACATTTAACCCCATGCTCCAACTCGTTGATTTCGTTGTCCGGAATCGTTTCTTTTTGGTTTTTGTGTTGCTGGAAGTGCTCAGTGTCTGGATGATCGTGCGCAACAACACGTACTGGGGAGCTACCTATTTCAATACTTCGAACTACTACGTTGCCAAAACACTCGCGTTTTCGAACTCAGTGCGCGACTATACCAAGCTCGACGAGATCAATGCCGACCTCGCGAGTGAAAATGCGCATTTGCACGCGCAGGTCGCCAGGCTGAGCCAGATCAATCCGAGCCAGTTACCAACAGGTTATGTGCCGGATTCGGCATTCGCGGCCCGGTTTACCTACACGGTTGCCAAAGTGGTCGACAACGAAACCAATAAAGCCAACAATGTCATCACGATCGACAAGGGCATGGCGCATGGCATTAAACCCGGAATGGGCGTCATTTCCGCTACGGGCGTCGTCGGTAAGGTACGGTTCTGTTCCGAGCATTATTCGGTGATCACCTCGATCCTGCATTCGAACTTCATGGTTTCGTCCAAATTAGTGCGCAGCAAGGAAATCGGCTACGCCAAATGGGCAGGGAAAGATCCCAATTTCATCGACATGATCGATGTTTCGAAGTATACCAGGGTTTTCAAGGGGGATTCGGCGGTGACTTCGGACCAAAACTCTGTTTTTCCTCCTAATATCATGGTTGGAAAGGTGGAGAGCGTGACGGTCAATCCGAACCAGACGTTCTACAACATCGTGCTCAAACTGGCAACCGACTTCCGGAACCTGTCATACGTGTATGTGGTACAAAATCACCAACTTGTAGAACAGGAAAACCTTAAATCAAGAACCATAGAACTGAAAAAATGAGCTTACGCGAGGCGATACAATATTCCCTGATGATCCTGCTTTACCTGTTTTTGCAGATCTTCTTCATGCGGAATATCGTGCTGTTCAACTACGCGTTCTGCTTCATTTACATTGCGGCCGTTCTGCTGCTGCCTGCGGACATGGACCGGATGTATACATTGCTGATAGCCTTCGCGATTGGCTTTGTAGTCGATGTTTTCTCGAATACCTTCGGCATGCATGCCTCAGCGACAGTACTGATTGCCTATCTCAGGCCATTCCTGATCCATTACCAGATGAAGTCGCGCGGGGCCGAGCGCGCGGAGGTGGGCATACGAGCACAAGGGTTCGGCGCTTTCGTTTCGTATATCCTTCCGCTGGTCCTGCTGCACCATTCCATGCTGTTCCTGATGGAGATGAATAATTTTGGAATGATCCTTTATACGCTTATCCGCATCGGTGCCAGCACTTTGTTCACTACTATCCTGATTATCCTGCTGGAACTCTTCTCCAAACGATAGCATGACATTTTGGCGTAGCCTTCTTTTTGGCTCGAAATTTGATGTATTGACATTGAATTAACGATAGGAGGCGACACCGTTTGGGAAAAAAGTTAATCCCATCTCTTTTTAATTTTATCGTGAAATAACGGCAGTTAAGGCGCTCCAATCAGCCATTTATCAAATTTTAATTTGTACGAATTGGAGCTGTTATTAATCTTTGTAAATTCAGCATTCCTATGTTAGTTGCCATGTCAGAAACGCTCACGACTAATGAATACACGGATGATCTTCGTTATGAAGTATTTAACCGTGAGTTCATGCCACACATTGACTCCATGTACAACTTCGCCTTCCGACTTACCATGGACGAAGACGATGCCAATGACCTGGTTCAAGATACATATCTGAAGGCGTTCCGTTTTATATCTTCTTTCGAGCAGGGTACGAATGCCAAAGCCTGGCTTTTCAGGATCCTCAAAAACAGCTTCATCAACGACTACCGTAAAAAAAGTAAAGAACCTTCCAAAGTTGATTATCAGGAAGTTGAAACGACCTATAATTCCGAGGAAGCATCCGATACCACTTATACCGTAGATCTCCGTGCTGATGCTGTACAGGAACTGATCGGCGACGAGGTTGCCAATGCCCTCAACGCCCTGCCTGTCGACTTCAGAACGGTCATCATACTCTGTGACATCGAAGGTTTCACCTACGAAGAGATGGCCAAGATCCTGGACATTCCTATCGGAACGGTGAGGTCCAGATTGCACCGCGCACGTAACCTCCTGAAAGAAAAACTCAGAAGCTACGCGAGCTCAATGGGATATGATTCATAGGTTGTGAAACTTTTTTTGCAACCTCTTCGGTTATAGGGTACAACTGTACATATATTCCATTATTCTTTTTTCATTTTAACTAATGAATGCATCTTCCACGACGCCTTCTGTAACAGAAGTTGCGCAAAAACAAATGAAGCATACCTGCGAGCATCATGCTGAGTGTATGAAAATCATTCAGGCTATCCTGGATGACGAGGCGAGCGAAGCAGAGAAGGACCACTTCCGCGAAAACATGGACAAATGCATCCCTTGTATCGAATCATACCGACTGGAAAAGTGCATCAAGGATTCCCTCAACAACAAGATTGTCAAGAAGCCTTGCCCTGAGAGCATTCTCAATACGATTATTTCAAAAATTAACAGTTAATCTGTTCGAGTGAAAGGCAAGCTTATCATATTTTCTGCCCCTTCCGGATCCGGAAAGACCACCATCGTAAGGCATCTTTTAAATAAATACACACAGCAACTGGCATTTTCAGTCTCGGCATGTACGCGTCCACGGCGCGAACACGAGGTGGACGGCAAGGATTACTACTTTCTGACCTTGCAGGATTTCCGTCAGAAAATCGCAGATCAGCAGTTTGCGGAATGGGAGGAAGTTTACGCCGGCAACTACTACGGCACCCTTAAAGCTGAAATACAACGCCTTTGGGACGAAGGCAAACACGTTCTTTTTGATGTGGACGTGAAAGGAGGGCTTAAATTGAAAGAGGCATATGGCGACGCCGCACTCGCCGTGTTTGTGAAAGTTACCTCCGACGAAGAAATCAAACGCCGCCTGGCCCGTCGCGGCACCGAAACTCCCGAAACACTCGCTACACGCCTGGCAAAGGTCCGCTACGAGCAGAGCTTTGAACATGAGTTTGACCGGGTTCTCGTCAACGATCATCTGGAAGAAACCCTGGTCAAAGCAGAAGAGCTGGTTCAGGCATTCATTCAATCCTAATTAATTTTCAGCGATGAAGATCGGCCTGTTTTTCGGATCGTTCAATCCAATCCATGTCGGGCATTTGATCATCGCCAACACGATGGCTACCACGACGGACCTCGAACAGGTGTGGTTTATCGTGAGCCCGCAAAATCCATTCAAGAAAAATAACAGCCTCCTGCACGAATTCGACCGTTTCGATCTTGTGCAGCGGGCTATTTCGGACAATACACTGCTTCGGGCCAACGACATTGAGTTCCATATGCCCAAGCCGAGCTACACGATCGATACGCTCGTGCGCTTGCAGGAAAAATTTCCACAGCACCAGTTCAAGCTGATTATGGGGGAAGATAACCTGGCACAATTTCCGAATTGGAAGAACTACGAGAAAATTCTTGAATACACAGGCCTGTATGTTTATCCAAGGCCCAACTCAAAAGCACACGCATTTGCGAACCATCCGAATGTGAAATTCGTGGAAGCGCCGTTGCTGGATATTTCAGCTACATTCCTTCGCGCCTGCATTAAAAAAGGTCAGTCGATCCGGTACATGGTGCCGGAGCCGGTGGAGCAGCTTATTAAAATCAAGAAGTTTTATTTGTGATGAGAATAATCCGGCTTGCTTTGCTCAAAGCGGGCGGTCCTGGTATGTGATCTCCGAAAGCAACCCCACTGCATTGAATTTCAGAAGTACCTTACGGGCATTCGATTTGGCTTGCATGTTCTCGCATTGCGGGCCCTTTTCCAGAAAATAGACGTAAAACTTGGTGTTGCGCTCGCCGAGTTGATGAATATCCGGCCTGCCCAGTATCTCTCCGATCGTATCGGCAAACTTTCCCTTCAATTCTTTTTCAACATTCTTAAAATCGCCTTCCAGGCCTTTGCGCACGTCATTGCAACCTCCGCGGTCGCTGCGCCATTTTTTAAGGTCCAGATTGCCTAATTTATCCGGAGCACCCGAACAGGCGGCAACAATACAGATCAGCGCGGTAAGAAGGATTTTTATTGATAATTTCATTGTACTGATTCGTTCATGGAAAACAGACGCGAATCTAGCCACACAAGACGAGATTTTCACTATTTGCTTACACATGCTGCCGAACCCAAACAAGACCTGACCTTTCTGACAACACCTGACCATCCGACATGAAACAACTCCTGATCATTTTCCTCCTGGCATTTGCTCCGCTTGCCGCATCCGCGCAAAACAACGCCCCACAGCCTGTCGATGGCACGGATTGTTCCGAACTGTTTTTCAAGGCATTGCTGGATGAGGATGCCACAGCCATCACCAATCTCATTTCAAATGATTTTACTGTCACCAGTTTCAATGGCCAGACGATCGACGGACGCGCGTTGCAGCAGGCGATCGGGCAGGGCTACATCGTCATCGACTCGGGTATGCTCACGGGCACACGCACGCGCACGTACGGGGATGTGGCCGTTGTACAGGGTTTTTGGAATGTGAGCGCGAGGATCCAGAATAACGGCTTCAATGGCAATGTTGCGTACACGACCGTATGCGTGCGCTTGGGCGGGAAATGGAGGGTTACGGCTGCCCAACTTACACCCGCGCAGTAATATCAGGACATAAAAAAAGAGAACCGGAACCAGTTCTCTTTTTCAATTATAGTCTAACATTACATTCTAAACATTCATCAGCGATTCGCGACGGCGCATTTTTCCGGCCGGGATACCGAACATCATCTTGAAGCGGCGGCAGAAATAGGCGGTGTCTTTGTAACCCACATCGGAACCGATCGCGCGGATGCTTTTCTTCGACGTGCGGAGCAGATCCACAGCCTTTTCCATGCGCTGGTACTCGATATAATCTTGTGGGTTGATACCGGTCAGCATTTTGAAATATTGACCTACATAGTCCTCAGAAACGTTCGCTACGTTGGCCAGCACCTTGTTCGACAGGTCGCCGCCCAGGTTGTCCTTAATGTACGCGAAAATATCGATCAGACGAGGATCTTTGAAATAGGTACTGTTGGTTACGAGCTGCTCCACGAACAGTTTGTTCTTCAAAATATAACGGATGATCTCGATCACTACCTCTTCGGTTTTGATCTTGATGATACGGCCTTTTCCTGGGGTATCGAGCATATCTTCCGTCAGGATCTGGTTGATCGTCGCGGCGATCTGGTCGTCGCGTTTGATCAGGAACGGAGGCACGTCCAGGGAAGTGAAGAAGTTCACGGTATCGAATACCTTGGCTTCGAAAGATATCAGACCGAACGAGTTAGGTAACTTCCCGATCAATGCAGGGTCGTGGCCCGCTTCGATATAGTTGTCGCGGTTGGTCATGAACTCCTCGTTCGATACGGTTTTGGCTGACGCACCATTACCATAAGTAACCGTAGCGTGCTTACCTCCCGGAATAAAGAGCATATCCCCTTCCTCAACCTTTTGCGACTCTTCCGAACCGAAAGAAACCTCGCCATCGTACAGAATGGTCAGGGAGTTCTGTACGTCATAGAAATTTTTAATCGTGATGGGCTGTAAAATCCTGATATGACGGGCCTTCACGAATTTCACTCCCAACGACTCAATAATCTTATTATAGTCTTCCATACTT
Source organism: Dyadobacter sp. OTU695 (assembly GCF_038440355.1). Taxonomy (NCBI): domain Bacteria; kingdom Pseudomonadati; phylum Bacteroidota; class Cytophagia; order Cytophagales; family Spirosomataceae; genus Dyadobacter; species Dyadobacter sp. OTU695. Next base: position 20,727 of record NZ_JASATN010000003.1, on the reverse strand, counting down.
GATATATTTAAGGGGCCGTTTTGACCGATTATTCAAATTTTGTACAAATCTAATAAATTGTACAAAACTAATACAAGTATAGTTTCACAAAAATTTAAAAAAAAGTGATATTTTGATATTATTTAAATCCAAGATTCAGAATAAAATCGACTTTTAAGGGAATTACTAATTATTTAAGAAGCTCCCGGGCGATCACTAATTTTTGGATTTCGGAGGTACCTTCATAAATCTGTGTGATTTTAGCGTCGCGCATGTGGCGTTCGACGTGGTATTCCTTCACGTAACCGTAGCCCCCATGCACCTGGACGGCTTCTGTTGTCACCCACATCGCGACTTCGGATGCATACAATTTTGCCATGGCTGCGGCTTGTATATAGTCCTTTCCTTCATCCTTCAACCGGGCTGCCTTATAAACAAGTAACCGAGCAGCTTCAATTTTCACAGCCATTTCCGACAATTTGAACTGGATCGCCTGATGTTCGGCGATGGGTTTGCCGAACGTCTTCCGCTCCTTGGAATATTTCAAGGAAAGTTCAAAAGCCCCCGCCGCAATTCCCAACGCCTGCGCCGCTATCCCGATACGCCCGCCGTTGAGCACGTTCATGGCATACCTGAAACCAAAGCCATCCTCCCCGATCCTGTTCTCCGCTGGTACTTTCACATCCGAAAACATCAAAGTGTGTGTGTCAGAAGCTCTTATACCCATTTTATCTTCCTTTTTACCTATTGAAAACCCCGCCCAACCCTTCTCGACAAGGAATGCATTAATGCCTTTGTGTTTCAGCTCAGGGTGTGTCTGGGCAATTACGATGCACACCGACGAGGTGTTACCGTTGGTGATCCAGTTTTTCGTGCCGTTCAATAAATAATGGTCTCCGTTTGGTATCGCAGTCGTGTGTTGTGAAGTGGCGTCGGAACCGGCTTCGGGCTCCGACAGACAGAATGCACCGATGACCTCGCCAGATGCCAGGCGTGTCAGGTACTGCTGCTTTTGTTCCTCCGTACCATACTTTTCCAACCCCCAGCACACCAGCGAATTGTTTACCGACACGATCACACCAGCCGACGCATCGACCTTCGATATTTCCTCCACAGCTATCACATATGCCAGCGTATCCATCCCCCCGCCACCGTACTCCGGTGCAACCATCATGCCCAAAAGGCCTAAATCAGCCATTTTACGCAGTAATGCCGGATCGAAATGCTGGGCATTATCACGTTCTATTACGCCGGGCAACAACTCGGTTTGTGCAAAGTCACGCGTGGCCGCCTGCACTGCCAGGTGTTCTTCACTAAGGTTGAAATCCATTCCGGTAAGTGGTTGGGAAGCTGACATAGAAGACATTGATTTTTGTGGATGAAGATTTTCAAAAATAGGATTTACCAATACAGTATGCAAGCATACAATTCCCTAACCAATTAAAACTTTGGGTTTTGCTGGTCGTTTTGAAGAAAACTTGTCTTAAGTTTGCGGCCGGATCACGACAGATTACCCATGCCCGTTCTTACCGTTTTTTATATTAAGCTGCTCATCAACCTTGCATTGACTATCGGAATTATCTGGACTATCAGCCGTTCGGATCTCTTCTCAAAATGGCAGCGGGAAAACGATAAACTGATCTTCACATTAGGCTTTGTGCTCTTCCGGCTCATTCCCTGGATCGGCATTTTCCTCATTATCAACGAGGAGCCGCGGGGCGATATTCCTTTCTTTTTTTACAAGGCAGAAGGCGCCAAGGCGGGCGGTTTCGTCTACCGCGATTTCTGGTCGTACCACGCGCCACTTTACGCTTACATTATCAGCATCCCGGTCTGGATCTGGCACAATGCCCGTGCGATCGTACTTTTTATGGTATTGATGGAGACCGCCATTCTCTGGCTTACTTACGATACTTATAAAGGCAGAAGTCCGAAAGCGCTGCAACTGGCCACAATTTACTACATGCTCCCGGCTGCATTCATGTACATACTCGTAGATGGACAGGAAGAAGTGTGGTTCTGGGGCGCGGCGCTGCTTATCTGGCGGTATACAATCAAAAACCGGAGCAACTACGAGGTCGGGATCGGGATATTATATGCGATGACATTGCTCACCATAAAAGTGACCTTCATCTTTTTGCTGCCTGCATTGCTGGTAATGGTCAAAAAACCGATCAAAATGCTGCTCGTCATGGCTGCCATTGGCTTACCTGCTGTGGGCTTTCTCTACTGGCAGATCGGCGATCTCTTCCTGATGCCGATCCGGCATACCGAGCAGTTGATGACACCCAACTTATTTTCAGTTCTCCGGCCGTTTGTGGAGCTGGTTTTCCATGTAGATGAAAAGAAGTCAACGCTGATCAACTGGTTCGGATTGCTGTTTACCGTGTTTATTCCCGTTTACATGGCATTGAAAGCACGGCACCGACATATCAGTGAAGTATTACCGGGCATTTTTATCGCCTGCTTCGTGTGCATGATGCTTTTTCAGGCTAGTGCTATGGGCGCGTACGTGATCGCGTACCTGATGGCCGTTTTGTTTGAAATCATCGATATCCGCAAAACCGCTCATGTCGTGGTCCTGCTCGCGCTGAACTGGCTCACGGTTGTGCAGCCTTTTGTGTGGGTGTATATCAAACAGCCCGCGTACACGTCATTGGGCATGTTCGGGAACGCGTCGTACCTGTTCGAGTATGTGCTGCAAATCCTGAATGTACTCTGTTTCCTCTGGGTGCTTCGCGAAACATACCGAAAGGTGGTTCCCTCCCAAAACCTGGCAACGGCATGAACATAGTCCTTGCCAAAACCGTCATCAGCATTGCCGCGCTGTTGGTTACCGCTGCATTGCTTTTTAAAAGGGAATCACTTACCGACTGGCTCGAAAAAAAATCCGCGAATACCGTACTGGCAGTAGCATGGGTATTGCTCCGGCTTCTGCCATTCATTGCCGTGTACCTGGTAGCCAATATGGAGCCTACCTCGGACGTGAACGGCTTCTGGGACGAAGGTAGTAAGGCATCGCTGGGACAGGTCGTGTACCGCGATTTCTGGTCGCCTTACTCACCGCTTTACGCCTATTTTCTTGGCCTGTGGCTGAAACTTTGGTATAGCCCCAAAATGATCGTGCTGACGATGGCGGTAATGGATGGCATTGCATTGCTGGCCTCGTACCATTTTTTCAGGCCATTCCAAACTCGCGGCACATTCCTGTTCCGGGCGCTCATTTATCTGCTGCTGCCGGGCTCGCTCGTGCTTTGCATCATAGGAGCCCAGGAAGATGTATGGATGTGGCTGTTCGTGATCCTTGCTTATCTTCTGCGTGAACGCACATTGCGCGTAGAGTGGTACGCGATCGTATTGGGCATTGGTTTGTTAATGACGAAAGCTATTTTCGTGCTGATCATGGTGCCTTTGTTTCTACTGGAAAAACAAAAGGTCCGTTTCGTCATTCCGATCGCCATTATCGGCATTGTCTCGCTCGGCATATTATACCCGCTCGTCGGATTCGAGTTCATGCAGCCTTTGGACGAAGCCAAAACATTACGGGCCCCGAATATTCCTTCGGTCCTGAATCCCTGGTTTTACAACTCGATAGGCGTCGGGGAAAAGTTTTGGAACTGGATAGGCCTGGTTGCATCGGTAGGCTTGGCTTGCATTTCCGCATGGCGCCTCCGGCATGCCGATTTCCGGGTAATGCTGTCGAAAGTCTGGATCGTTTTATATGCTACGATGATGATCGTACAACAGAGCGCTTACAGTAACTACATCTTCCTCTTCCTGCTACCGCTGGTCCTCTATGTCATTGACTGGAAGAACAAAACACAGGTTACGATACTTTTCGTATTCAACCTGCTTTGCGTGGTGCATCCATCCTACTGGTGGCGGCTCGGCATGCCGTGCTACATGACACCTTCCGACACCCTCGCATCGACTGATCTGCTGATCGACTACTCGATGCAAACGGCGATCGTAATTCTGACCGGTTACTTCATCTGGCTCGCATTTCCCAAAAAGCACGAAGTTTAACTTTATTTAACGGGCGGCTCTCAGCCCCCGCATTTACATTTGGGCGTACACAAAACCGCCCGAATGCAGCCCGTCGACCGGCATACCTTACACGAACTACAACTTCTGCCCGAAAACAGCCGGACGGCAAGCATATTCGCCTTTTACAATCAAACTGAAACGCTGGGAGGTTCTGACTATCTCAAAAGCATCATCACCAAACCCAAGGGAACACTCGACGATATTCGCCGTTTTCAAAAGTTATTAAAAACCATCGCGGCAAGGCCGAATGCGTGGCAGATCAATATTGCAAAAGCTTATGCAGCGGCGGCGGAAAGCTATTTTGCATTGAGCGTGGCGCATTCGATGTCGCAGGACGTCGTGAAGCACTGGTTCGATACCTGGTTGTATTCAGTCAAAAACAAAGGTGAATATTACCGCATTCAAAGCGGTGTGCTGGCTACTTTACGGCTCGCGCGGGCAGTTGAAAACACGCTCAATAACCTCTCCGAAACGGTAATTCCCGATGAGATAAAGGAAGATATCGATCAGCTCAGGAAATTTATTTTCTCCCCTGTTTTATCAGCATTTCTAAAAAGGAATGATGGCAAACTTTCAAATGGCTCCATATTCTACCTCGACTACCATTTCCGGATCAGCCATAGGAACGAATTTCGGCAGATGCTCGACACGCTCTACCGGCTGGACGCCTGCCAGGCGATCATCAAAACGGCCCGTAGGCACCAGCTCACCTTTCCGGAATTTGACCCACGTTTAAATGGCTTCCGCGCGGACTCAGTCTGGCATCCCTTGATCACGGATGCCGTCGCCAACAATTTCTCACTGGGGTCCGACCAGCCGGTGTGCATTCTCACCGGTGCAAACACCAGCGGCAAAACCACATTTCTTAAAACCTGCGGTATTCTGGTTTACCTCGCACACCTCGGATGGCCCGTGCCTGCACAATCGCTTCGGTTACCATTTACCGACCGGCTTTTTACCTCCATTCACCTTTCCGACGATCTCGATCAGGGTTTCAGCCATTTTTACAATGAAATGATACGGATCAAACAAATTTCCCAGGCATTGAGCGTCGGGGAAAGATGCTTTGTGATTGTGGACGAATTGTTCCGGGGTACCAATCAGGAAGACGCTTTTCATTGCTCGAAAACAGTACTTGATGGCTTCGCAAATTTTGAGGGCTCGTATTTTCTCGTCTCCACCCACCTGCATGAGCTGATTTCGCATTACACCGGCCATTCCCAGCTAAGCTTCCACTGTTTCCGAACCCGCATTACCGGCCATCAATTTCAAAATACATTCAAAATCGAAGAAGGAGCCGCATTTGAAAAGGTAGGAAGGCTCATTATGGACCAAACCGGCGTAACCGCCTTGCTCCGAAACGCAAAAAGGCCCTCACCAGAATGAGAGCCCTTTCCTAATAGGTATTTTGAATGCTATTCTATCAAATCGAAACCGCAGAATGGCACCAGGACAGCCGGTACTTTTACCGTTCCATCCGGCTGCTGGTTATTTTCCAGCAATGCGGCCAGGATACGCGGCAATGCCAATGCAGAGCCGTTCAGAGTGTGAAGCAGCTGCGTTTTCTTATCGGCATTCTTGTAGCGCAGTTTCAGGCGATTGGCCTGGTAGGTTTCAAAATTAGAAACCGAGCTGCATTCCAGCCAGCGCTGCTGCCCTGCCGACCATACTTCGAAATCGTAGGTCAATGCGGATGTGAAACCCATATCGCCACCGCAAAGTCGCAGAATGCGGTAGGGCAGTTCCAGTTTTTCCAAAAGGCTTCTCACATGTTCCACCATTTCGTCGAGGGCTTTGTAAGACTCCTCCGGTTTGCTGATCTGCACAATTTCCACCTTATCGAATTGGTGCAAACGGTTCAGTCCGCGTACGTGTGCGCCCCAGCTACCTGCCTCCCTGCGGAAGCACGGCGTGAATGCTGCATTCTTAACCGGTAATTCACTTTCCTGCACGATTACATCGCGATACAAGTTGGTAACCGGCACCTCGGCAGTCGGGATCAGGTAGAGATCGTCAACAGTTGCGTGGTACATCTGTCCTTCCTTGTCAGGTAACTGCCCTGTGGCAAAACCTGAATCTGCATTGACCACAATCGGCGGTTGTATTTCGGTATAACCGGCATTGCCAGCCTCACTGAGGAAGAATGCGATCATTGCCCGTTGCAGTCGCGCGGCTTTGCTTTTGTAAACAGGGAAACCCGCGCCGGTAATTTTGTTACCCAATTCAAAATCGATGATCGGAGCCTGGCTACCACCCAGCTTCCTGATAAGGTCCCAGTGAGGCAATGCGCCTTCGTGCAATTCCGGCTTGCTGCCGGCTTCGAGGACAGTTACGTTATCATCGGCAGTCCGGCCTTCCGGAACGCTCTCATGCGGGAGATTTGGCAGCTTTACGAGCTCTTGCAGCAAAGCTTCTTCAAACTCCTTGTGCTCCTCTTCCAACGCTTTGGAACGCTCTTTCAATGCAGCCGTGTCAGCCTTGGCGGCTTCTGCCTCGGCTTTCTGGCCGGCTTTCATCAGTGCGCCGATTTCCTTGGCTTTGTTGTTGGACGCAGCCAGCACATCGTCTAGTTCCTGCTGGACCTGGCGGCGTTTGCCATCTAGTTCGATAATGCGGTCAACCGCCTGCTCAGCATCCTTGAAATGCTTTTTGGTCAGTCCCGCGATCGTCAGCTCGCGGTTTTCGCGGATAAAATTCGTTTGTAACATTGGGCTGTCGGCTGTCGGCTTTCGGCGATCAGCTTTTTAGTATTTGAATGCTTTGAGATCAGGGAGCAGTGAAAATATCCTTCATCGCGTCCTCGTAAAAGAACAGGCGCTCGTTGAGGACGTTCAATGCCTCCGCTTTGTATTTGGAATGAATCAGCAACGACAGGTTATGTTCCGAAGCACCATACGAAATCATTCGTATAGGAATATTTTTCATCGCATCCAGCACTTTCAATGCGATACCTTCTTTATCGGCGCTGAAATTACCAACTATGCAAATGATATTCTGGTCGCGGTCATGTTCCTCCAAATCGGCGAATTCACGCAATTCGGCACTGATCTGTTCCAGGTTTTCGGAGTTATCGATCGTTACCGACACCGATACTTCTGAGGTCGTGATCATATCCACCGGCGTTTTATATTTCTCGAAAATCTCAAACACCCGGCGAAGGAAGCCGTAAGCATTCAGCATACGGGTCGAGTGAATGTAGATTGCCGTGATATTGTCTTTGGCGGCAATGGCTTTAATGTCGCGGTCGGAAGTCTGGGTCGCGATGAGCGTTCCGGGAGCTTCCGGCTGCATGGTGTTTTTCAAACGAACCGGTACGCCACGCAACTTGGCAGGGGTAATGGTGCTCGGGTGCAGGATTTTCGCCCCGAAATAAGCCAGCTCAGCCGCCTCTTCGAACGTCAGCTCGCGGATCGGGAAGGTACGCTTCACAATGCGCGGGTCGTTGTTGTGCATTCCGTCGATATCGGTCCAAATCTGGATTTCATCTGCACGGATCGCTCCGCCGATCAACGACGCGGTGTAATCGGAACCACCTCTTTTCAGGTTGTCCACTTCCTCCCGCGGGTTGCGGCAGATGAACCCTTGCGTAACGATCGTCTGCTTGTCGGTATATTGGTTTAAAATAGTTACCAATTTCTCCTCGATCGTAGCCAGCTCAGGCTCTCCATCCGCATCAATGCGCATGAAATCCAATGCAGGCAGCAATACCGAGCTCTCTCCTTTTTCTTCCAGATACGCCTGGAACATTTTGGTACTCAATATTTCTCCTTCCGCAACGAGTTCTTTCTCCTGTTTGATGGTGAAAGGTTTCACGCTTACCACCGATTTGATAAACCCGAATTCTGAATCCACGATCTGCTGACCAGCTGAGAGCCCCTCAGGAGTTGAATACAATTCCTTGATGAACAAATCGTAGTGATTTTTCAATTCTTCAATCAATGCCGCAGCCTTGGCGTCGTCATACGATTTGGCTGCTTCTCCGATAGCGATCAGCGCGTTGGTCGATCCGGAAAGGGCCGATAATACGACAATTTTACGATTAGGATCATTGTTGAGGAGTTCGCGGATTGAGTGCATGCGCTCAGGCTTCCCTACCGAAGTACCGCCAAATTTCCAGACTTGCATAACTAATTTTGAATGATTGAATGACTGAATGATTGAATGACTGAATGAATGAATGACTGAATGAATGATTGATTGAATGACTGAATGTGTGAGTTTTGAATGACTGAATGTGTGAATGAGTGAATATTCTTCATGCAAATAAATCAAACTGTGACTTGCGTTGCCAGACAGGGTCGCGCCCTATTCACTCATTCAGTCATTCAAAATTAATTTAAGCCCGACCATCTTAATCGCCGTCATCGCCGCTTCGTCGCCTTTGTTGCCGTGTACGCCGCCAGACCGTTCCAGTGCCTGCTCCATATTGTTGGGAGTCAGTACGCCGAAAATTACCGGTTTGTCGTATTTCAGGCTGACATTCGTGATGCCTTGCGCCACCGCGTGGTTGATATAATCGTTATGCTTTGTTTCGCCCTGGATTACGACACCCAATGCGATCACCGCATCGATATCCGCACGCTGAGCGAACCATTGAGAGGCCATGGTAAGCTCGAAACTCCCCGGCACATTACCTCTGACGATATTCGCCGGAAGCGCCCCGTAGGTAATCAGCGTCTGGTAAGCTCCTTCGAACAGTTTTTCGGTCACTTCGCTGTTCCATTCGGCTACGACGATCGCAAATTTTTTATTGCTGATATCCGGAAGTCCTTCCGTGGTGAATACGCTCAGATTTTTATCGGCACTTGACATTGATTTTCAAGAGGTTAATTAGAAAATGTCTTGTTTTTAAAACTTTGGATTAAATGAATAAAAAAAGGATAAAACCTCGGTCGGCTTTATCCTTTTTCAGAAACAGAATGGTTAACCATTATTTGCCGACCTGTCCCTCTAATAATCCCATATATTTCTTCGCATTCACCACTTCCGAGGACAGTGGGAACTCGTCTACAACACGTTTATAGGTTGCAACTGCATCAGCTGGCTGGTTAGCCTTCTCCTGAGCGAGTGCCAGTTTCATCAGATAAACGGGTGTAAAATATTCGTTTTTCTCATAATCAGCGGCTTTCTGATAGTATGAGATGGCCTCAGCAGGCTGATTTTTTTCGAGATAAGCGTCACCGATCAAGGATTGGGCACGCGCGTGGATCAACAGATCGGAAGAACTGAATGATTGCAAACGGCTGATAGCGTCGTCGTATTTGCCTTGTTTCAACAAAGCTACACCGGCGTAGAAGCTGGCCAGGTTGCTGGCATCGGTTCCTTTGTAATTGTCGGCAATAGAAAGAAGACCTTCATTACCGCCGCTTCCGTTCAATGCTTTCTGCAATGAATCTGCTTCAAAATCGTACACGACACTTGCAAGTGCATTCTGGGCGGTGCCTTCCTGACCATCTATATAAAAACGGTAACCAGCAAATCCAGCAATAGCAACCACAACCGCCACCCCGATTCCAAGAACTACCTTACGGTTTTTTAGGAAAAAAACCTCTGCTTTATTGATCTGGCCTGCTAATGCCTCCGGAGATTCGATGATTTCGATCCCAGATTCGCCCGTATTTTTCTTGCTCATATCAAATAATTCGATTTTGGAGTGCAAAGTTATGAAAAACTTATTAAGTCAAAACAAGTTAGGACACAATTCTTTGTGATATGTATTTCCTGTGGACCAATAATAAACGAACGGCTAGCAGTGACAAATGCATGGAAGACCATTTGATTTGTGACTCAGCCTATTAACCTACATCATAAAACAAAAACTGCGCGGCAACCAAAGTTACCGCGCAGCATTCTGCAACCTTATATAATGTTAATACAATGGATATTGTTTCATCCATTCGTTCACTTCTGTTTTAACAGCGGCGATTTTCGCTTCGTTGTCATTGTTAACCAGAACGGTATCCACCAGATCAACGATACGTTCCATATCGGCCTCAACCAATCCGCGGGTCGTCATCGCAGCAGTTCCTACGCGCATACCGGAGGTTACCATCGGCGATTTGTCATCGAAAGGAACCATGTTTTTGTTAATGGTAATGTCCGCTTTGATCAGCGTGTTTTCAGCCAGCTTACCAGTCAGGCCTGATTCTACGCCATTTTTTGTACGCAGGTCGATCAGCATCAGGTGGTTGTCGGTACCGCCTGAGATAATGCGGTAACCTTTGTCAACGAATGCTTTGGCCATTGCCTGTGCATTTTTCGCAACCTGGGTTGCATAGTTATAATATCCTTCGCTCAGCGCTTCTCCGAATGCAACGGCTTTGGCAGCGATAATGTGCTCCAAAGGCCCGCCTTGTGTGCCCGGGAATACGCCCGAATCCAAAAGCGATGACATGGTGCGCAGCTGGCCCTTCGGGGTTTTGATACCGAATGGGTTTTCGAAGTCGTTGCGCATCATGATCACACCGCCGCGTGGGCCGCGAAGTGTTTTGTGCGTTGTAGTAGTTACAATGTGGCAGTGATCGAACGGATCTTTCAAAAGTCCCTTAGCGATCAGGCCGGCAGGGTGGGAAATATCAGCCATCAACAATGCACCGATTTGGTCGGCCACCGCACGCAGGCGCTCGTAATCCCAGTCACGGCTATATGCGGACGCACCGCAGATCAAAAGCTTCGGACGTTCTTTCAATGCGGTTTCCTCAACTTTATCCCAGTCGATCAGACCTGTTTCTGCTTCAACACCATAAAACACAGGCTGGAAATATTTACCTGAAATGTTCACAGGCGAGCCGTGTGTAAGGTGACCTCCGTGTGCGAGGTTAAAGCCCATAATCTTGTCACCCGGGTTCAGGCAAGCAAGGAAAACGGCCGTATTGGCTTGTGCTCCCGAATGTGGCTGTACGTTAGCCCAGGTAGCACCGAAAAGTTCTTTCAAACGGTCGATCGCGATCTGCTCGATTTCGTCAACTACCTCGCAACCGCCATAGTAACGTTTGCCTGGAAGACCTTCCGCATATTTGTTGGTCAACACACTGCCTGACGCCTCCATCACCTGGCGCGATGTGAAGTTTTCAGAAGCGATCAGTTCGATACCAGACTCCTGGCGATGTTTTTCTCTGTTGATCAGATCAAAAATGGCGGTGTCGCGTTCAACGCTGGTGAGTGTAGACATGGGATTTGTCAGAAAAAATGGTGTGATACTCTTGGAATAAGCCGCAAAAATACAAGCAATTATTTTGGAATAAAATACTAACACTTACTTTATCTTTAAAGTGCGAAGCGCCGGATTAGCCGCGTCTGGGGAAATAGCCCGTAGTGGCGCGACGAGCGTAATTTTAAGTATAAGTTATTTCTTAAATTATTTTAAGAATAATTGTTTTCCGTTGTACTTTTGTGGTCAAATCGTTCGTGCGTGATCGAACACATGAGTAACTTGCAGTTTAATCCGAAGTCTATTCACGAAACTCTTACATAATTTAACATTTAGTTATGAGCCAACAAACGGTAAGTCCACAAACAATCCTGATGCAAGCTTCCAACAATGGAAAAGGCACTTCCGGCACCATAGGACAACCTATTACCTATGAAAAAATCCCGACGCAGATTTTTGCCGATTCCAAAGAGGCGTCCTACGCGGTTGCGAAAGAGATTTCGGACCTGATCCGTCAGAAACAAAAGGAAGGAAAACCTTGCGTTCTGGGGCTTGCTACCGGCTCTTCGCCGAAGACTGTTTACGCAATCCTCGTGCGTATGCACCGTGAAGAAGGTTTGAGCTTCAAGAATGTGATTTCTTTTAACCTGGATGAGTACTACCAAATGGAGCCGGATTCCATTTACAGCTACCACCGGTTCATGAAGGAGCAGTTGTTCGATCATGTCGATATTCCGAAAGAAAACTATTTTCTTCCGGACGGAACGGTACCCGCTGCCTTGCTGCGTGATTACTGTATGTCTTACGAGAACAAAATCAATGCGGTAGGCGGACTGGATTTCCAATTGCTCGGTATTGGTGGTAATGGCCACATCGGTTTCAACGAACCTGGCTCATTGATCAACTCGCATACACGCCTTATCACGCTCGACCACTCTACGCGCGCAGCTGCCAGCATGGAGTTCGGTGGACTGCATAATGTACCCCGCAAAGCGATCACGCTAGGTGTTGCACCGATTTTGAATGCACGCCGCATCGTTCTGCTGGCCTGGGGTGAAAGAAAAGCTTCGGTAATCAAAAGTGCCGTGGAAGGCCCTGTGACAGAGCTTAACCCTGCTTCGTACCTGCAAGCACACGCCGATGTTTCTTTTGTAGTTGACGAAAGCGCGGCTTCCGAGCTGACCCGCATCAAAACGCCTTGGGCTGTTGACTCGGTGATCTGGGACAATAAAATGATCAAGAAAGCGGTAACACATTTATCGCAAACCTTGAAAAAACCAATCCTGAAACTGACTGACAAGGATTACAACGACAATGGTATGAGCGATCTACTGGCACAATATGGCGCCGGTTATGAGATCAATATCAATGTGTTCAACCAATTGCAGCATACTATCACCGGATGGCCGGGTGGAAAACCCAATGCGGATGATACGCACCGTCCGGAACGCGCTCAGCCTGCGAAAAAACGTGTGCTCATTTTCAGCCCGCACCCCGACGACGATATTATTTCAATGGGTGGTACTTTCCAGCGCCTCGTCGACCAGGGCCATGAGGTACACGTTGCCTACCAGACTTCCGGAAACATTGCAGTAGCCGATGACGAAGCATTGCGTTTCATTGATTTCGTAGTCGACTTCAACAATGGCTTCGCAATCGATAGCCCGAATGCGACTAAACTGTTCCAGGATGCGAAAGACTTTTTGAGACATACCAAAAATAGCGAGATCGATACGCCTGAGGTTCGCAAGGTGAAAGGTCTCGTCCGTCGTGGCGAGGCAAAGGCTACCTGCCGTTTCGTAGGTATCCCAACCAGCCAGGCGCATTTCCTGGATATGCCTTTCTACGAAACAGGTACCGTTCAGAAAAAGCCGATCGGTGAAGAGGATATCAAAATCATCGAAAACCTGATTGAAGAAGTTAAGCCACACCAAATCTACGCCGCCGGCGACTTCGCCGATCCGCACGGAACGCACAAAGTGTGCTGGGACGCTATCGAGGCCGCATTGCAGCGTTCGAAACATAAGAATTTCATGAAGGACTGCTGGGTATGGTTGTACCGCGGCGCATGGGCTGAATGGGATATTTATGAAATCGAGATGGCCGTTCCAATGAGCCCCGACCAGGTTTTGAAAAAACGCCAGGGAATTTTCAAGCACCAGTCCCAGAAAGACGGTGTGGTGTTCCAGGGTGAGGATTCCCGCGAGTTTTGGCAGCGTGCCGAAGAGCGCAACCGTGGAACCGCTCAGCTGTACGATTCACTTGGCCTCGCCGAGTACGAAGCAATGGAAGCATTCGTACGCTGGAAATTCTAAGTAATAACCGTAAATGAAAAGAGCCCGGAGTTTTCCGGGCTCTTTTCATTTATATCTACCTGATATGCTGACTAAATACGTCGATGCTGGTGTTACAATTCCATGTCAACCCACATCCTGTGCGCCATTTTTTCAACCATATTCATTACGCCTTGTACGGCGCCAAAAATGATACAAAGAGGCAGAATGACTGGTAAAAAGATCAGCCATTGCAGTGCCATGGTAAAGTTAAATCTCTTGATAATTGGCGTTTTCATAACAGGATCAGGTGCTTAATAACATCGGTTTAGTATCCCAAGTTATACAATTAATTAATAGTCAACAACTTTTTACAATACTAACGTTCTCGTTTTGTGTAAAATTTGAATTATTAATGTAATTATTTCAATTGGAATTCTTGAAAAAGCAATTTCACCCAATTTGTTACCCACCATTATAAGCCGAGCAGTAAAAAAAATTTTTGTTTATTTGTTATAGTAAAGTTAACTGCCACTTCCGACATGCCTTCATCCGACATCATTCAACTATTACCCGATTCCATAGCCAACCAGATTGCCGCGGGAGAGGTCGTTCAGCGACCCGCTTCGGTGGTAAAGGAGCTCATGGAAAATGCGATTGATGCGAAGGCCACGCAAGTGCAGGTCATACTCCGCGAAGCTGGCCGGACGCTGATCCAGGTGATCGATAATGGCAGCGGAATGTCGGAAACCGACGCGCGGATGTGCTTCGAACGGCATGCTACTTCCAAGATCCGGCAATCGGAAGACCTGTTCAGGATCAGGACAATGGGCTTCCGTGGTGAGGCGCTGGCGTCGATCGCCGCGGTGGCGCAGGTGGAGATGCGTACGCGCGAAGAATCGGATGAACTGGGCACATTGATCCGCATCGACGGTTCGGAAATCAAAACCCAGGAGGCTGTGGCTTGTCCGAAAGGCACTAATTTTTCGATCAGGAACCTGTTTTTCAATGTACCGGCCCGACGAAACTTTCTGAAATCCAATTCCGTCGAAATGCGCCACGTGCTCGACGAGTTCCAACGGGTTGCATTGGCGCATCCGGAGGTAGGTTTCACGCTCCATCACAACGATACGGAGGTCTTTAACCTTCAATCGGTGAAACTGGTCAAGAGAATCATTGATATTTACGGTAAAAGCTATCGTGAGCAATTGGCTTATTGCCAGGAAGACACTTCCTACATCAATGTTCGCGGCTATATCGGCAAGCCCGAATTTGCCCGGAAGACCCGCGGCGAGCAGTTCTTTTTCGTGAACGACCGCTACATCAAGCATAATTACATGCACCACGCGGTGATCAGCGCATTCGATGGTACCATTCCGGAAGGCAGCCACCCGTTTTATGTATTGTTTATTGACATCGACCCGTCACATATCGATATCAATATCCATCCCACTAAAACGGAAATCAAATTCGACGACGAGCGGTCAGTATATGCGATCATTATGGCCGCCGTGAAAAAGGCGGTAGGGGTTTATAATCTCTCACAATCCATTGATTTTGAAGAAAATATAAACTTTCTAAATCCATCCCCGTCGGAGCCGAACAATAACCTCATTCCGCGCACGGTAATGCCCGACTGGGCCGCACAGCCGCGCAAGAGCGAGAGCGGCGCGTCGAAATCCAACCTGACCAATTGGAGCAAGCTGTTCGAAGGTTTGCAAAATACCGAAGACCGGCACCGCGAGCTTGCTGCTTTCGAGATGAGTGCAAGCACGGCTTCGAGGCCGGTGTACCAGGAACAAGCCAAAACGGTCGCCAGCAAGGTGAACCGGATGGCTTCCGAAGTAATTGCCGCACCCGAGGCCGACGCGCTGTTGTTTCAGCTCCATAACCGCTACATTTTGTCTCAGGTGAAGGACGGCATTATGCTCATTGATCAAAAATCGGCCTATGAGCGCATTCTTTACGAGCGGTACCGCAAGATGCTCATCAACCGCAATGGGGCCTGCCAACAGCTTCTTTTTCCAAAAACCATCCGCCTCACGCATTCGGATATGCAGCTTGTGCATGAAACGAAAAAGGAGATCAGAAGCCTTGGCTTTGAGTTTGACGAATTCGGGTCCAATGAACTGATCATCCGCGGCATTCCGGCCGATTTGCCTGAAGAAAGTGAGCAGGATTTGTTCGAAGAGTTGATCGAGCAACTTAAACAGAGTTATTCCGACCTTAAACTGAATAAGCCGGAAAGTCTTTCACGATCGTTGGCGAAACGTTTTTCAGTACGATACGCCGTCAAACTTTCGTACGTCGAAATACACACATTGCTCAACCAGCTGTTTTCATCCTCGGACCCGAACCGGACGCCGGGCGGCGAGCCGATCATCGTTTTGCTGACGATGGATAAACTGGCCAACATATTCCGGGGTTGAGAAACAAAAACCGGAATTGTGAAGTTTATTGAAGATAAATCTTTGAATTTGAATCTTATATGTTAGCCATAACCCCCACGGTAAGGAATTTATTAATTCTGAACATTCTATTCTACTTTATTGATTCTTCTGTTTTCAGCCTGAAAGGCCAGTTCGCGCTCATGCCGGTAATGTCACCGGAGTTCCACATTTTCCAGTTTGTTACCTACATGTTCCTGCACGGAGGCATTGGTCACCTTTTCAGCAATATGTTCGGTCTGATCATGTTCGGGCCGCTGCTGGAAAGGATCTGGGGGCCGAAGCGCTTTCTGATTTTTTACTTTGTAACCGGCATTGGCGCGGGGCTTCTGTTCTCGGGAATAGGCCTTTATGAGAATTGGCAGGTAGCAAATGCTGTTGAGTTATTTACCCAAAATCCTACACCGGACGGCCTGGCCGATTTCCTGAGCAAGCACGCCGAACCGCTTTACGAGCCGAACCTAGACTTTTTGAATTCTTTCGAAGGAAATCCAACCAATTCGGTGTATATTCAACAGAGTATTAAGCTGGTACAAGGTTTTTATGCCTGGTCTATCAGCATACCGATGGTCGGCGCTTCGGGAGCAATTTTTGGCATCCTGATGGCGTTTGGTTTGTTGTTTCCAAATACGGAGCTTTTTCTCCTGTTCGTACCGTTCCCTATAAAAGCAAAATATTTCGTTGCTTTTTATGGGCTTTTTGAATTGTATTCAGGAATACAAAATGCTCAGTCCGATAATGTTGCCCACTTCGCACACATTGGAGGAATGCTATTTGCATATATATTGTTGCGTTACTGGGGTACGCAAAAATCAAATTTCTATTAGAAGATGAGCAATATTGTTGACGACGTTAAAAGGGAATTCGCGAAATCCGAGAATGCGCTTGTAAAAATTATCCTGATCAATACAGCAGTGTTCCTGATTCTGCTGCTCATGAAGATTGTGCTCACCCTATCCCAATCTTCGAACGTATACGCACTGGTGATCAATATGTTACAACTTCCGGCCGCTACGGGAGAATTCGTATATAAGCCCTGGACGCTCATCACGTATTTCTTCACACACGATGATATCTTTCACATTCTTTTCAATATGCTCTTTCTCTACTGGTTCGGAAAACTGGTGGATGAATACCTGGGCGCAAAAAGAGTAGTGGCGCTATACATGCTGGGCGGGATCGCTGGGGGGCTGATTTACATTGTTTTGTATAACCTCCTGCCTTACTTTCAGGCGCATATTGAAGGTTCCAGAATGCTCGGCGCGTCGGCTGCGGCATTTTCCGTGGCAGTCGGAGCATCCACTTTGCTTCCAAACTATACATTCAACCTGATTTTTTTAGGTCCTGTTCGTATTAAGTTCATTGCATTATTCTATATCATTCTCTCGCTTGCGCAGACTGTGGGGCCTAATGCAGGTGGAAACCTGGCGCATTTGGGAGGCGCATTTACAGGTTATATTTTCATCAAATTGCTGCAAAACGGGACAGATTTGGGTAAACCGATCTACGGACTATTATCGGTATGGTCACGCATTTTCCGGAAACGGCCGTCCATGCAGGTCACCTATCGTGAACGGCAGGTGTACCGCAGCACCAGTGTATATTCATCGTCGTCATCGGGTACGATTGAAATGCCTGATCAGATGGAAATCGATTCGATCCTGGATAAGATCTCGAAATCAGGCTACGAAAGCCTGACCCGCGAGGAGAAGCAGAAGCTGTTCAAGGCGAGCCAGCAAAAATAATAGTCAGACTTAATGCGTATTTGCTTAATTTTGTGACTATTTAACAAAGCGGACAGCCAGTAAATTTGATTCAATAGCCCTACGGTATGCTTATAACGCCAGGAAAATTATTAGCAACAATTAATTCTCCCGAAGATCTTCGAAAACTGGACAGTTCTCAGCTTCCGCAGGTTTGCAACGAGTTAAGGCAATTTATCATCGATAATGTGTCGGTTTACGGCGGGCATTTCGGCGCCAGTCTGGGTGTGGTCGAGCTGAGCGTGGCACTGCATTACGTATTCAATACGCCCGACGACCAGCTAGTCTGGGATGTGGGCCATCAGGCTTACGGCCATAAAATACTTACCGGCCGGCGCGATGCATTTCACTCTAACCGCGTTTACGGCGGACTTTCCGGTTTTCCCAAAAGAAAAGAAAGCATTTACGACGCATTTGGCGTAGGCCACTCGTCTACATCCATTTCATCGGCGCTCGGAATGGCGGTAGCATCCGCGTTGGAAAAGAATTTCGAACGCCAGCACATTGCGATCATCGGCGACGGCGCCATGACTGCCGGTTTAGCCTTCGAAGGCATGAACCATGCCGGTGCTACGGATTCCAACCTGCTGATCATACTTAATGACAACTGCATGGCCATCGACCCGAACGTCGGTGCGCTGAAAGAATACCTGACCGACATCACCACCTCGCAGACTTACAACAAGTTCAAGGACGAAGTCTGGAACCTGCTCGGAAAAATGAGCAACTTCGGCAAGAGCGCCCAGGAAATTGTTTCCAAGGTCGAAACAGCGATGAAAACAGCGATCCTTCGCCAGAGCAATCTGTTCGAATCGCTCGGATTGCGCTACTTCGGCCCTATTGATGGAAATGATATCAGCCATCTTACCGAGGTACTTAAAGATCTCAAAAACATTCCTGGTCCCAAGCTTTTGCATTGCCTTACCGTAAAAGGAAAGGGCTACGGCCCGGCCGAAAAAGACCAGACGAAATGGCACGCTCCGGGCATCTTTGATAAGATAACAGGCGAGATTCAGAAGAAAGTTTACAATACGCCACAGGCACCAAAATATCAGGACGTATTTGGCCATACTATCGTGGAATTGGCCAGACAAAATCCGAAGATAGTCGGTATCACACCCGCAATGCCTTCTGGCTCCTCATTGAACATCATGATGGAAGCCATTCCTGAGCGGGCATTCGACGTAGGCATCGCCGAGCAGCACGCCGTAACGTTCTCGGCGGGTATGGCAACTCGAGGTGATGTGGTGTACTGTAACATCTACTCGACATTCATGCAGCGCGCCTACGACCAGGTCGTACACGATGTATGTATTCAGGAATTGCCTGTAATATTCTGCCTTGATAGGGCAGGATTGGTGGGAGCGGATGGCCCAACCCACCATGGCGTATATGACATCGCTTTCATGCGTTGCATTCCAAATATGGTGGTAGCCTCGCCTATGAACGAGCAGGAGCTGAGGAATATGATGTACACTGCGCAGCTGGAATTGTTTCAGTCGGGTAAAAATGCATTTACGATCCGTTATCCGAGAGGCAATGGCGTCATGCCGGACTGGAAAACGCCGTTTGAGGAGATCGAGATAGGAAAGGGAAGGAAGATCAAAGACGGTACGGACCTTGCCATACTATCCTTCGGGCCACTTGGCAATTTCGCTTTGCAAGCCTGTGAAGAATTGAAAAAGCAAGGCATCGACGCCGGTTTATTCGATATGCGGTTTGCAAA
Source organism: Dyadobacter sp. OTU695 (assembly GCF_038440355.1). NCBI lineage: Bacteria > Pseudomonadati > Bacteroidota > Cytophagia > Cytophagales > Spirosomataceae > Dyadobacter > Dyadobacter sp. OTU695. Next base: position 1,342 of record NZ_JASATN010000003.1, on the reverse strand, counting down.
GCCGTTAGATGAGGCTCTGCTTCACAATATATTCTCTTCCTACGACAGGGTCATCACCCTGGAAGATGGTTGCTTACAGGGCGGATTTGGCAGTGCTGTCGTGGAATTTATGATCGACAACGGATATACAAGCCACGTTAGACGGCTGGGTATCCCCGACACGATCATAGAACACGGCGAACCTCAGGAACTATACCATGAATGTGGCCTTGACGTAAAAGGTATTACCGGCGCGGCAATCGAATTCATGACAACCAACCGCAAGCATCTACCCAAAAGCGCGCTTTACTAGGGTATCTATTAATCAAACATCAACAGGATAAAAGTTCGTTCTGACCGTTTTTAGTGGTTCATCTCTGAAATACCTATCTCTTATTGTCAAGAAAGGTTTCTCGATGTAGTGATACATCAATGTCGAGATTGTAACGGTCGCCACCCAATAGATAACGTACAGCAACGGGCCATATACCCCGGAACGAGTACCTATTGTTGTGGTCTTCATTAACTGTCCAACGATCGAATAATTGACCAGATACATCGAGTAGGATATCTTGCTGATAAACCTCACTCAACTTTTGATCCATCCCGGTTTTACATCTAATGTTGTCATAACAGGCAAGACAATCATAATGCAGATAGTGCTCACGGAAAGAAGAGCTTGTTTGTTAGCGTAATGGAATTAAGGTAGAGTCCTCCATTGCAGACCATCCAAAATGTGACGTAAAATGAAACTAGACCTGTGATTAATAAAAATCGCAATCTCCGCCATCTTTTCCCAAATTCCCGGTGCGGAGCTTGCCATGTAGGCTAAAAGCACGCCAAGACCGATAGAATCCAACCGCATAATCACAATCATTCTCGTCAGCATCCAGGCTCCGCGAGAATGAATATCCAAGAAACAAAATCTCGCAATGGAGGGCGTCGCTATCAACGATGATACAATCGAGTTTTCCTAAGGAGTACTTCAATGAATTTTTGGAGTAACGATCGAGCTTCTAATGCTTGAATAGAAAGGTAAATAAGCGAGAAGCGACGATGGCCGAAACGGGTAAATCAAGTAGAGTAGGAATGCCTTCTTTCTGAAATGCAAGCCCCCCAAACACAACAAAAGCATCCTTTGAGGGGATGCTTTTGTTGTGTTTAATAATTGTGGCGGCTAGGCTGCGCGCCCCGCCTACTTTACCAGGTTTGATCGGGGACGCCTAGTCGGGGACGCCCAGTCGGGGACGCCCAGTCCAAGTATCATCGGTGGTCCTGGCCGGGGTTGCGGACAACCTAGGCGCCCCCGCTTAGGCAGCCCCGCTTAGGCAGCCCCGCTTAGTTTCTCTGTTCCGGGACGCGT